>JAQBPK010000284.1 GCA_028287565.1 Vulcanimicrobiota bacterium
CGAGCGCCAGCCCGCCCAGCGTCATGATGTTGAGCGACTGGTTCAGCATGTACGCCGCGAAGAACGTCCCCATCACCGAGATCGGGAGCGACACCGCGACGATGAGCGTCGAGCGCAGCGAGTGCAGGAACAGCAGGATGATGAGGACCGCGAGGATCGCGCCGTAGATCGCGGTGTGCGCCAGTGCGTCGACCGCGTTGCGGATGAAGCCTTGCTGGTCGAACACGACGCCGAAGTGCATCGTGGGATAGCGCTTCTGGAAGTCGGCGATCTTGGCGTACACGCCCTGCGAGACGGAGATGACGTTCGCGTCGGGCTGCGCCGTGACGGCGAGCGCGATCGACGGCACGCCGTCCAGGCGCGAGAACGAGCGGATCTCCTGGATGCTGTCGCTCACCTTGGCGACGTCGCGGACATAGACCGGCGCGCCGTTCTTGACGGTCAGCACCGTGTTTGCGACTTGGTCGGCGCCCTTGTACAGCGAGTTCGCGCGAATGACGAACTCCTTGGGACCGATCGCGAGGATACCGGCCGGCGCATCGACGTTCTCGGCCTTGATCTTGTTGACGATCGTGTTGGTGTCGAGGCCGTAGCCGGCGAGCGCGGCCGCGTCGGGCTCGACCATGATGGCGCGCTGCGCGCCGCCGAACACGCTGACCGAACCGACGCCCGAGACGCCGGCGAACTCGTCGGCGAGCTGGTTGTTGAAGAGGTCGTAGAGATCGCGCAGCTGGCGCGTGGCGTCGGTGACCGAGAGGCGCACGACCGGGATCGAGTTGGGGTCGGCCTTCTGGATCTGCGGCTGCTGCAGCAGCGGGTCGTTGGGGAGCGAGGTCGCGGCGCGCGCGACCTGCTGCTGGATGTCGGTGGCGGCGACGTTGATGTTGGTGCCGTACTTGAACGTCGCGCGCACGACGCTCTGGCCGGTGAACGAGTTCGACTGGAGGTAGTCGATGCCCGAGACGCGGCTGACCGCGTTCTCGATGGGCCGCGTGACGGTGGACTCCATCGTCTCGGGCGCGACGTTGCCGTAGTTGACGGTGACCGACACGACCGGCGGCTGGAAGCTCGGCAGCAGCGCGATCGGCAGCCGCGGTATGGCGAAGAGGCCGAGCAGCACGATGGCCGCGGCGAGCATCGCGACGGTCACGCGGCGGGTGACGGCAAAATCAGCGATCGACAAGCAGGTACTCCGGGGAGGTCCCGACCTCCGGTGGTGAGGGCAGCGTCCCGAGAAGTCTGCGATTTTTCTCTGGGATGGCGCTCAGGGGTCGTACCCGGCCTAGACGCCCGTCATTTGCGCGTGATACCATCCGGGGGTTCTCACGGCGGCTCTTAGGCCCCGGAGACTCCCCGCTGCCCGGCCGATTGCGCCGGGCCGCCGGCTCCACCGGCGTCCAGAGAGGGCAACCAAATGGCAGTTACCGCGATCGATTACGAAGTCACCTACGTCCTGCGCCCGAGCCTCGAAGAGACCGAGGTCGATGAGCGCGCGAACGCGATCGCCGAGGGCGTGAAGACCCGCGGCGGCGAGATCGTGGGCGAGCTCGAGAAGCACGGCAAGCGCCGCCTCGCCTACGAGATCGACGACGTCCGCGAGGGCTACTACGTGACGATGAACTTCCGCAGCACGGGCGAGGAGCAGAAGGAGCTGGAGCGCCTCCTGCGCCTCAACGAGAACGTGCTGCGCCACATCATCATCCGCAAGACGGACTAGGACTGGGCGCTCCGCGCCCGCCCGTCCACAGCCGGGGCTGATTGTCCACAAGGGCGCCACAGCCGCGGGGTCGGATCGGTCCTATGGACCAAAAGCAGAGTGCCGTACACCTGGCACCGCCGCCGCATACCATGACGCGGCAAACACGCACACCAGCGCAGCAGCGCGCATAGCAGGCAGAAGGAAGACGACGATGGCTGGCAGCTTTAACCGAATCACTTTGGTGGGAAATCTGACGCGCGACCCGGAGATCCGGTACGTCGGCTCGGGCGCGGCGGTGACGAAGTTCACCCTGGCGGTGAACCGCCGCTCGAAGCAGCAGGAAGAGACCGACTACATCGACTGCGTGGCATGGGACAAACTCGCGGAGACCTGCAACACGTACCTGAAAAAGGGGATGTCGTGCCTGGTCGACGGGCGTCTGTCGATCCGCAGCTACGACGACAAGGACGGCAACAAGCGCAAAGCCACCGAGGTGGTGGTGAACACGATGCAGATGCTGGACCGCCCGAACCGCGGCGCCGGCGAAGGGGGCGGCGGATACGAGCGGCCTCGGGCAGCGGCGCCGGCGAACGGTGCTGGCGGCTATGATGATAGCGCCCTGGACGAGGAAGAAATTCCGTTCTAGCTTTCTAGGCGTGAGCGCAGTAAGACTCGAGTATTGGAGCGTATGGTCGTGGAGCACTTCGGCGTAGCAAATTCCGACAAGGTATATAAGGCGGGCGATACGGTAACGTATGTCGCGGAGTTCAAGCAGGACGTAGATTCGCGTTTAGCCATGACGGCATGGCTAGACCGAATCGGCGGTCCTGATGAGTCCGGTTTGACGTGGGAAATATATCTTCAGAATTCGCAACACGTTGGTCCACGGCACATTGAAGTGTCTGGGGTAATGGGCGGACTCGCAAATGGCCACTACAAACCTGTGCGCGTGGATCTCAACATTGGCGGCGTGACGAAGACGCTAAGCACAAACCTCGACCCCGACGGCGACGCTGTAATCACGGTTGCTGGGAACACTGGTCCTTCATTTCCAGAGCTCGTTGATTTCGATCCGAAACATTAGTGGCTCGTCTCTCGGCGGGCGAGGTGGCTCTACGGAGACGCGCAGTGACGTGCGCCGTGTACTGGAGGCAGGCGGCCTAGGAATATACAAGCTGCGCCTTCCGGGGGCAGGCGACCTGGCCTGCTGAGTCTTTGGGCAAATCGATGGTGCCCTGTGCGTGCGGGCGGCGCGCGGAAAGCGTCGCTCCAGGGCAATGCGTGCGTCGAAAGCGGGCCGCGGGTAACGTCGCCGTTTGTAGACGACGAGCGCGCGGCAGCAAGGATGCAGTCGGGCAACCGGAGCAATGTCGGCAGCACCATGCTTGATAGACCCACGTTCGACGAGCAGCGCATCCCGGTTCACGCGCGATATGCAGCGCACCGACTCGCGGTTCTGGCGCCGACTGTCTTCGCGAACGACGTCGATGCTCGGCTTGCTGACGCGCAGTATGCTGCTATCTACGATGACTTGCGCGAGGTTCGCGACGCGGCGTTCGACCTGGTTGTACGTTGTGAAGCCGCTCTGCGGATACTCGAAGGCGCGGATGCCGAAGCAGCGCCGCGGATCGGCGATCCGCGACTGCTAGTCGGGCTGCGCGCACCGATCGTCGATGCGCTCGACGCGACGATCGCGATGAACCGCGCCTGGAAGCGCGCCATCGATGAAACGCTCGCGGCCATGACGAAGCCCCCGTTTGACGAAAGCCAACTGAGCGAGAAGGACCGCGAGTACCTGCGCGCATTCATAGCGGATGGCACTGCCTACGTCCAGGCCAACGAACGTTTGCAGCGCGCGTTGGCATTGTTCCAGACACGCATCGGCGCGTAGCCGCATCCGCTGCGGCTGGTCGTCACCAACCTTTGGCAAACAGCGCGCCGGAGGTGTGTAGTGGATCCAACACCCGGGAGCTCCGGATAAGACACCGTCGTCCAGATATTCATATACAGGAGCTTGAAGCGGGTTTCGTTGACCAACGCGGTGCGTTGGAATGTCGCGAGTCGCGACGTCCGCGAGTGTTCTGCCACGCGACCATATGAATCCGTGGCCCTCAGTAATCAATCGGGCGTGGAGAGCTCACGGATTGCTATCTCCGGTTCGGTAGCGAGCGATTCCCTGCAGTAGACCGAACAAAACGGCGTTGCCGAATCGTTCATGGGAACGCTCAAGCTCGAGTGCATCTGGCAGCAGCGCTTCGCAACCTACGACGAAGCGAGGTCCGTCATCACCGCTTGGATCCGGCACTACAATGAGGCCGCCCCAAATGTCAGGCCGCAGTCAACCGTGAGTTTTGGGTGCTTTGATATTGCTGGATGAACTCGGCCGGCGTCAAGCCGCCAAGGGACGTATGAGGCCGTCGCAGGTTGTAATCGACGCGCCAACTCTCGATCGCCACTCGCGCATGAAAGATCGTCGGGAACGCGTGCTCATTGAGCAGCTCGTCGCGGAACCGACCGTTGAAGCTCTCGACGCTGCCGTTCTGCATCGGACGGCCGGGGTCGATGAAGTGCAAGTCGACGTTGGCCTGCGCCGCCCAGCCCAGCATCGCGTTACTCGTAAATTCGGTGCCATTGTCGAACTTCAGCGTCGGCGGGAGGCCGCGTTGAGCCGCCAGCCGTGAGAGAACGCGTACGACCCGGTCGCCGGTAAGCGAGAAATCGACTTCGATACCGATTGACTCGCGCGTGAAGTCGTCGACGATCGTGAGCGTACGGAACTTGCGCCCGGTGCTGAGCAGGTCATGCACGAAGTCCAGCGACCAGCGCTCGTTCGGACGGGAGACCGCGGTAATTGCGTTGCCCCGGACGTACCGCACGCCGCGCTTGCGCCTCGGCCGCAGTTCGAGCCCATGTGCGCGGTAGATCCGATGCACCCGCTTGTGGTTGACCAGAAAGCCCTCGCGGCGCAGCATCAACGTGAGCCGACGGTAGCCGAACCGCCGACGCTCGTGCGCCAGCGACGTCAGCCGTTCGAGCAGCCGCGGATCTTCGATGCGGCGCATTGTGTATTGCGCTACCGATCGCGGACAGCGCGCGATACGGCATGCGGCGCGCTGACTCACGCCGAGCTCCTGCAGGGCCCTCACCGCGGCTTTTCGCTGCGAGGGCCCCAGGAGTTTTTTGCGATCAGTTCTTTCATCGCGTCGTTCTCGAGCGAGAGGTTCGCAATGATGCGTTTCATCCGCCCGTTCTCGTCCTCGAGTGCGCGGCCGCGAGCGATTTCGCTGCTCTCCATGCCGCCGTACTTGCTCTTCCAGGCCGAGATCGTGTTGGGATGCACGCCGTGACGCCGGCCCAACTCGACGAACGAGGCGCCGGCATCGTGCTCGCGGAGGATCGAGACAATCTGCGTCTCGGTGAAGCGGGACTTCCGCATGGCGGGTTCCTTTCGGCCTTGCGGCCGGGAAACCCACGGTGTCAGGTGGCCCGGATTATCGGGGCGGCGTCAACAACGAAACCCGTCCCCATTCCAGCCTGGGCTACCTCGCGCCGACGGCGTGGCGCGAGCGTCAGGCGAAACAAACCGCATAACTGTCCAGAATCGGCGGGGTCAGATCACTGGAAGCAAGAATCCCGCTTCCGGTCCTTCGGGACGAAAGGAGGTCCAATGTTCTGGCAGACTTGACGCAGGGCGCTCTGCGAAAGGCCGAATGGCCGGATCATCGCCCTCGAAGATCAACATGTCGGACTTTGCCCATCGCTACCGCTCCGGGCAATGCAACAAAGCGGCAGGCCTGCTGCCCGCTGCACCCGATTAAATGCGAAAGATGCGGAGTCGATTCAATGTGAAACGAAAGCATTGAGCGTGAATCAATGTGAAAGGACGGTTCATCGTGAGACGGCGCCGTTCTGACGTGCTGATGTTCTAGCGCTCTGACGTTCTAGCCCGTTCTACCGTTCTGACGTTCATGGCAACCTCACCGAATTCGCCGGTGATCTCGAGGCGAAGGCAGTTCCGCTCCATCTCGAACGGTCGACACTTTGGCATAGGTGAGTCGACGACGTCCACGTGATTGTCGCCTTTCGGAAAAATCCGTTAGGATCGCGGCTGCGCGAGCCAGTCGACGATGCGGCGTACGACTTGTTCGGCGACGGCCTTCGCCTCGCGCGCTTCTTCCGGTCGCAAATCCGGCGGCCCGGTGGGATGTTCCGAGAGCATGCGGCCGGCGTGGATGCGCTGACGCGTACGATTCAGGCCCTCGGCGCGCGTCTTCGTCTGACTGTCGAGTATAGGGTCCGCGCCTTGCGCTGCCCCGTTCAGCAGCGCCTCGAGTTTCCAGCGCATTGGGTCCCCCTCGAAATCCCGCGAGCCGAACAGGCCGACGCCGGCGTCCCGAGCGTGCTTGACGACGAACGTGAGTGCGCCTTCGACCGCCGCCGCGGAAAGGACGAGCATTGAGGTCGGATGCGAGCCTGGATTCAGCGTCAGTAGCTCCGAGGAGAGTTGACTCCACCACAGCCGGAAATTGCCATAACCCAATCGTTCGAGTGCTTCCGCGAACGCCGGAAACGCCTCGGCATGACGCGCACGTCCGTCGCCGCGCCGCGCTAGAACGTCCTTCACGTGCGGAAGGACGCTCTTGAGCTCATCGCGGCGGATCGGCCGCTGATTCGCGGATCCGGCAAGATTTGCGCTCGGTAACGCGCGTTGTCCGCCTTGACGGAACCGAACGCCGGCAGCATCGGCTAAAAGATATCCAGCCTGCGACATCACGAGGATGGCGGCCTCGACGTCGACGGTCGGGACCGAGAGGGAACGCGCGCGCTCGATCAACACGTCGCGAGGGAGCACGGCTTGCGACGCGCCCATCGTCTTCGCGAGAGCGTTGAGTTGGCCCACGATGAAGTCAAAGGCAGTGACGTTGCGCAGTTCGGGATCTTCCCGGTTAATAAGCATCGCACGATGTTGCCACAGACCGGGTGAGAGCGAAAGCCGGCCTCCTGCAGCATGATCGAACGCGCCTGGCCACCCCAACGCATCGTCGATCTCGCCGCATTCGAGGCCGATTCGACTTCCGACTTCGACCAGTTCATCGCGCGTTAATCCGAACTCGGTCGGCGCGAGCATGATACTCGCTTCGATGGCCGTTTGAAGCGTCCTCACGACGCCTTGCAACTGCATGTCCATATCGAATCAGGCCTCGCATTGGAATCGGGGTTCGAGCGTCCATCTTGAATCAGCCGAAACGCCTTCCCTTCACGCGACAAGCGCGTTGGTCGGCCGCGGAAGACGCGTCGACACAGAACATATGGACGAAGAGACACGAGCGCTCCGTGTTGGCGACACGCAGGGCTCCTGCTGGCGCAAGAAGGACCGCGCTGGCTGAAAATAGACGGCCGATGTTTGGGGCGGCGGATTTGATTGTGTCAGTGCCAGGCAGGGGGCATCGCATCGAGGGACACCCGCGGCAGGCCCTCCCGCGTCCGATCATCCGTGGTACAATAGGAGTCAAGAATCGCGCGCCGTTGATCGGCCGGTGCGACGCAGCAGCATTCGTAACCTAAAGATTACGGAAGTATCCGACACACCATTTAAGTTCGGCGGCGGCGTCGGCGCCGACGGTCGTGCCGCGTTCGGCGCGGCGAGATTCGCCGAACTGCCCAAAACCGCGATGTCGTTCCTCGCGACCGAAAGTCTTGCCGCCCGGCGCGCGGGGCACGTCGCCGGCATGATCTTCCTCCGTGCGCCGGCGTGGCGGGCCCAGCAGCGCGTCTTCGAACACTTGTCGATCCTCCGTTCGCCTGCGTGGGACGCCGAGAGGCGCCTCATGCAGCAGAACGCCATCTTGAGCTCCTTGGGCTGGCAGGCCATGCAGCGTGGCATCGAACGGACGCTGCCCTTGATGTCGGCCGCGTACAAGCGTGTCGCCCGCGACGCGCAGCTCCTCGCGACCAAGGCGCCCGGAATACCGGAGTGGGCGCTAGGCATGTTCCCGCGTTTCGCGGCCGTCGAGATCGCGCGGCGCCTCCCCGCCGAGGCCTACGAGCCGTCCGCCAAGTACGCCGAAATCGTGCCGGTGCGCCGCAGGCGCGCGAAGATCCGCGTCGTCCGCAGAAAGCAGACCGAAGCGGACGAGGGACCACGGCTCCCGCCCGACCCCCCAACTTCGGCCTACGTCCGAACCGCTTCTGAATCCCGTCAACACCCGATGAGGCAGAGAACAGAACATCGAGCCGAGATTCCCTCAGGCGCCGTGACCGACGCGCTGGCCTCCGTGATGGGCAACAGGAGCCCATTAATCACGTGGGAACCGACGGGTTGGGCGAATCAAAGTGAACGGAATCCCGCTCGCCGAGCACCACGCGCGCTTCAAGCGGCCGGACGACGCCGTCTACCACAAGCAGACGCACGAGGCGATGAACCGGTTTATGGCCTGCGCATCGAACGAATGGAAACGACGTACCGCACGACCTATTCAATCTCAGACAAGATTTCGTTCTTCCTCGACGCATATCTTGAGAAGGTCACGTTCCGGGAAGTATGGACAAAGACGAAGGGCACTCCGTTCGCGTCGGCTCAGAACTGGCCCTTATGGGGGCTCTACGGGCTCTCGCGTGATCTCTTTGAACCAGACTTCATGGCAGTGACGCAGCCGGATTCCGAGGCTGTCGCAGAGATCCGGAATCACTTGGAGCACAAGTACCTGCGCGTGGTACGTGACGATGTGGCAACCGGTGGGGTACGAGTCAATGCAGACCCGCTTGTATATGTCGTCAAGCAACATGCCTTCGAGAAGCGGACGCTGCGGCTTCTCAACCTCGCACGCGCGGCCCTCATTTTCCTCGTACTTGCAATCCACGCTGAGGAGCGCGGGAAAGAAAACGCGGGAATCAGCGGCCCGAAAACGACGCTACCGCGTTGTAGTTTGCCTGAGTCTTCGCTGACATGCATCAACATTCGACCGGTATTTCCCGACAGCGCCGGCGCTGCTGGAAGCGCCCGTTTCGATATCGCCGGCGTCATGTTGCAAGTAATCGTGTAACCCAGCGGCTGGAAGACGTCGATCAGCGCGGCGTCGTTTGTCAAATTCGAGATGGTATTCTGGTCGGCGGTTCCTTGAGCCGGAGTTCGCCGCTCTCGATGTGACGGCAGTAGGTGCTGCGCATGTCGTCTGCCGACAGACCGCTGCACACCTTGAGGAGAAGCGCGGCGGCGCGGCTCGACGCGCGCTGCCCCTTCCCGCTCGGCGGCCGGGATCGTCGTCGTCCGCCACTCGGCGATGATTCTCGGCATATCGCTGGCGTCGGTATTTACCGGGATGACGTCGTCGATAGACGAGTGGTTCGGGACACCAAAGCAGCGTGACCCGTGTGCGACGTAGACGCCCCACGGCACGCACGGGTCGCCCGTGCGCCAGGACATCAGCCGTCGCCCTCGTCGTCCGCGAGGAAAATCGGGTCCGGGCGTGCCTTCAACGTCCCGTCGCTCCGGATGTTGGTCGCTGAGGTGATGACCAGAAGGTCATCGTCTTTTTGATACGCCTTCACGAATCCAACCAGCGGCGAGTTGAGCGTGCCTTCCGCACCGCGGTCGACGAAGACCGGGCTCCCGCTCAAGCCGCTCAGTTCGCGAGACAGCAACTGCGGGTCGTTGGACGGGCCAAATTCGTTCTCCCAGCCTGAGCGGTCGAAGCGGATGCGGAATTCGTCGAAACCCTCTCCGGTGATGGCGATGCCGGCCATCGACCACGTTCCATGCGTGACGTCGACTCCGGCGCGCCTCCGCATCATTTCCGGGAAGCCGCCGAGCATGACGACATCGTCGGCGGCGATGTCAGGCGCGGGCCAAGGCGAAGGTTGATGATACTGCAACGGCACGAAGCCCTCCGGCTTGCACGTCGCGCCGAAGGTCATCGTGTTGACCAAGTCGAGGCGTTCGCCACGCTCCAGCGTCAGGTTCGTGGCGTCCAGGATGGCGAGGTCGCTCGCAGCGTTCGTGCCGAGCAGAAGTGACTCGATATCCACCGGAGTGGACCCAATCTGCACCCGAACAGTGCCCTTGGTCGTGTTCTTGGCGACGGCTCTGCGAATTTGACGGATGACGTGCTCGTTGAGGACGACGAGACGACGATCGCGCACCTTGAGCAGGGTAACAGTTGCGCTGCGCATCCACGCGTGCTCTTCGCCGACTTCTTCGTGGTGAAGACCAAACATGATGGGTTCAGCGCAGCGCAAGGGAAGTGTGATGAGATGCTTCCTGATGAAGTTGATGCGGTCAGATTGCGAGATAGGTTGCATTTGGATAACTCCGATGATTGCGATTGGGGTGGACATCGAAAATATGGGACAACCGGCGGTAAGTCGGCGGCACTCGAAAACCGCCGCGTTGAACCTTCCTCGATTTTGCTCCGGTACCCGTAGGTCCAGTCGAAGACAGGGGACTCACGCGCCAGTGTTGGACCCCGATCACCCCGTGGCCGAGCCGATGCGGCGGCTGCTCGTCGCGATGGAGCGCGCCTACCCGCTCCCCGCCTTGGTCGCGAGGTTGCTGCGGCTCGAGCCGCCCGAGCGCGAGTCTGAAGCGGCGACCGCCACGCCGTCTTCAGCGGACCCATCCCGACCCGGATCCTGCTCACGAAAGGAGTCCTCGGGTGGATCTTCGAGCCCCTGTGCGTCGCCTCGTCGGTCGGCTCCTACCGCGAGAGCGTGAAGAACGCCATGAAGCGGATGGAGGACGACGGCATCCTCGGTGCCGACCGGGCACGCGGCCCGGGCTTCAACGTCCGCGTCGTGACGATCTCGTACCGATCCCCGCGAAGGCCGAACAGGAAGACACGCTGCGCGCCTGCGCCGAGGCGTGGCCCGCGATCGGCGACGCCGTTCGGAACGCAATGCACGGTTCACGCCCAAGACTAAGGCGCACCTCAGGAAGCGCGGGCTCTGGGGAGAATATAATTGCGGAACAGCGGAAACGACAATAGACGTAGAAGTCGGCTGTTGTTGTCCGGTGTTCGCCATCCCGGGAGGCAGCATGGATGTCCGCGCGGTTATCATCGAACAGCTTGAACTGAATAGCACGCTTCGCTCATTCCGCATGCATCCGACCCGTAGTGAAAGGCTAATAGTCGCGTTTGCTGATGAATATGACGAACCGCGTAGCGGTCCGTTCCATTTCTTCGATCCGAGGCACGAACGCGCGTACGGGCGCGGACTCGCCGCCTGTACGGAAAAAAAACTCGGGCCAACTCGATTTCGCCGCGAGGGGAACCGGTATCATTTCAGCACGTGCTTTGACGGAATACCTACCGAGTCGCACCGGCTGAGCTACTACGCGCTATCGCTACCGCCATACGCAGTTCCGAACAGTGTGCGTTTCTTCGATCCCAGACAACCCGAGCGCGAATATTCTAAGTCCGTTACCCGAGACGATCAGCATAAGAGGTTTGTTCTATACCTGGAGTGCCGATCAAAATCCGGTGCGTTCGGTTTCTGTCTTGAGGTTGAGTTTTCAACGGTGGACCCCGAGGCCTTTTCCGAAGCGGATTACCACGATGATAAGCTCGCGCTTTACGGAGGATATGCAGGCGCGTATCAGTATCAACTCGAGAACGAGCAGGAACAGAGGGTTCAGAACTTTTTTGACGGACCCGTGGTTATGGGGGACCAATACGTGAATCGCGACCAATCGTCAACCTTCAACAACTACGCGCCGGTCGGTGCTCTGCAAGTGGGCGCCAATAACGTGGCTAACGTAAGCCAAGCCGCGAACCTTACTGCGGTTACCAACGCGGTTCGCGTTCTCCGCGAGCATATTGCGGAATTCCCCGAGACCGATCGAGACGAGGTCGAGCAACACGTGGCGTCAATCGAGGAGGAGCTATCCTCGGCTGCCCCGAGGGCATCCCGATTGAAGACCTGGCTTACATCCGTACAACGCATTGCCGCACCGCTTGCGGGCTCGGGGGTCAAGGCCGTGACGGAGGCTGCCGTGAGCAGCGCGATCAAGAGTCTCATGGGCGCGCCCTAGAAATGCTGCAACCTCGCGGCACCCGCGACGGCTCTCCGCACCGATTGTGAAATGGAAACCCCGCACAGACTTCATTGTAAAATGACCCCAGGATTGAGACAGCGCCGTTTTAGTTAGGGCTTTCACGGCTTATGAGCCGCTTTCCGACGTTGATTGTGAAACGTGAAATCCAAAAGCGTTTACCCGCCAAACGTACGCAAAAGCTGTGTACCCACGCCGCTAATTTGCCTGAGCACTGAGTTCCGATGTGCGGCCGGCGAAACGCTGCCATCTCCCAGGGCGGGGGACGCGATTTCAGCATTTGGAGTCTCGCACGTTCACGGTCAAACGAAGACAGCCGAGATCAATCGGTCAGGGCGGTTCTATCTACCACCGCGCAGCCTACGCGATCAACTTCTCGTCCATAAGGCATTCGCGGGAAGAACGTGTAGGCCAGCTCGCGCACCATCTAGCGATCGATCTCGTGAATCCGGTCGCGCTGCGCGCGCTCATGTAGATGACCTTGGAAAGCGCCTCGTTTACCCACCCGGCGCTGGGCGCCTGGCGGTCCTCCGCCCGTCTGCCGTTGGCGCCCTTGAGCGGCGGGCGAAAAAACTTCCGCGCAGCGGTTGGGCTATCGTCCTCTGACACTGCCGTAGTTTACGCTACGCCGGCGCCTCAGACAATTCCGTCCGTCCACTGTTCCACAACATACGCGTGGATCACGACGGAACGATTCCGCGATCTTGGCGTAGTGTCGCGACGCTGACAGAATCGAGATCCGGGAGTGCAATGACGTCCATGCGTGACAAGGAAAACGAACCGTCTAGCAGAATCATGATGAATAGAATTGGTGCGTCATCGCTCATTGTAGTTATCGGGGGATCCTTCTTTGAATTTCTCGGGTGTTCCGCCCTTCGGTGGGTCGTCGCAAACGGATGACCCGATTAAGATATTTGACGAATCGCCGAAGCCGCCGGGCATTAACGATTTGTATAAGTCACAAGCGGACGTCCTGCGAACCTGGTACGAATCGTCAGCGAGAGATACCGTAGTCAAGATGCATACCGGCGGTGGAAAGACGCTGGTTGGCCTTCTCATTGCAAAGTCGATTCTAATCGCGAGCGGTAAGCCGGTCCTTTATCTGTGTCCCAATAATCAACTTGCCGAGCAGACGCTTCGCAAGGCCTCGCTTTACAGTATTGACGCTGTCGGCTACCCGCCCAGCGGCTTCCCCGCGGCCTTCGACAACGCTGACGCAGTAATGATCGCGAACTACAAAGCGCTGTTTAATGGTCAAAGTCGATTTGGTACCGCGAGCGGGAATAAGCCAGCAGTTGAGCTCGGTGGGATAATTGTCGACGACGCTCACGCCGCTTTCGCTGACCTGCGGGACGTTTTCACGTACACCGCTTCAGCTAGAGAAGACCCCGAATTTTATCGGTACCTGTCGAATCTGTTCCGAGACGATTTCGATGCAATCGGGAAGCTCGGCACCTTCGACGACATTGCGACAAGCGCTGCGGCGTCCGTTCTTGAGGTCCCGTACTGGGCATGGCGGGCGAAGGAGGGTGAAATTCGCGCCGCGATTAGCGCGAGACCATCGAAAGATTCAAATGGAAAGCTGATCGACGAAGAGCGATTCTTCAAATGGCCGTTCTTGCGCGACCAGTTATATGCGTGCCATGCACTCGTGTCCGCTCGTGGGTTTACAATAACGCCGATTCTGCCCCTTGTGGACGAAGTTCCTAGCTATGCCGAATGTCCGCAGCGCGTTTTCATGTCCGCGACCGTCAATGACGACTCTACTCTAATCCGCACTTTTAGAGTGGATGATTCATATCTCGCAATTGCGGCGCCGGGCGCAACCGGCATAGCGGAGAGGTACATTTTCGCGCCGGCTTTCACGTCTAATTTTGAATCGTCATACGATGAAACGACTCAATATCTTGCTAAACATGTGTCTGGCGACCGCGACAAAGGCGTGATCGTCCTCGCGCCGTCCGAGAAAAGCGCAACACCGTGGGATAGCACCGCAAAGATCGTAAAGGGCCATGCGGAAGTTGTGAAGGCCCTTGCTGAGCTAAACGCTGGTGCAACGCGTGGGCCGATTGTTTTTCTAAACCGGTACGACGGGCTCGATTTACCCGAGGACGCTTGCCGTCTTGTCGTACTATGGGATCTCCCGCATGGTGCCGGCGATTATGACGATTATCGCGCAACAATGCTCTACGGAGGTGACGAACTTGCAGCCGCAGTTGCTCGAACGATTGAACAGGGTATGGGCCGGGGGGCCCGGGGCGCAAGCGATTATTGTATCGTCATTTTCGCCGGCCGATCTCTGGAAAGTTGGATCGCAAAAAGAGCAAACCTCAGACACCTTTCGCTGGCAACGCAGATTCAGATCGAAATCGGGCGAGGAGTGTCATCATCGCTAAATTCCGTAGATGAGTTAAAGTCAGCGGTTGACACTGTCCTGGACCGCGATAAGCGGTGGACCACAATGCACGCATCGCGGCTGTCGGCTAGTCTCGAGCAGGCCTCGCAAGAGAAGGTGGACACTTCGGTGGCGTTTGACGAGCGACAGGCATTTGCTTTGCTGCGCTCGCGCCGCTTTGAGGAGACGCGGCGTAAGTATGAGGCTATTGCGTCAAAGACGACAGATTCGCGGCTTACGGCTTGGTACCTGCAGTTAGCAGCGCGGTCTGCATTGTACGGTAGCGATGCCACCGCCGCCGAGCGACTTCAGAACGACGCCAGCGCATCGAATGACCGCTTTCCGCGTCCGTTGCAAAATCGCCGATATCTCCCGATCGCGGAGCCGACGGACCAAAGTCGGGCGATAGCGGCGATTATCGAAGAGCATGATCCGCCGAGCGGCACGCTCATAAGTATAGTAGACGACCTTGCGAACCTAACTCCGCAATCGTCGGCTACCCAATTCGAAGAGTCGCTCGCGCGACTCGGTCGCTACTTGGGGTTTGCGACGCAGCGACCTGAGAAGTCGGACAAGATTGGACCAGACGTCTTGTGGCTTGCTCCGGGGCACGCCTTTGTTCTTGAGGCAAAAAGCAGGAAATTTGCACAAAATCGTATTGCGAAGAGCGAGGTCGGACAGCTGTTAACATCAGCGACGTGGTTTGAAGAACGCTACCCAGGAGTTCCGTTTACACATGCGATCGTCGCTCCCAACCCGACGCGTGAGAACAACGTCGTAGCTGGGACCTGTTATGCGCTAAGCTTAGCAAAACTTTTGGAACTTGTGCGGGACGTGCGTACACTGTACAAAGACCTGACCGCTCTGTCCGATGTATCGTCGAACTTAGCGCAACAGGCCTCCTCGTTGCTTAAGACGACAGCCTTGCTCCCCAAACGTCTCACGGGTGGATACTTTGTCCCGCTGCAGGGCGCGCTTGCGCCAGCGAAGCCGACATCCGAGGCCGAGGAATGATGCCGATTGGGTAAATCGATAAGTTCGTCGCAGACATGCGCGCGCGACTTTCGGAGATCTAGGCGGACAGTTAATCGGGCGGTACAAGCGTCGGCGGCCTTCGACACAGTAGGTTCTGCCGTTCTCCGCGGACCTTCTCGGGGGAGTGACCCGTGCGTGACCTGTACACTCAATTTGCGAAATACTCACATGGAAGATGGCCTGTATAGAAACGAAGAACTCGGCGCAGCTAAGCAGGAACCGATAGAACCAGGGGCGGCGCAAAAGCCGCGATCGTCCTTGAGTCTTCAAAGGCGGCGATCTGGACGCCTGACGCGGCACACAAGTACGGACTTACGCAAGTGGTTCTCGCCAATGGACCGACGAGCTTATGTGTGGCGAAGCGTTGAAAGTCTATTGTTAAGGACGGGGATTCCGAGCATCGCAGCGAGGTTCGTCGGCCGCAAGCCAAGATTAAGTAGCTCGTGATGGAGAACGAGATCGCCGAGGAGACCTTGCGATTATCGCGTTGGACAAAAGCTAGAAGCGACGATCGTCTTGCTGCTCGGAGAGGGTCCTCCAAATATGTAGGCTGCGAAAGTTCTACTTGGTCTAAGCTAAAACTTTGCCGTGCGCGCATTGTGCGCAGCCGGGAATCGGCTTCCGAGATGCCCTCGGCCGGGCCGGTGTAGAATGTTATGTGTGGTCTGCCATGGTCGTTGGCTTCGACGGGAGGCGACCCAGGACAACCTGCTGCGTCGTCGGATCGAAAATGAAGCCGACGTACAGCATCCGGCGGGGATCGTACGTCTTGCCCTTGGAACGTACGTGATACATCACCAAGTTTTGGTCGTTCCAGCGCAATCGGTGATCATCGTCGGCGCCCATTTCGGTCGCGCTCGCGCCGTGCTTCATATAGAGGGCCTCGCAGGCTGCATTCCAGCGTTCGTGCGCCCCCTCGACACCGCGCTCACGGTCATAGTAGTGCGTGGCGATCGCATCGAGCACGTGGACTAACTGCGCGCCATGCTCGTATTCGCTATCGCGGTAGAATCGACGAGCGCGCGGCGAGACGACGATGCGCCCTTGGTAGCGCGCATCAACGAAGGCGACAAATTCGTCTGGGCCGATCGGCGCGACGGCATCGTCACCGAGAACGAGGCCCGGGGCGTCGTTTGCGGCTACAAGAGCGTCGCGCTCAGCGCGCCAGCGGTATTCAGCGTTGCGGGCACTGTGCGCCAGGTCTTCGGCGTCTTGCCGCTCTTCGAGCAGCCGTTGATTGTCCGCTTCGAGCTCTTTCCAGAAAATCTGCTGCTCGTCGAGCCGTGCCTGAAGCGCATCGCGTGCCGCGCCCGCAGCCGCCAGTTGTTGCTCGAGGTGCGCCAGATCTTCGCGGACCTGCGGGCCGATCGTGTCCTGTCGCAATCGGGCCTGGCGGTCGACCTCCCCGATCGTCAGCAGCGGACGCGTAGCAAGCGAGAGTGCGGTCCGCGCCAGCGCGAGCCGCACGATGCGCTCGGTGGCGGGCAAACCTTCGTTGATCTGCGCGAGGCGCGCGCCCAACCACAGTGGTGCCGTGTGTGGAGGATCGATCCAGCGAAATCCCGCCGGGTAGGTACGAACGCCGCCGTGGAATACGGAGCGATACCGGCCAACGCGATCCGTGAGAGCGAGGGCGGCTTCATGGTTAATCGTGAAGATGTGGGCTGCGCCGGCAAGGCGCTCCGCGAGGTCGCCGGGATCGACAACGGTGGGAACGCTGATGACCAGGACCGGGAGCTGTCGTCCGGGGTTGGCAATTAGCTCGACGACGTAGTCAATGTCGGCGGCAGTCAACGCCGCGGGCACAGTGCTGAGCGGAATGACATCGCGCAGTGCGACGTTCGCATCGCCGATGGCGTGCGCGACGAAGACTGGTGTACGCCGAGGCGCGTAAGGCGCTTCGACCGGTTGATCGACTGTGACGCGGACGTCGAGCGCTACGCCGCTGCCGCGCGCCGCAATTTCCGTCGTCCAGCGCCGCGCGGGCACTAGGTCGTCGCGTTCTATTACCTGGATGACGAGGTGCTGGTCGTCCCGGTCTACGTTGATCTCCGCGCGATCGTTCGCTGCGCGGTGGCGGCCGACGTCGCCGGGCAGGTCGAGGCCCTTCAACCTGGCTTTCCGCGTGAGCCAGCGCTCGAGGATCATGAGCAGCCCGCCACGGTCGCCGATCCCTGCAAGGGCGAGGCGGATCGCGGTCTCGCGTATACCCGCGGCGCGCAGGTTGGGGTCGGCGGGCGGAGGTGGGACCAGCGGTATCGTCATGGTGCACGCACGACGTTCGCGATGGATGTGCCTTTTCCACGCACTTTTTGACCAAGGCAGGCCTCTAAGCTCGCGGTCGTAGGCCGAAGCGGCACGTTGCCGGCGCGCCCGGGTCGCGCGTCGGCAATGCGAACTCAACGTGTACGTCCGCCCTGCCACAGATTTTCGGTCGACCTTCATTGCAGGGCAACCATGCCCCATGCCGTGCCGTACCGGGATCGGAACCCTTGTGCCTTACTGCTTTGGCGCTGCGGCGGACAAGCTGGAATGCTGTCTCCCTGATGGCGGGCGGGAACGACGGAGTCTATTGGACCGTGGACGGTTTGACGCCACAAACTCGCGAAACTCGACGCGTTCGGACGCGCGGTCGTGCCGCTCGGCCAGCTCAGCGAGTCGACTCACACGCTTACGTTCGGAGCGACGGCGACCAAGCTCGATCAGCAAGTCTGCTTTCGCCCTTTTTCAGGAGCCGGCTGACTCGGAATCCATAAACTGAACTTCGACCGTCACAACAAGCGTGCTCGTGACGTGCGATCCGGCTGGCACCGACCGAGCTCACATCGGTCGAGATAATCCAGTCTGCGGAAATCGCAGAACGCGATCGCTTCAAGATAACGCAGCTCTGTCCGATACGCCGCGATATCATTGCGGAAGGAACGCAGCAAGGCGCGGAGATGGCGACGGTGGCCGGCGATCGTCGCCGGGTCGCCGCGCGCGACGTGTACGGCTACCCAAACGAGGCGGGCCAATCGGCTGGTGATGCTGTTTCGGTCAGGGCGCGGCAGGCGCGCGAAAGGGCGCGCCCAAGCGTTCGACGCGCGTGCTCGAAGCGGGCGGGTGTCATTCGATGTATCTCCATCGGGTGACGGACTCGGCCGGTGTTCCCCCACCGGCCGAGTTGCTATAGGTTGTGCGAGCGGACTACCGTGCGGTCCTCACGACCACACGATGCCGCCTTCCGCCAAGTACATCTCCATGGACGCCATCGCGTCATCCTGGTGCTTGTGCAGCTTCATCGCCAGCAGGATCTCCGCGTGGTCCGCGGCGGCCTGGAGATCTTCCGCGACCGCTCCTTGCCGCCGCGATACGGTCGCCAGGAGAAGTAGCGACACGAGCCCGTTTGGACCGCACGAGCTCTCGTAGGTGAGGAACGCTTCGCGCAGCTTGCGTTCGCGTTCGGTGGCGGCGGACCGGGTCCAGTCGATCCCGAAGCGCGTGAACGTATCGGGGGCTTTGAACGGTACGACGTTTCTCATGCTGCGTCGCTCCGCTGTGCGGGCCGGGTGGTCGACGCGGGCGCGTCGAATGGGCGGTCTGTCATTCGGTGGATTCTCCCATCGGGTGACGGGCCCGGTCAGTGTTACCGCACTGATCGGGCCGCTTCGTTGCGGATCATGTGCGCACGTTCACCGTGCGCGTGATCTACCGATCACATAGCACATTTCCGGTGTTTGGGGAATACTCGCGCAGCTGCCGCGGCGCACTAGCGCAACTTGGACGTCTATGCGACAATGAAGCATGATCGACTTGCGCCGTTTTTGCCTGCCTCTCGCCGCCGCACTGTGCGCGGCTGCGAGCCTCGCCGCTTCGCCGGTGGCCTCGAGCGACTTCATCGTCGGTCAAGCGCGCATCAGCGTCGCCGTGCCGGCCGATGCGCGCGGCGACGACTCGCGCCGGTTGAACATCGTCGTGTGGTATCCGGCCGCCGCCGGCTCCGCGACGCAGCCGATGGCCGACGGCCCGCCCGGCACGCCGTTCTTCGTCGAGGGCGTTTCGTCTCGCGATGCAGTGCTCGTCGCTTCGCCGGGCACGCTCCCGCTGATCGTCGCCTCGCACGGCTCAGGCGGGACGGCGTCCGGGATGGGTTGGTTCGCGGCCGGGCTCGCATCGCGCGGCTACGTCGTCGCCGCCGTCGATCACCCCGGCAACAACGCGCTCGCGCCGCAAACGGTTTCCGGCATCACGCTAAATTGGCTGCGCGCGAGCGACCTCTCGCGTACGATCGACGCCGTTCTCGCCGACCCGCGCTTCGCATCGCGGATCGATCGGACGCAGATCGGCGCAGCGGGCTTCTCGATCGGCGGGAACGCGGTGCTCGAGCTGGCCGGCGCACGCGCTGACTTGTCGGCGCTGCACGCCTATTGCACGCAGAAACCGCAGACGCCGGTTTGCAGCGGAGAGGCCAGTCGCCATCCCGGACTCATGCAGGATGCGCAGGCGCTCGCGCTGAGCGATGCGGCGTATCGCGACGCGCTGGCGCAGGCCGGCAACTCGTACCGCGATCCGCGCGTGAAGGCGGTCTTCGCGATGGCGCCTGCAGCGGTTCCGGAATTTGCCGCGGCGAGCTTGCGGACGATCGCGATCCCAGTCGAGATCGTCGCGGGGAGCGCGGATCCAGTCGTTCCCGTCGCCGACAACGCGATCCCGGTCGCCGCCGCGATCCCGGGAGCGCATCTCGATCTGCTGGATCCGCCGATCGGGCATTTCACTTTCGTCACGCAGTGCGCCCCGGCCGGGACCGCCCAGCTCGCCTACCTGTGCGCGGACAGCGGGCCGGTACGCGCAAAGGCACACGAGGCAGCGATCACTCTGGCGCGCGCCTTCTTCTCAGCGAAGCTGGTGCGCTGAACAGCGAAGAACCGCCACGGTGATCGACCATAGCGTCTACCCGGACGTCGAGCACGGCGAGGAATTCGAGGACGACTACGACCGTGCCGACTACGTGCAGCGCATCTGTGCGGCGTGCGACTTCGGCGTACCGCCCGATCGCGACACCGTCGCGCTCTTCCGCGGTTGGCGCGATGTGTTCGATCGCTTCCCCATTCCCGACTCGCCGTCGTACCATGCGTTGCGCGCCCACTTTCGCTGGCCCGCCGTGCCGATCGAGCCCAGCTTCTATCCCGCACCGTGGGAAACGTTGGACGCACTCGAAGGGCGGGTCGATCCCTGCAGGGACCTCGTCTAGCGGTTCCACGTTCGCGAAGCACGGCCGCGGCGGTCTGCGGAGCCCTCGCAGACCAGCGACCATGCGCCGACCTGGATCGAGTTGGCGGACGTGGTGAAATGACGAACAGGCGCCTATTTCGGCGAGGCCAACGAGTTGCTAGTGATCTCGGGTCAGGAAGGCGTCAGCCATTTCATCTTGCTCGCTTCGTTTGATGCCGAGCGCGCTCGCGACGTCGCGCCAATTGCGGACCGCGTCTGCGATGCGAGAGATGATCTCGCTTGCCTGACGGGCTTTGATGCGAAAATACGGCGCGACGGATCGCACGAGATCGAGATCGAGCGCATTGTCCGTCTCGTCGATGTTCAATGCTAGGCCGGTCGAGCGCGCGGCCGGATTCATGTCGTACGCCGGAGACAGACGCCAACCGCTGCCGGGCGTCAGGAGAAAGCCGTGGTTGCGGAGATGGTCATCGGTGTTAGACACCATCACGCTGAACACGATGCGAGACCAGAGCTCGATGAGATCCTCGCGTGGTGTAGCGCCGTGTGATGCGAGAACTTCGGCGATTTCGAGATAGCTCGCGCCCGCCGATGCGTCGTCGCCGTCGTTGCGTCCGGTCAGCGTCATCGCCGAAGCGAAGTGGATGCGCGTACCCGATTCGCTGCGATCGAAGCGCCGTGCCAAGAACGTATGCTCGGCGCTTGCGAACTTGCGGGCGTTACTAACCGGTACGCGTAGGCCGGACCGGTCTGCGAGCTGCTGAAGGACCGACTCCCATGCACCCACGTCGTAGTGATCCTTGACGCTGGGAAATTTTGCGACCCACAAATGTCCGTCGAGATCAACAACGGTTGCCTTCGGTCTCGCCCCGCCAAGCGACGCTCCCGGTGCTAGGAGCAAGCGAAGCCACTCATCTGTCGCCGAGTCGTCGCCGTTCGGGTCGTTTTCGATTGCGCGGCTCGCCGCCTCGAGCTTGCGCAGCCGAACGAACGGCGGCGCGGCGCTTCCGTCGCGGTTATCGAGGAACGGCCCGTCGGCTGCAAGTTTGTAGCGCAACGCTCCCGACCGAAACGCATCGTGCACGCCGAGCAAGTAGTCTGATTCGCCCAGTCCCGCGTTTCGCGGCACCAACCCGGCGCGCTTCTGTCGTTCGAACCGGCGTCGGATGAGTGTTTGTCCCCACCGATCGGGGCTCGAGTCCTTGAAGACGCCGAACGTCGTGCGCCCGTTCTTTGGGAATTGCGGCCCGGGAAAGAAGCCCAGGTCGGGATCGAGCGCCTGTTTTTTGAGCATCGCGTCTGCGAGCGCGGCGTCGTCGAACGTGAAGTCGAAGATCTCACCCGTTCGCCCTGCGCGCGCGCGTAATGTTCCGAGGCGCGTCGCCGGCTCGTCGCTGCTCCAATCGCGGTAGACTTCGATTACGCCTTCCATCGAGATTCGCTTTTCGCACGGGCACGGCGCGGCAGTGCCGCATCTTGAAGGTCGCGGCCGAGCGGATCGGCCTGCGCAACCGCATCGAGATCGCCATCGAGCCCCAAAACGTGCAGGACCGCCGCGTACGCACCGATCGTCACGCCCATGCCGCCCTTCTCGACGTTCCGGAGGGTCATCACCGACATTCCCGCACGTTCCGCGACGAGCTTTGCCGACAGCCGGCGGCGCAACCGCGCGGTGCGGATGCGCTCGCCAAGGCGTGCAAGCCGGCGTTCCAGCGGCGGAAGCAGCGGCGCGATTCGCTTAGCCATGCCATTATTCTAGCATATACTACCGCTTTAGGCTAGTATTATGGCGCTTTCGCGCGAACTCAGCCAGCCGAACGCCTCAGAAGAGTTCCTCGGCCAGCGCGACGATGATGTTCGCAGGGCCCCGCATGTAGCAGAGTCTGTACTTGTCCTCGTACTCGACCACCTCGCCGACAAGTTCGGCGCCTTCGGCGCGCAGGCGAGCGATCGAGTCGTCGACGCTTTCGACGGTAAACATGACGCTCCGGAGGCCCAGCGCATTCGGCGGTGCGATCGCCGGTTCGATCTCGACCAGTTTCGGACTGCGAAACTTCGTCAGCTCGAGCCGCCCGTGCCCATCTGGAGTCCGCATCATGACGATGTCGACTTGAACGCTTTTGAGCCCGTTGACGCGGTCCACCCAGGTGCCCTCGACCGGCATCCCGCCTTCGAATGTCATGCCGAGCGCGGTGAAAAAGGCGATAGCCGCTGAGAGGTCGTCGACGACGACACTGACGTGGTCCAATCTCTTGATGGTCATAACCCCGGTTCCTATAGCGGAGGCCGTGCCGATTCGTCCTCGATGTAGCCGTCGAGCGACGCATTGGTGATGTAAATCAACGTCGGGATACGAAAGAACTAGGCCGTTTCATGCGGGATACGCACGACCTCCTCCGTGTCGTCGATCGTGTCCCCGGGCGTGGTGTATGAGCCGGTCGATCTGAAGATTCCGAAGCTCCGTCGCGGCACTTATTTCCCGAGCTTTCTGGAGCCGCGGCGTAGGGCGGATAAGTCGCTTGTCGCGGTGATGCAAGAAACATACATTCAAGGCGTCTCTTACATGATCGGCGCTCCGAAATTGGTGATCGTGTCGGGCACGATGTTCGCGCCAGTACGAGGCGGTATCGAGGCAGGTCCCGCTTCGGGCTGAAGAAAATCGGGGGCCGAGAGTTCGGCATTCGCCGGCTCGACCAGTCGCCAGGGGTGATCTGATGGAGCTAGCGCCGTACGTTGCGTTCACGTCCGAGGTTCAGACCCGGGACGGCGTGCAAGTGCGCGTGATTACGTGTCTGGCCAATACGCTGACGCAAGATCAGCTCGGGGCCGGAATGGACGTGTTCGTCTTCGGTGACGACATCACGATCGACTCTGCGCTCAGCTTACCCGCGTGCGATCTCACGATCGTCGCGCGCAACATCACGTTGGCCGCCGGAGCGAAGGTCGACCTATCGGCGCCCATGGCAGACCCGATCGTCCCTGCAAAGGCGAGCAACGGCGATCCCGGCGCAAGCTCTCATTATCCCGACGCGACCGACGGAGAAAAGGGACTGCCCGGCAACTCCGGTGCGCGCGCGGGCTCGTTCGCGCTCGGCGCCGGACAGATCAGCGGAGCGATCGACATCGTCCTTGCGGGTGGTGTAGGGTCGGCCGGGCAGGACGGCGGCGACGGCGGCTCCGGACTCGACGGAGCGAACGGCGACGATTTCAAGACGGTCCAGGTTTCAGGACCTCCGAACAGCCGGGAAAATCTCGTTTCTCAGGGACAGCCTGGCGTCAACGGCGGCCGCGCAGGCAACGGCGGGGATGGCGGCGCCGGCGGCAATGGTGGGGATGGCGGTTCCTTCACCGCCGCTGCGCTCGCTGGAGGCGAGCCCGATGTCTGGATCAACGGCGGGCATCCCATCGTCGGCGGCGGCGCACAGTACCGAATCCAAAGCCCTGGCGGTGCCGGCGGTACGGCCGGGAAAGGGGGCGCACGCGGCGCGCGCGCCGGCAGCGGCGGCGCCGGGGGTTACATCGGTGTGTTCTTTAGCGAGTCCGGCAAAGGCGGCAGTGCCGAAGGCTACACGGCCGACGGCCAAGCGCGGGCGGGGGACCCCGGAGACCCCGGTACCGACGGAAATGCCGGCACGCCCCCGAGCCAGCCTGGAGCGCCCGGAGGGTTCGGCATAGGGACGATGCCGCGATTCTACGGTAGCCGGTTCGCGCCGCCGATTCCGCAACTGTTGCTGACGCTTCGGCAAGCGGAGTTCGCCTATCTGAGCGGCGTGACGGACCCCGCGCAATACGTTGTTGCGGCGGACCTGCTGCTCTGGCTGGTTACGGTCACGACGCCGCCGGACGGATCAAAGGCCGACCCTGATCGCGATCAGATCCTCGCCCGCGCGACGGCGCTGATCGCGCAGCTCAACGGGCGCCTCGACTTCTACGGGCAGCCGACGACCCACGTCCCCCTGGCGTCGCTCGCGTATTACAGCGACACGCTCCCCGGCGAACTCGCGTCCGCAACGGCGGTGGAAACGACCTATGATACGTATGTTGCTGCCGTGCAAGATCAAGCGCAACAGCGCGCTCAACTCAACGCGATGCTCGACGCGGACAGCGCTCGTCTCACCGCTCTGGAATCGCAGCTGCAACCACTTTTGGACCAGATTACCGCCTATGAGGCGGCGGTGTCCGTGCTCCAGCTTGCTCGCAACGAGCAGGGCGTGATTTTCGCGAACGCCGAAAAGGTGTGGGAGGGCGCCGTCCTCAGTCAGCTGGCAGACGATGCCGCGAGCGCCCAGTGCAAGAGCTACGAGCAGATCCTCACGACCGTGGGTAACGTCGTGACCATCGAGGATCCGGCGGATCTCGAGGAGATATCCGTAACGCTGGACGTCAAGAAAATCGATTACGGAACGATCGAAAAGATCGGAAACGGCGTGATCGACTGGCAAAACGCCGTGACCCGTCTCGACGCCGCGCAGGGAGATATCGCATCAGTCGTCGACGCGGCCAACGCGATCGGCAGCGACGCGCTCGCCGGCGACTCCGGGAAGATCGCGGTCGACCGGGCCGTCTTCGCGGAGAAGCTCCTGCCGTACAAGAAGATCGATGCCACGGGCGAGCTCGAAGCCCAGCTGAACATCTATCTCGCTCGAGCGCAGGCCTTCTCCCAAAAGCAAATCGAGTATAACGCGCTCCAGATTCAAGCGAAGAATCTCGCGGCGACGATCGCGCAAGGCCGTGACCAGCTTACGCAAATCAAAAATCAGCTGAGCGAGGCATCGGACCCGACGATCGCGGTGTACAAAGCGTACATGGCGCGCACCTACGGTGAGGTGCTCGATCGCACGATTCGCGACGTGTACGGGGTACGGCAAGCCTTCCGGTACTGGGCGCTCGAAGACTTCGCATTTCCGCCCAACGACGGCGTTTGGGACATGGCGTACCTCAACGGAATTCAAGCCACCCTAACCGGGCGCGTGACGTCCGAGATCAACGACTACCATGGAACCGGTGCGAACAACGCGGAGCAATTCGATTACCGCACGGCTGCGGGCGCCGGTTGGATCATCGACGATGCGCGCTCGCTCGACACCCTGCGCACGACCGGCACGCTGGATTTCAGCATACCGATCGACGACCCATGGGTTGCGAAAAACTTTGGCGGAATGGCGCAGGTCGTGGCGACCGATTACACGCTGCAACTGCACGGGGTGACGGTGCCCAGTGGTGACCTCATGGTTCGCTTGACGCACAACGGTGTTGCTCAGTTCATCGACCCGAACGGGAAGCCGTGGCTTTTCACCCATGTTCCCGTGGCGACGTCCTATCGCTATTCGCTCGGCGACGGCTCTTGGCTTGCCGGAGGTTCGCTCGGGAACGCGGACATCTCGATCGGCCTGAGCCCGTTCACCTCGTGGCGATTGACCGTGCTGAAAGAACCGGACAATCCTGGGCTCGATTTGAGCGGCGCAACGCGTCTCGTCCTGAAATTCGCCGGGGGATTTCGATCGAGCGTACAGAGGCGATGACCGCCGCGCCCGTCGAGGTGCTCCTCAGCGGCGGGATCGACTCGGCGGCTTGCGTCGCGTTGTACCGCGCCGCGGGACGCGAGGTCACCGGCGTCTTTCTCGACTACGGGCAGGCCGCGGCGATCCCGGAGTCCGGAGCAGCAACCCGCATCGCGCGCCATTACGGGATCGGCTTGCGGCTGGTGACGGTGCAGAGCGACCGCGCGTTCGGTGCGGGCGAAATCATGGGGCGCAACGGCATGTTGGTGTTTGCCGCGCTCACATCGTGCCGGTTGGGGGAGGGGTCGATCGCGATCGGGATTCATACCGGCACGAGCTACGCCGACTGCTCGCGCGACTTCTTCGAGCGGATATCTGATCTCGTCGCGCTTGGGAGCGGCGGTTCGATCGCGCTCGAGGCGCCGTTCCTCGACTGGTTCAAGCACGACGTTTTGACGTACGCCGACCGGTGCGGCGTCCCGCGTGACCTCACGTACAGCTGCGAACTCGGAACCAACCCGTCGTGCGGCCGGTGCGCGTCGTGCGTCGACGTTCGCATCTACCGGAACATGCAGGATCCAAGCCGCCGGCGCTATCAGATCTCGACCAAGGACTGACGGGACGCATCGTGCAGATCACGTGGAAGACGTATCGAGCGCTCGTCGAAGACCTCGTGTCTGCGATACGATCCGCATCATATGAGCCGACGTGTATCGTCGGCGTGGCACGCGGCGGACTTCCGGTCGCCACGTCCCTTGCCGCGCAACTGAAGGTCGCCAACGTTCAGGTTGTCTCCGTCGCCCGGACCGTTGACGACCGGGTCTATGCGGCCAAGGAAAGACCGGTCCTGCGGTTCCGCTCGTTCGAGCGCCTCGACGAGCAACGAGTCCTCGTCGCGGAGGACATCGTGGGCACCGGCGAGACATGGCGCTTCGTCGACGCGCTCGTTCGGGCCGCGGGGGCGGTGTCGTGCGAATGCGCCGCGCTGGCGAGCACCGTTCATGCTGCTCCGGCTCCACGGTTTGCCGGGCGCATCACCGACGAATGGGTCGTGTTTCCTTGGGAGTCGCCGCCTTGTGAAACGGAGAACGCAAGTGCCGATTCATTGTGAAATTCAATGTCCACGGCCGATTGAATGTCCTACAATCAGGAGGCCATGAACGACACCGAGCGCTCCACGATAGAGATCCGCCGCGACGGCTCGACGCGGCGGCCACCAGCTAGAACGATACAGTCGCAAGGGTCGTGCCCGCCGTGGCTGGAGGCATTTATCGGCGCATTCGCGAGACTACTCTTCTGATGAAGGTCGCGACCTACAACGTGAACGGCGTCAACGGGCGGCTCCCGGTGCTGCTCGACTGGCTCGCGCAATCGCAGCCGGACATCGTGTGCCTTCAGGAGCTAAAGGCCCCGCAAGAAAAGTTTCCGGAAGCTGCGATACGCGACGCCGGATACGGCGCAATTTGGCTGGGGCAGAAGAGCTGGAATGGGGTCGCGATTCTCGCGCGCGGTGAGCGGCCGGTCGAGACGCGCCGCGGACTCCCCGGTGAACCGGACGCGGCGCACTCGCGCTACATCGAGGCGACGGTGAACGGCCTGCTCATCGGGTGCATCTACTTGCCCAACGGCAACCCCGCTCCCGGTCCGAAGTTCGACTACAAGCTGAGTTGGTTCGACGCGCTGATTGCGTACGCTGCGAGCCTATTGGCGCGCGATTTGCCGGTGATCCTCGCCGGCGACTTTAATGTGATGCCGACGGACCTCGATGTCTACAAGCCGGAGCGCTGGGTCGATGACGCGCTCTTTCGCCCCGAGGTGCGCGATGCGTTCCAGCGCCTCGTATCACAGGGGTGGACCGACGCAGTGCGCGCGTTGCACCCCGGCGAGCGCATTTACACCTTTTGGGATTATTTCCGCAACGCGTTCGGCCGCAACGCCGGCTTGCGAATCGATCACCTGCTGCTCAGCCCCGCTGTCGCAACTCGGCTCGTTGCTGCCGGCGTCGACACGGACGTCCGCGCGAAGGAGAAGACCAGCGACCACGCGCCGACGTGGGCCAAACTCGCGGACTCGCCGTAACGAGCCCGCACTCTCACCGGGACAGGCGGTCAGGCACACCGAAACGCTGGAATGCAATGTCCAACCGCCGCTGATCCATCGGCTGCTCGGGCTCCTGGCTCAGGCCGTTTGCTCCACGACCAACAGCGTGTGCCCGCTCGGGTCGCGGAACCAGAACATCGGCGGCACGGGGTCGCCCATGCGCGACACCTCGTGATCTACGTCCACGCCGAGTGCCTTGAATTGCGCGTGCGACGCGTCGATGTCGTTCGTCGTCAACGTGATACCGGTATTCGCCGGCGCAATCGGATCGTTGCCGGGCGGGGGCGCGAGCGCGATACCCGTCGTTCCTTGCGGCGGATACACCTCGACCCACCGGTAGCCCGGCCCGAACGTGTTGTCGGTCCGCTTTTCGAAGCCGAGCGACTCGTAGAACGCGATGGCGCGGTCCTGGTCGCGCGTCGGGACGCAGATGAGCGAAATCTGGCTGATAGGGGTGGTCTTGAGGGAGTTCACGGTTGCACCTCTTGGAGCGATGTCAGCATACCCCTACGACCTCCGCCGGCGTTCGAACTCATCGGTCCGAGGCGCGCTGAGCTTAGCTGGGGCTGTTTCGCAGGCGATTTCACCTGGGAGGCGGGCGCGACGTCGGAGCCGGTCAGGGCTTCTCAACATGGAATCACTCATCTAGTTCCCGGAGCGATGGGCTCACTCGTGAGTGACGGGGTGTCGCTTGCTGCGCCACTTCGCAGCGTACGGCAGCACGAACAGGTACAGGCCGGTGAGCGCAAGCAAGGCGAGTGGAAGCAGCGGTGAAAGGTACACCCAATTGGCAGGCTTCGCTCCAACGCCCAGCGCGATGAAGATGCCGATGACGACTGCCACGAAGATGATCGACACCCAGCGGTGTATCTGCCGAATCCAAGCGTTCCAATTCATGCAAACCTCCTTATCAAGACGATTCGAACGGAGAGCGGCCATTGATACCCAGCGGAACGGAACTCATCCGTCCATTCCTTCCTGCCAAAGACTTCGACGTTTCCAAGGCGTTCTATGAAAGAATCGGCATACGACTAACTTCCGTTCCGCTGGGTATCAATGGTCGCGATTAGAGCCGCTTTCGTTCGTCGCGGCGAAACAGCGAGTAGAAGAGCGGCATCATCGCGCCGTTGTAGAGCGCTTTCACGATCGTCGGCCCCACGCCGGACCCCAGTCGCCCTTCGTCCGCTTCGACGAAGACGAAGTTCAGGTTCTTGCGGCGGAACGCTTTGTCGAACGCCTCGCACTCGGCGCGCGTGCGCCCGCTTCGCTCGACCAGGATTCTCGCTACGCCGGCGTCATCCGGATTCTCCCTCACCAGCGCCGATACGGCGGTGTCGGTCGTGCGCAAGAACGTTAGCAGCTGTTTGTCGATGAAGTCGTTGTCGCCGTAAAGGTATCCGTCCACGAGCCGCCCGCTCGCGGACGTCTCACAGCGACGCGCCTTCTCCAGCAGCCGCGGCAGCCACGAGAGCCCCTCGGCGGAGTTGCGACCGGAACAGGGTATCCACGCCATATGATGGCCCATTACCGTATGGCATTGATAGCCGCCTTCAGACGTGCAGGAACCGCTGCGAACCTGATCTAGTCGACCCGACCCGGTCCCGGTCTAGCCGTCGCTACGGCAAACGCGCGTACAGCCCGAAGCGAACGGCGTAGTTGATCGCGGGGAACGGCGCGGATGCAGCGCCGGCCGCGGTGAGTTCCTCCTGCGTTGCGCCGGCCACGGATGCGCACTGGATCACCGCGGAGCGAAGGTCAGCGTCGGTTGTCGTCGTTTCGATCCATATTGTGCCGGCCGACTCCCGTCGCTTGAAGGTCCAGCCGTCAGGCGCCGGCACTGCGGCATCCGGCGTTGCTGTTGCGAAGGCGGCGAGCGCTGTAAGGTAGGTTTCCGCAGCGGGACGCAGTGCCGTCGTGCACGACGCGGCCGCGCGCAGCTTCAGCGGATCCGTCGGAGGCTTCGACGGCAACGCGGTAAAGCGCTGCGTCTGCGTTCCGGGGCGCTTCGCGTTTCCGCCGCGGACGAAGAGTGGCGTGTACAAGCCGACGTTCGGCATATAGACGAAATCAAGGTTCTCACCGCGCGCGGGCAAGTAGAGGCCGAGCGCCTCTTCCTGATCGCGCGTGCCGTTGTGAATGTAGGCGCAGGACGCGAGCGCGCGCAATGCGGGGATGCTCGTCGCCGTCACAGTGACTGCATATGAATCGCCGACCTCGCGATACGCGAGCTTTACGTCCTGCTCGCCATCGAACGACAACGCGGTTCCGCTCCCGTGGGCGCGGCGTTCCTGCGCTGCCAACGTTGCGGCCTGGTCGATGCGGCGTAGCACGCGCTCCGCGAGCCGTGCTTCGTTGATGAAGCAATTCGGGTTCGTCTTATCGAGCTGAAACGGGCTGGTGCCGGGCGGGTCGCCGAACGCGGTCGGCGCTAGGCTAATTTCAGCGGATACATCCTGGTCCGGCGGCGCCGCGATTCTGGCCGGCAGCGGCGCACCGGCCGACATCGTATAGGTGAGATAGACCGCGCGCGGCGCAAGCGGCGTCGCGATCGTCGGCAGCGGAGCGGCGCCTCTGCGCGCGAGCGGAACTGCGTTTGCCGGGGTGCCGAGTGTGCCGCCGAACGCGTTCGTGAGGTTGTCCGCTGTGAGCTGCAGGTGGCCCTGCCGTAGTTTTACGTCGAGCGCCGCGGAGAAGGTCGTGTACGCCGGCAGATTGTTCGCGTTGTTTTCCGAGGTGTGCCGGGCGCCCGCGACGACGGTCAGCGCGTCGGTATTCTTGGGTCGCCACGATACGACGGCGCTCGCTGTATGGAGGGGTACGTTGGGGAGTTGCGATCCCGTGAGGACGTATGAGTAGGGATTGTCGAGACGGGCATCGCGCGAAGCAATCGTCGCCGACTGCACGCTGTATGCTCCTTGCAGGGCGAGCCGTGGCGACAGCGCGAGGGCGAGCGATGCATTGAGACCTTGATACGTGCGCGCAGCCGTGATCGGAACGGTAACATAGACGTCGCTGGGAGCCAGCGTCGCGGGCGCGCAGCCGGGCTGGCGCGAGTACGCGGCCGACGCGTCGTCGAAATACGACGTGCCGCCGGGGAAAAAGTTGAGCGGTAAGGCTGCGCCGCTAACGGGCACGGCGAGCGGGGTTCCGCTCTCCGTTTGCCGGTACACCCCGACATTCGCCCGATACGAACCGGTCGAGCGGCTCCAGCCGGCTCGCGTCGTCGTCGCGTTCGGATGCGAACGGACGTCGCCCGGTCCCGATCCGCTCGCGGATCGCGCGTTGCAGTCAAACGTGAGCGCCGACGGCGGGGTGACGAATCCGCCCGAGATCTCGGTAGCCGATACGTCCCCTGATGTAACGTCGAAGGTATACCGGTCCAATCCGTTGGGAACGTAGTTCAGCGACGCGCCGTAGACCGCATTCGCGCGCGCCGGCGCCGTGTGCGCAAAACCTGTCGTGAGACGAGCGGTCAATCCAGCGGAGACCTTGACGCTATCGGTCAGCGCGAGACGGCTCGACGTCGACGCGGCGACAGCATCACCGCCACCTGACATCCCAGCCAGCGTCTCGTTCTTGCCGATCACGTATCCGCTCAGCGCCAGAGCGTGCCGGCTCGGTCGAAAGCGCACGTCGAACGTACCGCCGCGGCTCAGAATCGTATCGATCGACCCCGACGGTGCGGGCTGGCCGCCTACGTAGCGCCGGCTGAAGTCGGTGGTATTCCGCTCTTGCGTCGCGAACGCCGTAACGCGTATCGTGGTGGAGCCGCTCAGAATCGCATCATCGAGCTGGACGCGCCGGATGTCGCCGTAGGCGCGGTTTCCGGGTCCGTAACCGCAGGGCAGTGCGCCCGTCTGTCTGGCGCAGACGAGATCCTCGGAATAGTGGGACTCCAGCGCGACGCCTGTCAGCGTCTGGTTCGGCCCCAGCGTCGTACGAAGCTTGCCGACGTTCCCGACCGAGCGCGATACGCCGGCGTGTGGGTAGCGCAGTCCGGACGTGTCGAGAAAGGTCTCGCCGAGCAGTCCGTTCGCGACGTTGCGTTCGGCGTGGAGTGCCGAGTACCCGACCGAGCCTATCGTTCCGCGATCGAGCGCCGTAAACGCGCTATGTCCGTCGAAGGCGTTTTGGGCGGTCGCGGACGAGCTGTGGGCGAGGGCCGGATCGACGGTTCTCAGGTTCACGGTGCCGCCGAGAAAACCGAACTGCGGTTCGTTGCTTACCGACAGGCTACCGAAGAGATCGGCGTTCAGGCGGCTGCCGTTGCTGAATGCGGGAACGCCGTCGATTGCAAGCCCGGTAGCCGCCGGATCGTGACCGCCGATCGAGATACCGGTTATCAAGGCTCCGGCCTGGGAGCTCGTCTGGACGCCGGGCAGATATGATAGCGCATCGCCGAGTGATGGAACCAGCTCGCGAAGAGTCGACGACGCGGCAACGGTCGTACCGTCAGTGTCTGCCGGGCGCGCTTTGATGCTGCCGATCGTCTTAAGCGCGCCGCTTCCCAACGCCACGTCGAAGTGTAAGCCTTGCGCGTCGGCGATCGTGAATAAAGCCGTCGTGTTCGGCAGATAGCCTTGCTTGCTGATGCGCGCTCGGTATTGGCCCGCCGGAACGATGTCGAACTGCACCTGCCCGAACGCATCGCTGAAACCTACGAGAACGGTCGGACCGAACAATGCGACTCGCGCGCCGGACAGCGGTTGCTGGTGCGCGGAATCCGTGACGCTGAAGCTCAACTGCACCGTCGCCTGTGCTCGGGCGGTCGCCGGCAGGGCGACGACGATAGCGGCGATGAGCGTCGCGAACACTCGCGAAAGGCACGGCCGGACGTCCAACGAGCTTACACCAGCAACTTGTCGAGGTAGGTGTTCATGAGCGCGGCGTTCATGCTCCCCACGAACAACGTCTGGACGTGCCCGCCCGGTGCAACGAGGTACGACGCGGGCATCGAGCGCACCGCGAGGGCGGCCTCGACGGACAACCCGTTGTCGACGATCAAGTCGACGTCGCCGCGCAAGCCGGTTGCCGCAAGCTCGCGCGCGGCATCGCCCGGGTCGCGGCCGACCAGATAAGACAACGTTCCAGCGCGCGGGTGAAGCCGGGCGAGCGTCACGGGGAAGTTGCGCTGGATGATTTTGCACCCTGCGCACGCCTTGTCGCCGATAACGAGGACCGTGGGTCCTTTGCGCTCGCTGAGGAGACCGGTCTCAGGCCCGTCCTTGACGGTCATGTCCAACTGCGTGTCTGCGATTGGGATGCTCCCGAACGCCTGCTCGTTCGGGGCGCTCGGCCACGATCCGCGAAAGATGAAGGTGCCGAGCGGTGGTGCGGCGAGCACACTGCGCGTCGCACCGGCCGACGCCGCTTTGATGGCAGCGGCGGACGAGTCCGAACTGAGCGGCAGCAGGTAATACCGCCGCTGCCAAGCGTTCGGCGTCTCGCGGCGGACATATGCGAACGCTTCAGTTCGGCGATACACGAAGACGCGCTGTTGTGCGCACGTGACTGCGGTCCACCGCGCGCTTTCCGCGGTGGCGCGACAGGAACGTAGGTCGGTGCTGCCGGACGCGGATCGTTCAGGCTCGGCAGCGTGCGGCGAGCATGCCGTCAGCATGAGTGCGGCGATCGCAACCGCCGAAGATAAGCCTGGATGCAAGACAGTGTCCCCACATAGCGAAAATACGGGCACTAGCCTAGTCTCGCCCACACGCGTTCATACTATACGCATATGTCTTCATCAGGTCAAGACGCATCAGGCTTCGGACGTTCGCGCAATAGTGCGACGTGGCTCTTTCCCCGCATTAACATCTGCCAATTTGCCACATAGCGTTACGCAAGCGTTGCGAACGCGGTTTATCGCGATTGCGACGCTGAGATTACGAAATCACTACTCCCGCCATGTATCATGGCGGCGCGGTGACGTGTTCGGCGCGCCCGAGCCATCATGTGCGGCGGGATTTTCCACAACAAGATTCGAGGAACAGTGTTTCAGATACGGGTGCTCAAGAGCGCCATGCTAGCCCTTGCATTCGCGGCGACCGTCCCGGCGGCGGTCGCGATAGTCCAGCTTCCGGCCGCGGCGGTGAACGTCGAGCCCGTCGAAAGCGTCGACGGTTATCGCTGCCGCGATTGCTCGAGCCACGAAGTGTGCAGCAACGGCGTCTGCTCGACGGTTACGACGTGCGGCGCATGGTACAACTGCTGACGACTGGCCGCACGCGGTAGAGATGCCATCACCACCCGCGGTACCGCGTACCAATGCCGCGGGTGATGATGGACTCCGCCTGGTGAAGCCGTTCCTGCTTTGGAGCTGCGGCAGTGTACGACAGGGCGATCAGCCCTCGTCCGGGCGCATACGCGATGAGAACGGGCTGGACCTAAGTCGGGGTTCAGCTCGGTTGCCCGACGCAGGCTCCCGGGCGCAGGACAGCTTCGCGAAGCGCGGCGGCGGCCGGCCGTGTAGGGCTGAGGAACACGCGAGGCAAACGTTGCCGGTATGTCCATCGCCTCAACCGTTCGACCGGCGTTTCGCGATCCGGAATTGCAGCGGGTGTACGACCGTCAGGGTTACGTCGTGGTTCGCACGCTCGAGGACGATCAGATCGCGCAACTGCTCGCGCTCTGGAACACGTCTATGACGCCCGCGCAGGATTTACCGTTCGCGGTCAGCGTCTGCAGCGACGACTTCGCGTACCGTGCCAAGATCGACCCGGAGATTCGCGCCGCGTTCGCCGGCTTCGCCGCCCGCGAGCTGATCGACTACCGGCTGTGCGTCGGCAGCTTTCTCACCAAGCGCGGCGACGGCGGCACAGCCGTCCTGTTACACACGGATACTTCGTTCGTCGACGAGTCGCGCTTCTACGCGCTGAACCTGTGGACGACCCTGGTCGACGTCACTTCGGAGAACGGCTGTCTGCGCATGGTGCCCGGGAGCCATCTGCTCAGCGCGCAGATACGCGGCACGATCGGGACGTTCCGGTGGCCGGAGCTCATGCCACTGATCGAGGAGCGCTACCTCGTCGACGTCCCAATGGTCGCAGGCGAGACGTGCTTCATCGATCCGCGCACGATCCACGCGTCGTATCCGAACAACTCGGGGGCCTATCGGATCTGCACGTCGGCGCTCGCGGTCCCGGCTGAGAGCGAGCTGTGGTACTGTTACCAAGAATACCCGGGTAGCGACATCGACCTCTACCGGCACGACGACGAGTACTTTCGCACGCACGTCCACGGCTCGCCGCCCGACGGCCTGACGCGGTTCGGGCGCCTGCCCGATGCGCCGCCGGAGCTCACGCCCGAGCGGATCGCCGAAGCTTTCGCCTACGGCACCGGCGCGTGCGACGATGCGGTCATGACGGCGAGTTAGCGTGTTCCATCTGGTCTGCTTGTCTTACGGCGGTCCCGCACGGCGCGCCAGCGACACGGCGAAAACGTCCAACCTGACCGGGTGAGCTGGGCGCTCGGCGTCGAAAATGGGCTGCGTGCCGAAAGTCTTCAGCCGACGAACGCTTGGGCAGTTCGAGGACGCGTCAGCTTCGATTCCTCTTCGTCAGATCGATCGGGCATTTGAAGGCGCGGACATTCGTCTGGGCCGGGACCCTGGTGGACCCGCCGGAGCGCGCCGAGCGCAATTCCGCCGTTATATGATCAGCGTGGATCAGCATGATCCGCAACAGCTCGATCGCCTTGGCGATGCGCTCGGGGCATTGATCGACGAAGTGGCTGCCTCGAAGCAAGATTTTCTCGTGAAGGCCGCGGAGCGTGACGGCTTCGTCTTCGCGGACGGCGTCTTTCGGCCGGCGGGGACTGCGCCAAGTTCATTCGCGGTGACGCATGCCGACGACTTGGCGTTTATCGATGACCGCGGCAGGCGGCTGCATCTGCTTGCAAACGATAGCCCGAAAGACGCCGTCGCTGGAGCAATGGAGCTGGTCGATTCCGTTTGCCGGACCGTCTTGCGCCTTGTGGGCGAGCCGGCCCCCGGAAAAACAGCTGACCTCGTCGATATCGCCAAATCGACGCTCGAGGCCCTCGAGCTCGTTCCGGCGGGCATCGGCGATGCGAAAAAGGGCGGCGAGCTCGTCCGTAGATGTCTACAGCAGCTAGGAACATGGAACGGTGTTTCACCGCGTCACGCTCGGCTCGCGGTCGGCGCGGCCGTGACGTTCGCCGTCTTCGTTGCGGAAACGTCTGAGACCGGATCGTGCGCCAGCGCTGCCTTGAAGAAGCGATACGCCCATTCTTCCCCGAGCTTGCGCGATTCGACGTAGGTGAGCTCGGCCTCGTCACCCGTGGAACTCTCGGAACCACTCTCGTCTCGGGCTTCACGATCACGCAACTGCACGCTATGCACGCATCAATTGCGATCCACAAGTCGGACAAAGCTCTGGGCGTCATCGTCTCCTGCGGGAACATCAAAGGAGCGGCGAACACGCGGTCCCCAGGCCTAAATGCTCAAGGGGACGCTCACTAGTCCTGCAATGAATCGTGCGCGGGCGCCCATTGTGGCGCCCTTCTTTTCGCTTATCAAATGAGCGTGCGAGGTTGATCATGCGACGACTCTATCGGCCGGCTTTCCTGATCGCGGCCCTGATCGGAATCTCCGCGTGCAGCGGCGGTGGCGGCAGCTCCACGGTTCCCGGCGCAGGTTCCGTGACCACCGCGTCGGGACAAGGCCGCACCGTTTTATCGGTCGGCGGCCCGACGTGTAACGTCCCCGCGGATTACCCGACCATCCAGGCGGCGGTCAGCGCACCCGCGTGTGCGACGATCAACGTCGCGCCCGGATCCTATACCGAAAACGTCACCATCGCGCGCGCGCTCACGCTGCGCGGAGCGCAGGCGGGCCACGACGCGCGCGGTCCCCGCGGCAGCGAATCGATGATCAACGGCGGCCTCGGCCCGGACGTCACGATCTCCGCGAACAGCGTCACGGTCGACGGGTTCACGCTCAACGGCCCCGTCAGTCAGGGGACCGCCGCGATCGTGATGATGACCGCAAGCTCCGGCGAAACGATAAAGAACAACATCGTCAACAATCCCGGTCGCGCGGCGTCCTTCAACACGAGCAACACCATCTTCTACCAAAATCTGGTCAAGTCGACGCCGACGGCCGGTGACGGTTTCCAAGCGAACACCAGCGCCGTTCAAAACGTGCTTCTGGCCGACAATACCTTCGGCGGTGCGTTGGCGGCGAATTACAACGCCGACATCACGATCATCGAAGGCACGTCCAACATCGCCGTCACCGGCAACAAGAGCAACGGCGACGGCACGCTCGTCGCGCTGTTCAAGACGAATCGCGCGCTCGTCGCCGGCAATACGGTGAAGGGCGACATCAGCTCGTCGGCGATCTACGTCGGCGGCGGCGACAGCAACATTCTCGTCGACTGCAACACCGTCAGTTCCGCCGGCACGGGCGTCAACGTGGCGAACGACTTCGGCGTCGGCTTGAATTCGGCCGTCACGATCGTCGGGAACAATCTGCACGACAACACGAACGGCATCAAGGTGAAGACGGGTGCCGTCGCTACCGCCAATACCGTCGTGGCGAACCGGAACCGCCTGACCGGCAATACCGCGTTCGGCGTGAACAACCTGAGCGCGTTCAACGTCAACGCGACGAACAACTGGTGGGGCGCCTCGAACGGACCGGGGCCGGTCGGCCCGGGTTCCGGAGACCGCGTCACCACGAACGTGACCTACGCGCCGTGGCTCCGCAACCCGAACGGCGCATCCTGCGGCCAGGGCGGCGAGGGTCACGAACGCGACGGGCACGACGACTAAACCAGACTGAGCCGTCGCGCCGGGCGGCGGCGGCTCAGCACGTAGCGGTTCCGCGCCGGGCCCGTGATAGGATTGGTGAATGGTCGATCGCCTGTTCGCGGACGCCGGCCTCGCCGCATTGTACGACCAGATGTGCCCGCGAGGACAACGAGCGGACTTCGATTTCTATTTACCGCTCGTCATGTCGGCGAGGTCCGTTCTCGATGTCGGCTGCGGGACGGGTGCAATGCTGAAGGAGGCTCGGGATGCCGGTCATTCAGGTCGGCTTTGCGGACTCGACCCGGCTTCGGGTATGCTGGCGCAGGCGCGTAAACGGCCGGATATCGAGTGGATTTTGGGGGATCTCGCGTCGACCGGCTGGGACAGCGAGTACGACCTCGTCGTCATGACGGGTCATGCCTTTCAGGTACTCATCGAGGACGATGAGCTCCGTCGCTCGCTCGCCGCTATCCGTTCGGCGTTGACCGATGACGGCCGTTTCGTCTTCGAAACGCGAAACCGGCTGTCAAGAGCATGGGACGACTGGACGCCGGAAAACCCGGTCGAGTTCACCGACTCCGAAGGTGTCAACGTGCGAATGACCCGCAGGGTCACTGCCACTGTTGATGACCGCCTCGTCTCGTTCACCCACACGTTTATCAGTCCGAGATGGAATCAGCCGCAGGTGAGTACGAGCACATTGCGATTTTTTGATGCGGCTTCGCTATCGCGTTTTCTGATTGACGCCGGTCTTTTTATCGAGGAACAGTTTGGAGACTGGGACCGAACGCCGGTGACCGCCGCGAGCCCGGAGATCATCACCATCGCGCGCAAAGATGCCACGAGGCCGAGCCGCATACCACGAAACCGAGCCGGCGGGTAAGGTGGGCGCTTGCCGTCGAAAATCGGCAGCGTGCCAATAATCTTCAGCCGGCAGACGCTTGGGGAGTTCGAGGACGCGTCAGCGTCGATTCCTCTTCGTCAGATCGATCGGGCATTTGAAGGCGCGAATATTCGTCTGGGCCGCGACCCTGGTGGACCCGCCGGATCGCGCCGAGCAGTGGCTGCCTCGAAGCAAGATTTCCTCGTGAAGGCCGCGGAGCGTGACGGCTTCGTCTTCGCGGGCGGGCCGCATTGAAACCGGGCGAGTGACGATCTCGGGGTCGGTCGCGAACACACCGCAGAGCTAGCTGGACGCCAAGGAGGCGACCCACGGAGATCGCACAAGAAGAGGCCCCGCTTTCGCGAGGCCTCTTCTGTTTCGCCGAGGTTCCCAGTTGGACGTCAGGCGACGTCGAACCGGTCGAGGTTCATCACCTTGTTCCACGCGGCGACGAAGTCCACGACGAACTTGTTCTGCGCGTCGTCGCACGCATACACTTCCGCGAGCGCACGCAGCTGCGAGTTCGATCCGAAGATGAGGTCGACGCGGGTGGCGGTCCACTTCGGCGCGCCGGTTGCGCGATCGTGCCCTTCGAACGTTTCCTCGGCCTCGGAGGTGCGGTGCCACGTCGTGCCCATGTCGAGCAGGTTGACGAAGAAGTCGTTGCTGAGCGTGCCCGGACGGTTCGTGAACACACCGTGCTTCGTTTGCCCCGCGTTCGCGCCCAACGCGCGCATGCCGCCGACCAGAACCGTCATTTCGGGCGCGGTCAGCGACATGAGCTGTGCCCGATCGACGAGCAGCTCCTCGGCGGAGACGCCGTACGGGGCGGCCTTGAAATAGTTGCGGAAGCCGTCCGCGAGCGGTTCGAGGACTGTGAACGCGGCGACGTCGGTTTGGTCCAGCGATGCGTCCGTGCGGCCCGGCGTGAAGGGAACCTTCACGTCATGGCCCGCCTTTTTCGCAGCTTGCTCGACCGCGGCGCAGCCGCCGAGAACGATCAGGTCGGCCATTGACACGCGCTTTCCGCCGGCCTGCGCGCCGTTGAACGCGCTCTGAATCTGCTCGAGCGCGCCAAGCACCGCCGCCAACTGCGCGGGGTAGTTGACCTCCCAGTCTTTTTGCGGGGCGAGGCGCACGCGCGCCCCGTTCGCACCGCCGCGCTTGTCTGAGTTGCGGAACGTCGACACGGACGCCCACGCCGTGGTGACCAGTTGCGAGACCGGAAGTTCCGACGCGAGAATCTTGCTTTTGAGCGCCGCGATGTCGGCTTCGTCGATCAGCGGGTGCGTCGCGTCGGGGACCGGGTCTTGCCACACCAGCTCTTCCGCCGGAACCAGCGGGCCGAGGTAGCGCGAACGCGGCCCCATGTCGCGATGCGTGAGCTTGTACCACGCGCGCGCGAAGGCGTCAGCGAACTGGTCCGGATGCTCGTGGAACCGCTTCGAGATCGGCGCGTAGTTCGGGTCCATGCGAAGCGCGAGATCGGTCGTGAGCATCATCGGCGCGTGGCGCTTGGACGGATCGTGCGCGTCGGGGACCGTCCCGTCACCGTCCGAACCCTTCGGTTTCCACTGGTTCGCACCGGCCGGGCTCTTCGTCAGCTCCCACTCGTAGTTGAAGAGGTTGTCGAAGTAGTTGTTGTCCCACTTCGCCGGGCTCGTGGTCCACGCGCCTTCGAGTCCGCTGGTGATCGTCGCGTCGGCGTTGCCGCTGCCGAAGCTGTTCTTCCAGCCGAGTCCCTGCTCTTCGATCGGCGCACCCTCGGGTTCGGGGCCGACGTACTGCTTGGGATCCGCGGCACCATGCACTTTGCCGAACGTGTGCCCGCCCGCGATCAGCGCGACCGTCTCCTCATCGTTCATCGCCATGCGAGCGAACGTCTCGCGAATGTCGCGCGCCGATGCGAGCGGATCCGGGTTGCCGTTCGGGCCTTCCGGGTTCACGTAGATCAAACCCATCTGCACGGCGCCGAAGGGGTTCGCGAGCTCGCGATCGCCGGAATAGCGCTCGTCGCCCAGCCACTTGCGCTCGCTGCCCCAGTTGATGTCTTCTTCGGGCTCCCACACGTCGACGCGTCCGCCGCCGAAGCCGAACGTGCGGAATCCCATCGACTCCAGCGCGCAGTTGCCGGCGAACACCATCAGGTCGGCCCACGAGAGCGCGCTGCCGTACTTCTGTTTGACCGGCCACAGCAGTCTGCGCGCCTTGTCGAGGTTCGCGTTGTCGGGCCAGCTGTTAAGGGGTGCAAAGCGCTGCGTGCCCGACGATGCGCCGCCGCGGCCGTCGAAGATGCGATACGTGCCGGCGCTATGCCATGCCATGCGGATGAAGAACGGACCGTAATGACCGTAGTCGGCGGGCCACCACTCCTGCGAGTCCTTCATCACCGCGAAGATGTCGTTTTTCACCGCGTTGAGGTCGAGTTTCTTGAATTCCTCAGCGTAGTCGAACGACGGGCCCATCGGGTCGAGCAGCGGAGAGTTCTGGTGGAGAACCTTGAGGTTCAACTGGTTCGGCCACCAGTCTCGATTCGTCATCAGCCCGGCGTCTAAGTGCGTGCCTTCCGGCGTCCCGTGCGCCACCGGGCAGCCGCCGTTTTTCTCGAGTTCCGATTCGAGCATGTTCTCTCCGATTCGTCGCAAAGCTGATCTGAAAAGCCCACCGAGATGAGCCCACAGCACCACTTCGGCCGACGAAGTGAAATCCATTTCCATTCCGTCCCCGCATTCCAAGCCGGCGAGCCTTCGATTGCGGGCGGCGCGACGCTACCGATCCATCGGCGTTCTGGCAACTGCGACGAAAGCGGCCGCCGGCTGCATGTCGCGGCCGCCCATCCGAATCGCCTTGTCGATGAGGGCTAGCCCGTCGACATGCGTGGGGTCCGCTCTGAGCTTCCAGTTCGTGCGCTGTGCCGGGGGCAGCATCTGCCCCATCCGTGCGGCTTGGCGGACGCTCTCGACGAAGTAGCCGGCGTCGAACAACGCCGCCGGGCCGTTCCCGGCGTCCTCGGCCGCGGTGGCTCGGGCGATGAGGCGGGCGGCCAACGCTTCGGCCAGGCCCGTTTGGCGGGTCGCGTAGATCGCCGCGCGCCGCAGCGTCTCACGGCGGACGTTGACCGGCGTCTGCGGCGTCAGCAGCGCGATGGTGTCGTCGCCAAGGTGCGCGACCTCGTAGGAAGCCAGGGCGCCGTTCCAGCCCGGCGCGCTCGACCACGGGAGCGACGGCGCCGCGCCGATGTCGATCGCCCCGCAGATGAGCGGCGGACCGGCGAGCGCCGGGGCCGCCGTCACCACCAGCGCGAAGGCAAGTGCGAGTAGTAGCTTTTTCATCATGCCTGAGGCTCGCACGATGCCGCTGCGTCGGCGGAGTAACGCCCGTCGCCGATGCGGTAACCTTACCGTAAGGTTCGCCCGGGCTCTTGAAAGTGAAAGCGGTGCGGTGCCAGTGTGAACGAGATGGACGGCATCCTCGTGCAGGCGGTACGCGATCATCTCGAACGTATCGTCGCCGACGACCTGTTCTCCGGGGCTGCGCGCCTCTGCCGCTTCCTGCGCTTCACCGTGGAATCGAAGATCAGCGGCCGCGAGGACCAGATCAAGGAATTCGTGATCGGCCGCGAGGTCTTCGACCGGAAGGACGGCTACGATCCGCGGCTCGATCCGATCGTCCGCGTCGAGGCGAGGCGGCTGCGCGCGAAGCTGGCGGAATACTATGAGGGACCGGGGCGCACCGAGCCGCTGCGGCTCGAATACCCGCGCGGAAGCTACATTCCGATCGTCACGCGGCCTAACCCGGTCGTCGCGGATGCGCAGCCGGCGCGCCGCCGCAGCCTGACGTGGCTCGCGATCCCCGGCGCGATCGTACTCGCCGCGCTAATTCTGGCCGCGTACCGCTTCGGGCCGTGGGCACGGCCTCAAACCGTCGCCGTGCTGCCCGTGCAATGGATCTCGGACGCGAGCGGGTTGGACAAGACGGATGCCGGGATCGCCGAAGCCGTCGACGCCGAGCTCGCGAACCGCGATATCGCGCGGGTCATTGCCTGGCCCGTGATGCTCCGCTATCAAACGGCGCACCGCTCGTCCGACTCGATCGCGGCCGAGCTCGGCGCGTCGACGCTCATCATGATCGCGGTCCGCGACGCCGATCGCGGAAAACTGGTCAGCGCCTTTCTCATGGAGCCGGCGTCAGGACGCAAGCGCCGGGTGAACAGCTACACCGTCGACGACGTCTCGACCCTCGCCGCGCAACGCTCCGTCGCACACCAAATCGTCGGCGACCTCAGGCCGCTCCTCGTGTTGCGTTAGGCGAACCGACGCGCGCTGTCGGCGAGCGCTGAACCGACCCGCGCGTCGCCGTCGCCGTCCCCGAATTGAACGGTACGAACGGAGGTGCGCGCGCAGGCGCATGGTATCCGAAGCGGCGAGGGCTTTTCCCATCCGCTTTCACCTGCCGGCGGGTTTTCGCATGTTTCGCAGATTCGTAATCGTCGCCGCTATGATCGCGGCGTTTTCCGGCTGCGGCGGCCGTGGCTCGCACGCCGTGCCGACCGGCGCCCCCGGCACGCCGGCGAGCAGCTCCAAGCTGTCGCTCGCCGTCCCGGCTCCGCCGCCGAGTCTTGCCGTGCCGGCGCGCACCGCCGTGCTCCGGACGACGCCGGCGCCGCCCGATCGCTCCGCGGCACGATCGCCGCGCACCACGGGTCACGCGGCGTTCTTCACCGGTGAAGCCGCGCTGAGCAACGGCGTGTACTACCTGCAGTTTGCGAACGGCAACGTGTTCGGCTACTACAGCTACCTGTCCGATTCGCGCTACATCTACCACTTCGATCTCGGCTACGAGTACGTTTCCGATGCGAACGACGGTAAGCGCGGCGTCTACCTCTACGATTTCGCGAGCGGACACTGGTGGTACACGAGCCCGGCGTTTGCGTTTCCGTACGTCTACGATTTCAGCCTCAACGCGTTTCTGTACTACTATCCCGACACGAAGAACGCGGGGCACTACACGACGAGCCCGCGCTATTTCTTCAACTTCGCGAACGGGCAGATCATCACGCTGCCCGGACCGCAGCCGAACCCGTCCGCATTGTCGTTCGCGGGCGGTTCGAACCTGACGCAGCAGATCAACGTCAGCGGGTCGTCCGCGACCGTCGACGCGTCGGGCTGCTCGGGCATCGCGTCGGTGACGGCCGTCAACGCGTCGACATTCAACGTGACGCCGGGCCAGCCCGGGAGCTGTTGGCTGATCGTCATCGACCAGAACGGCGGCCGTTCGGCGCTGCACGTGCTCGTCACGACGCCGCCGACCGCATCCGTCACGGACTTCCCTGTCGCGGCGGGCTCGAATCCGCTCTTCATCACCACGGGGCCCGACGGAAACCTCTGGTTCACCGAGGGCGACGCCAACAAGATCGCGCGCATGACGACCTCGGGGACGGTGACCGAATTCACCATTCCGACGGCGAACGCGCTGCCGCTCTACATCACTGCGGGGACCGACGGCAACCTCTGGTTCACGGAATACTCGGCGAATCAGATCGGCCGGATCACGCCGTCGGGCGTCGTCACCGAGTTTCCGCTGCCGACCGCCAAGGCGTATCCGTCGAGCATCGTACAGGGTCCGGACGGCGCGTTCTGGTTCACGGAGGGTCACGTGCAGAACAGCGCCGTCGGCCGGATCACGACCGGCGGCACGGTCACCGAATATGCGACGCCGACGACGAACGCCGGGCCGGGCGAGATCACGGTCGGACCAGACGGGAACCTCTGGTTCACCGAAGGTCAGGCCAACAAGATCGCGCGCATGACGACGTCCGGCACGATCACCGACTTCCCGGTCCCGACCGCGGGCAGCGCCCCCAGCGGCATCGCGGCCGGCCCCGACGGCACGTTGTGGTTCACCGAGACGAACGCGTACGGCGCCATCGGACGCATCACGACCAGTGGTATCGTCACGGAGTTCGCGCTCGCGTGGATGAACTTCACGTTGCCGTTGCAGATCGTCGCGGGCGACGACGGCAACCTGTGGTTCACGGAGATGTACGGCAACAAGATGGGACGGATCTCGACGACCGGGACAGCGGCGGAGTTTCCCCTCGCGACGGCGGGCGCGCAGCCCCACGGGATCACCAAAGGACCGGACGGCGCGGTCTGGTTCACCGAAGTCGGCGCGAGCAAGGTGGGGCGGATCAGTCCGTGACTGCAGGGTTAGGCATGTTGCGCAGATATGCAATCGTTGCCGCTCTGACCGCGGCGTTATCCGGCTGCGGCGGCGGTTCGCACGCCGTGCCGAAAGACGCCGCCGGAACGCCGGCGAGCGGCTCGAAGCTTTCGCTGTCCGTTCCGCCACCGCCGCCGAGCCTCGCCGTGCCGCGGCGCGCCGCGTTGCTGGGAACGACGCCGGCACCGCCGGATCGATCGGGCCGCCGTTCGACGTCGACCGTTGGCCATCCGGCGTTTTTCAACGGCGAAGTCGCACTGAGCAACGGCGTCTACTATCTGCAATTTCCGAACGGTACCGCCTTCGGCTACTACAGCTATCTGACGGACCCGCACTACATCTACCACTTCGATCTCGGCTACGAGTACGTCGCCGATCCGAACGACGGCAAGAGCAGCGCCTACCTCTACGACTTCGCGAGCAGTCATTGGTGGTACACGAGCCCGACGTTCCCGTTCCCGTACGTCTACGACTTCAGCCTGAACGCGTTTCTGTACTACTATCCCGATACGAGCAACGCCGGGCACTACACTGCGAATCCGCGCTATTTTTACGACTACGCGATCGGCCAGATCATCACGCTTCCCGGCGCGCATCTCGTCCCGTCGAAGTTGACGTTTGCGGGAGGGTCGACCAGCCCGCAAGGCGTCGGCGCGTATCCACCAGGCGGCGACCCCTACCACGGCGCCGCTGCGACGGCCGACGCTTCGGCATGCTCGGGTATCGCGACCGCCTCGTCGACGAGCCCGTCGAGCTTCGACTCCATCGTCGTGACGCCCGGCCAACCGGGATCCTGTACCATGATCGTCATCGACGCCAGCGGCGGCCGAACTCCGCTTCCCATCCTGGTAACGACGCCTCCGATGGGTTCGATCACGGAGTTTCCACACGGGGGCGGCAGTAGTCAGCAAAATCTCGCGGCCGATTCAAGCGGCAACCTGTGGTCGACGAGCGTATTCACGGACCAGATCGTGAAAAGAACGCCGAGCGGAACCGAGTCGGTGTTTGCGCTCCCAGCGAAGGCGCGTCCAGAATGCATCAGGAGCGGCAGCGACGGCAACATGTGGTTCGCGGAATTCGGTACGAACCAGATCGGCAGCATCACGCCCGCGGGGATCATCACCCAATTCTCGCTCCCGATTGCGAACTCTAAGCCCTCGTGCATCGTCCAGGGCCCGGATGGAGCATTCTGGTTCACGGAAGCAGGACACGCCGCCATCGGCAGGATCACGACCGCCGGCGTGGTGACCGAATATCCCACGCCGGCCGCGACGAGCAACGAGGTGTCCGGGATTACCGTGGGGCCCGACGGCAACATCTGGTTCACGGACTATCCGGCCAACAAGATCGGGCGCATGACGACCGCGGGCGCGCTCACCGAGTTTGCGATTCCGCTATCGAATGCAGGGCCGAGCGATATCGCGGCCGGACCCGACGGGGCTCTCTGGTTCACGGAAATCGACGCCGGCCTCATCGGACGGGTCACGGTCACGGGCACGTTCACGCAGTACGCGCGACCCTCGACCTACTACGATCAGCCGAACACGATCATCGCCGGCCCCGACGGCAACCTTTGGTTCACCGACTTCAACGGCGCCAAGATCGGCCGCATCACGCCGAGCGGGGTTGTCGACGAGTTTCCGACGCTCCACCGGAACACGTTCCCGGGCGGGATCGCGGTAGGACCCGACGGCGCGCTGTGGTTTACGCAGGCCGGGTCCGGCGCGATCGGTCGAATTCATCCGTAGACGAGCCGGCTGACACGCGAAGCGCGGCTATCGGGTGACGGGGAATTACGAGAGAAAAACGCGTCGCGTGCACCCCGATCGGTAGAGACGCGATTACCCCCACGATCACCGAGGCGCACTATGGATAAGCTCGTATTCTCGCCGTGGTATATCAACACCAGACGTCTTTCAGACGTTACTCGAACAGCGCTAAGTCCCGCCGCCCAAGTATCTGTTGCTCACAATAACCTCGAACGCGTCGCGGCCATGAGCGAGGCACGGTTTATTGCGCAGAGGTTTGTCGATAGTGGCAAGGTTCCGAATCTTGCCGACCTAATCGTCAAAGAGAAGTTTCCGGGCCGCGTGGTGGCTGGCGTCTGGAGTAACGCAATCTTCCGAGGGTCAAGTGCTGCGGCCAAAGCGTCTCACGACGGCAAACGGTTTTCAAAGCCGACATTTTCACTCAGGGTCCTGATTGGCGACGACGAGTGCATCTTGACCGGAACGCTTGAGATTGAGCACTACTATTCTTCATCAGCCGTGACGTACATGAGCCGACGAACGCAAGCGTACTTCGTCGGGCAATACGAACTCGCCGAAGGAGCGCGGTTGGGGACACTCGTGCCCTGGCTCATTGGAGACTTGCTAGAGCCAGTCGACGTGCTGCCGATGAGTTGGGGACGTGCCGCGGACGTATATGTTGGCCTTATCGACGCCTTTGTGAAGATGCGTAAAGTTCGACCGCCCGCAGAACGAGAAGTCGTACGCATTATGCGACGGATCTCTGAGGCACAGATTAAGCAGGCTTTCTCTCAACTTATTGGCGAGCCATTCGTCCCAAAAGACTGGGGCGGTGAGCGTTCAGATCTCTATACGAGCCGGCTCAGCGTTGATGGGAAGCCGACTACTGCGGCTTTTCTGTTGAAAGGTCCCTCAGTGCCCGGCCCGATGCACGTAGCTGATACTGGAAAGCGTGGCGACCAGATCCCGAGGCTCTTTGAAGAGCCCGCTGACTTAATGATCCTACAGCACTGCAATAAAGTTGAAACGTCGGTTGTTAAGACGATGCGCGTCTTTGCTGTTGATCCGGCCCGGCCTCGGAGCTATTGCATCATCGATGGCGTTGACACATACTGCATACTTAAGGCTTACGGGTACCTAGATAAGTCGGACGCCTTTAAGCCCAGGCGTGACCCGAAGGCAAGACGGCGAAAGCATTAGTTCCGACTTTTCTAACAAGGTTGTTGCCAGGCGCCTTCGATAGGAGCATTGAGGTGACTGATGATGTCGTGGCGGCTTGCCGGAACGGCTGCGCGACTGTCATCTGCGCGTGCCAGTGTGTCGCTTCCTCACGGTGAGGTGCGCATTGTTCCGATCTTACATGAAGGAGCCTCTATGATTGTGTCAACCAAACGCGTGCCGAATTTCCTGGAGCAGCTGGTTGCGGAATGGTACGAGTATCGTGGCTATTTCGTTCGCCGAAATGTCCTCGTAGGTCGTCGATCTCAAGGGGGACAAGACGGCGAACTCGATATCGTGGCCTTTAATCCACCTTAAAATCATTTCGTCCAAATTGAACCCTCCATGGACACCGAGAGTTGGCAGAAGCGCGATGAGAGGTTTAGTGGGGAATTTCGCGTGGGCGGGAGAATATCAGCCTCCTCTTCGATGCTCTGGCGCTCCCCAAACCTGAGCAGCTCGCGCTATTAGTTTACGGCTCTCGCGATCGCAACAATATCGGAGGTGCGCGCATTGTCTGGATTTAGGACCTTATGATGGACATTCACGCCGTGTTCCCGTTAGTACCGTCCAAACTCATTCCCGAGCAGTTCACGATCCTCCGATCATTGCAGTTTGCCCGGTCGTATTCGCCATAACCGTGTCGGCCCGAAAAGGCGACCGAAAGTTTAGCAAGACGCACCGCATGGCCGCAAGGCGTCACCTCTGGTATCTCAAGGGTCCCTTACGGGCACTCTCAATACAAAGAAGCGGCGCGGCTTCGCGCGTCTCAACAGGGATGTCCGACATGCCACGCGATGTTCCAAAGGTCTTAGAGAGGGGCTGCCTCTAACGAACCGACTGGCTTTGACATCGTGCGCGCGGCAAATTAGGATATAAATATGGCAAGTAAGGCGCTTATCGACAGACTTCCCGGAAAACTGGGAGACGCTTTGTTTTCTACCTTAGCGACGACTGAAACGATTCTTGTCAGCATGCACACTGCACAAGGTGAAGGACTTGTCGTCACAGACCGCCGCACAATCGTTTTGAAGGCTGGTCTCTATGCGAATGCTGGAATCTCTGGTAAGAAGGCTATTTCGTACGCGTTTCGAGATATTTCAAGCGTAGAACATCGGGAAGGAATAGTGGGCGGTCACGTGAAGATTCTCGTCGCTGGTGTCCTCGAATCGTCATCGTCAAACTTCGCGGCCGGTAACAACAGTTATTGGGGAAAAAATCGCGAGAGCGAAAATGTGGTTACTTACGAAGGCCGTGATATGCGGGATCTCATGAGAGAAGCAGTGTCAATCATTCAAGAGAGGATGGAACTGGCTCATGCGCCTGCCGTACCATCCCGATCCTCGGAGACCGATCTGGCTTCACAACTGCTTAAGCTCGAGGAACTTCGTAAGGCCGGAGTTCTTTCCGAAGAAGAGTTTTCGGCGGCTAAGAAGCGCGTCATCGAAGTGTGACCCAGAATTGACTTGAAACGGTGAAATCTCTGCCTCCGGCTCAGCAATTCGTGAAAGTCGCGGCGGCCCGGAGATCGTTCAATCTCCAGCTTACACCGTAGTTCCCGTTTCGCCATCCAAGCCGACGACGCGGCCCTCGTTGAAACATTGGAGCGCGCGCGAGCCAACGTTGTTTCGCCGGTAATTCGTAATGACTGTCGAGGTCCAAGCCGGCGTCTAACATGGGCGCGATCGATCTGGGCTGTCACCCTCGGTCCACGACGGTGCACCGATGCCCCGCCGGTGGCATGCGACGAAAAGCTGCGGCGTGGACGCAACACCAAATTTACGATGGATTGAGACGACGTAGTTCTTGACTGTGCCCGGCGACAGGCCCATAAGTGCTGCGATTTCCTTATGGCTCATTCCATCGAGCAAGCGCCGTAAGATTTCGCGAGGCACGCGCGCCAGACTAGCATAAATAGGATCGGCTCTCGCATCGAGCCAGCGTCCCAGACGACGCGCTAAGAACGAGCGGGGATAGTGCTCCGTGACGTGCCTCGCCGCTTTCTCCAGGTGGAAGTGCTCTCGCCGAGACAGCGGCATTGGCGTGGCGTCGAGTTCAATGAGCGCTAGTGTAGCACGCCATAAGTATCCGACGCGCTCCGCTGCGTCATATGTTGCCTGGAAGGCTTCGCGAGCCTGGGCGGATTCGCCACTAATACGGTAGACGAGGCCTCGAACGAAGGTTTCGATGATCCACAACCGGATATCGGCGCTCGAAACCAAAGAGCGATCAACGTTGCTAGTCAGGCCGTCGTACCGTCGCCACACAGTGACCGCAGCCAACGGGTCCGAGACGGCCAGGGCTTCGGTCAAGAACAGCAATCCGACGCGCTCTTCATCGGCTGTTGCATTCCAATCCACCGACTCCACGAGTTCCAGCGCCTGAGCGGCGAACTCGGCCCCGATCACCGCGTCGCCGAACGCGAGTGCGATGTTGGCGCGATTCGCGAGTGCCCACATTCGCCAGGGGACCGTCGGGGCCAAGTCTTCGGCTATCCGCACGTTCCGGTACGCGTTTGGTCGATCTCCGTCGAAGGCATATAGCCACGCATCCAGCGCGGCGATCTGCATTCTAAATATCCCGCAGGCGCGAGCGGCCGAGGCTGGCATGCGAACTATGTCCGCCCGTGAAGCATGCGTCCCCGGCACTACGCCGGAGCGCAGCGTGAGCTCAAGAGACGCGATCTGCACGAGAATACGCTCTACCAAGTCGGGATCGCGCTCTCGGCAAGCGCCGTACGAGTCTAACGCCGAACAAAACAGCGCGAGCGCTTCTGGATATCGTTCCTTCGCGACGGCGACGAACCCACGCAGCGAAGCAGCTCGCACCGACACGACATCGGCGCGTGCGGCTTCGGCGATGGCCGCTTGTCGCAATGCGTTTGCATAGTCGCGACGGAGCCAATAGCCGTAAGCGATCCAGTACGCGATTTCGGCGCGAATTGTTCGGTGGGCACACAAGCTGCGCGCCGCAGCATCGACTTCGAAGACCAAATCGAATCCTCGATCGAGCGAGCCAGCGCGCATCACGGCGACCGCATGAAGCATCCGCGCCGTGCATGCTTCGTCGACTCCGATGAAACTCGCGAGCGCTGGACCGAGCAGTGGAACCACTTCTTCGGGTTGGTGTTGCCGTAGCAAGGCCCGCGCGCGCAGCAGCAGCGCCTCGCGCCGATCGGCCGGCGCTGCATTTGCGACTGCATCGAGAGACGCGAAGCACGCGGCGAAGTCGCCGTTCAGATACGCTTCGCGCGCCACGGCGATGGGAGAAGGCTGGAGGACGCCATCGCGGTCCTCGACGCGGTCGGTCTGCATGCCTCCATACACCCGTACGACCGGCGGATGCAAAAACGCCCGCCGTTTCGTCCTGCGTTCCAGATCAGCAACCGCGTCCCCCGCCGTCTTGTCTTAGCCGGGGCCTCCACCAACATAGCTGTCGGACGACGCTGGAGCTCCAGGGGGCCCACTCCCGACGTAGCTAGGCTGTGGTGCACCAGTACCGCCGCCGAACACGCCCGCGGGCGATACGGAACCAAGTGCGGCCGCGACGAGAACCGCCGCGATGATGGCAGAAACGACGTTCATCCAAGGACCCTCCTTCCGGACGGGACATTCCAAATGGAACACCCTACGCGTCCTTTCGCGCTCCGTCCGTCCGGTCCAGTGGGCCCATCCGCCGAATCCAACACGACCCCGCCGCGCCTGGTGCGGATAACTCGGGCCTCGCAAGCGCCCTGCAAATGCCATTAATCAGAATGGACGCGCGTCGGGGCACGCTGCATTATCGAGAAGATGGAAGAACGGGTGTACAGCGCATTGCGGAGCGCCGCGCCAAAACGGAGCCCCGACGGTTCGGGCGCCGGCCCGTCGTCCGTCTGCCGGCTGATACACGGTGTCGCGAACCCGTAGAGCACCGAATGACGATATCTCTCCGAACGCCCGTACTGCGCCGCGCGAGGCGGCGCTGACGCGCGGCGAGCTTCGCATCCTCGAGCGATTACGTGCCGGCGCGACCCAGTCGGCGATTGCGGCCGAACTCGGCAACAGCGTCCACACGGTTCGGACGGTGGCGCGCACCATTCGGGAGAAGTTCGAGTCGGCCAGCATCACCGAGGTACTGCACGGCCTGAGAACCGGCGCCTACACGATCACGCAAGAGCCCGCGGCTAAACGGCGCGCATTCAATCTCGGGTCAGCGCTAGGCATTCTCGAACACGAGCATGGACGCTTGCCCGCCGACCGCAAACTACGCACATTGCGCATGCACCCGGACGAGATATCTGCGCTGCTCGGTATGGCGCAGTCCTACCATGCCGTCGTTGCGCGCGGCGCGCAGCTTTCGAAAGACGTTGGCTCGGTAGTCGACCGTGTGGAAGGATTGGTAGAGAAAATCAAGGACGAGCGGGCAATGCTCGCACACGCGGCCGGACGCGAGCTCGGCGCAACGGACGCCGAACGCGGCAGCATGCGCAGCGCAGCGCATATCGAGCGGCTGGGCGCGCTCTTCACAGCGACACCGTTCGCGCTGTACGGAGACGCCCGGGAGCGGATACTGGACTCGTTCCGGACCGCGTATAATGCCGGCCGCCGAGACCACGAAGCGAAGCGGAGGCAGCGCAGGCGGTAACGCCGCGTGACGTCAGCGAGGCTTTGCAGCTCGGCGCTCGAGCTCATCGAGACGACGAGACGCTTCCGCCAGCGCGTCCGCGAGTGGCCCGAGGTCGTCCACCGTGAGTCCGAGCGGCGCCAGCCTGCGGCCCTTGACGCGCGGTAGTAGCCCAGCCTCGGTCGCGAGATCGTCCAGCGAGAAGTCGAGCACCTTTGCGAGTGCAGCCAAGGTCGTCAGCTTCACGTCCTTGACGACGCCGCTCTCGATGCGACTCAAGACCGATGCAGCGATTCCCGCCTCATCGGCGACGCGCTGGAGCGACTTGCGCCTGCGTTCGCGCGCCCGGCGTAACGCGGCTCCGATCCGCGTCTGCGGCGGCGATCCATCGTGTCGTGCGGGCATGAGCGTTGCGTTTCAGCAAGGAGCCACGCCCCCTGTGACTGAATCGGAACAAAACCGAGAATCATTGCACAAGTGCAAATCTTTGGCTCTGCCGGTGCGCCGGGACCCGATTCCGGCGTCCCAGCGCGGATCAAGCGCTGCGCGCGCCTCCTTTGACAAGCCAACAACGCGCGACTAGGATCGGGTGGTATGAATGTCATCTGTCGATTCCTATGCACGCTCGGCATCATTGCCACCGCCGCATGCGGTTCCTCGGAAAATAGCAACACGACGCACCCCGAGGCGACAGCTACTTCGAGCCCAAGCGTCATTTCCGCACCAATGCCACTGAAAAAGAGGGTGGCAAGAAAGGAATCATATATCGCCCCTGCACCGGTAACACGGGCAGAAATGCGCGCAGAGCTCGAGACGGCCGAGTCTCTTTTATCGCGAGCAGAAATATATGCCGACAATGCTTCGAGCGGGCAATCAGATGACGGCTGGTACGAAGACGATCGTAGATTTCAGAGCCGCATGGACAGCGTAGCGAAGAGAATCAATATGCGACTCGCTCGTACGCCATTTGATAAGCGCTCCGATTGGGATTCGGTTTCATATGATATTTCTGCGAACCTCCTGCAGGCTGAGAGCTTTCTATTCGGCGCAGTTCAGTCTGCCTTAGCCGCGTGCAATGAGGCTGATGCAAAAGCAAATCTCCGTGTTGCTCGTGCAGATATAAAGGAAGCTCGCCGAGATTTTGACAAATCGACGAGGGATCCTGATAACTGGTCTCCGCCAGAAATCAATCCATCTGGCGAGATGTTGTGCAATAGATAACGGAAACCGGGAGCTCGCTGTCACTGACGCTCCGTACGCGGGTAGAGCAGTTGCATCGTGTCGCGCACCCCATTGAGGACCTGCGTGCCTGGTGCAATGTCCAGCATCTTCGTAATATCCATCGGATCTGCATAAATGATCTTGCGCTCCGCAAACCGCGCGAGAGGTCCGTCAGCTTCATGGGGTTGCGATGCGAGCAGGGAGCGGACATAGGCCTTTTCCATACCTTCGCCGCCGCTGTCGACGCCGCCACTGGTGTTCACCGCTCGCGAGACGGGACACAGCCGCAAGTAAGGGTGTGAGTATCCGCGGAGCCTGATGGCGTGACGATTCTGCACGTGATCCAGGACGTATTCGGGCGCGAGCGGCGGCATGCGGAAGCTCAGGTACGCCGCCCGATACCGGCGGTAATCGACGTGTACCCACACCTGTCTAGCCGGATGAAGTTGCGCTCGGTAGAAGCCGGCGCGTGAATCATGCCACAATGCGACGCGCGGGTCTTCGACAGGCGCGGGTTCATACGGCTCGACCAGGAGCGCGTTGATACGCCCATCGCCGCCGACGATTCTATCGTTCACGGCGCCGACATACTCCGCGATCGCTTCGATGCTGGCCGCGGCTATCGGGAGCCACAAGCAAGGCGGCAGCCCGAACGTGTTCCCGGTCGGATCGACCCTCACGGGCCGTTGTTGTTACCTGAATCCGCGACGTACCTCTTCGACGCGGGCGCGTCGAAGCGGGCGGGTGTCATTCGGTGACTCCAATCATCGAGTGACGGACCCGGCCGGTGTTAGAGCACCGGCCGAGTCGCTATAGGTTGTGCAGGCTTGCTACTGTTCGATCCTCACGACCACACGATTCCGCCCTCCGCTAAATACGTCTCCATCGACGACATCGCGTCGTCCTGGTGCTTGTGCAGCTTCATCGCCAGGAGGATCTCGGCGTGGTCGGCGGCGGCCTGGAGATCCTCCGCGACCGCTCCTTGGCGTCGCGATACGGTCGCCAGGAGAAGAAGCGACACGAGGCCGTTTGGGCCGCACGAGCTCTCGTAGGTGAGGAATGCTTCGCGCAGTTTGCGCTCGCGTTCGGTGGCGGCGGATCGGGTCCAGTCGATCCCGAAGCGTGCGAACGTGTCGGGGGCTTTGAACGGTACGACGTTTCTCATGCTGCGTCGCTCCGCTGTGCGGGCCGGGTGGTCGACGCGGGCGCGTCGAATGGGCGGTCTGTCATTCGGTGGGTCTCTCCATCGGGTGACGGGCCCGGTCAGTGTTCGCGCACTGATCGGGCCGCTTCGTTGCGGATTACGTGCGCACGTTTACCGTGCGTTCGATCCGCCGATGGTATAGCACACTTTCGGTGTTTGCGGAATACCTTGGCGCGTTCGGCTGAAATCAACGTCCTTCGTCTCGACGGTGCCCGCCGTACGTCCCGGCGCGGTGTGGTAGCTCCAGTAGAGGTTCGTGTGCGCGATGACCTGGTTTGGCGGCGGAGCGCCCCATTCGGTTAGGTCGTCCGTCGTGTGCGCATCGCTCACGAGCGTCGCATCGTATCCCCTGACCAGTGCGCCGCGAAGCGTCGAGCGAATGCATTCATCGGTCTGTGCGCCGGCGACGAACAGCCGCCCGACTCCGAGACCCGACAGCGCGCTTTCGAGCGTGGTCTCCTCGAACGCATCGCCGTAGCGCTTGTGCACGAGCGGCTCGGCTTCGTCCGGCGTCAGCTCCGGGACGATCCGCCAGTTGTCGCTGCCGCACGCAAGTTTCTCGCTCGTGTGTTGGACCCAGACAACGGGGACGCCGTCCCGCCGCGCCTTCTCGACGAGGTTGCCGATGTTCGCGACGACCGCGTCGCGGTTGTGAGCGTTCTCCACGACGCCGTTCTGCACGTCGACGACCAGGAGCGCTGTGTTAGGGCGGTTCGCGAGCGTGGCCATCGTCTCTCCGATTCCGCGCAGTGGGGTTTTACTCCGGCATCGAGAATTCCGACCATCGTGCTCCAGGCACTGCATCATCAGATCTCGACCCGTTCGACCAAGCGTTTCTCGCCGACCCGTGGCCGTATCATGCGCAGCTCCGCGATGCGAGCCCGGTGGTGTATCTCGAACGGTACGGCGTTTGGGCGGTCGCGCGTACGGCGAGCCGCATCTCCGGCTGAACAACACGATCAGAGGCTACGACTCGCTTCCACTCGCCGTCGCGGTTTGACGCAAGTCATCTGAACGAGGCAAGCCGGCCGCTAGACGGCCCGCCGGTTGCTCGGGCCACGGCGTCGTTCGCGGGGTACACCACCGCCCATGACCGAGGACGTTGCAACGAAGACCGCGATACGCGAGGAGAACCGTTCGTGCTTGCGATGAACTATCGTGGACCGCATCGCGTCCGCATCGATCGCAAGCCGACGCCGGAGATTCTGCATCCCGAAGATGCGATCGTGCGGGTCACGCGGTCGTGCATCTGCGGGTCGGACCTGCACCTGTACAACGGACTGGTCCCCGATACGCGTGTCGGCATGACGTTCGGTCACGAGTTCACCGGGGTCGTCGAGGAGGTCGGCGCCGGCGTGCATACGATCAAGCGCGGCGATCACGTGCTCGTGCCGTTCAACATCGCGTGCGGCCGGTGCGCCTTTTGCCGTGAGGAGTTGTACGGCAACTGCCACGAGTCCAACCCGCAGGCGACGGCGGTCGGAGGCATCTTCGGTTACTCGCACACGGCAGGCGGCTACGACGGCGGGCAAGCGGAGTACGTGCGCGTTCCGTACGCAGACGTCGGACCGACGGTCATCCCGGATTGGATGGACCTCGACGACGCGGTGCTGCTGACGGATGTCGTCCCGACGGGCTATCAAGCCGCCGAGATGGGCGGTATCCAGCCGGGCGACACCGTCGTCGTCTTCGGCGCCGGCCCCGTCGGGATCATGGCCGCGCGGTGCGCGTGGCTGTTCGGCGCGGCGCGCGTCATCGTGATCGACCGCGAAGAGTATCGTCTGGCGTTCGCCGCGCAGTATTGCCCTGCGGAAACCTACAACTTCGAGTCGTTGAAAGACCCGGTCGTCTTCTTGAAGCAGACGACCGTGATCGGCGCCGATGTGTGCATCGATGCCGTCGGCGCCGACGCCGCCGGCAGCCGCATGCAGACGATCCTGGGACGGAAGCTGCTGCTCGAAGGCGGCGCCGTGACCGCGCTGCACTGGGCGATCAACTCGGTGAAGAAGGGCGGGATCGTGTCGATCGTCGGCGTGTACGGCCCGATCGGTGCGCTCGTGCCGATCGGGAACGTGGTGAACAAGGGGATCACAATTCGAGCAAATCAGGCGTCGGTGAAGCGGCTGCTGCCGCGGCTCATCGAGCACGTGCAGAACGGCGTGCTGAATCCGAAAGCGCTGATCACGCACCGCATCCCGCTCGAGCACGTGTCGGACGCGTATCGAATCTTTTCCTCGAAGCTCGACGAGTGCATCAAGCCCGTGCTCGTGCCGCCCTCCGCCAGATCGTAGGTTCGCATGCAGAACACCGAGGATACCGGCACCCGCGTGAACGGTCGTGGCGTCGACGCGGACCCGAAGAACGACCCCACCTATCCGATCCGGCATCGGCTTCCCGCCGAAGAGGCGCGCTCCGGGTGGGTGCGTCCGGCTCAGCAGGCGGTTGACGTCGAGGTGCTTCGTTCGATCGAATATCCCGAAATGACGGCGGTCTTCGGCACGTCGACGCCGCCGGCGGGGCTGAGCGGGATGATTCGGCGCGCGGCGTTCGCGTACAGCGAGTCCAGCTATCTGCACTGGCTGCCGCTCGTGCTCGCGGACCGCATCAACGTCGTCGAAGGGATCCTCGACGATTTGCGGCGGGGACGTCTCCCGAATGGCTTCGCGGAAGCGGGCGGAAAGGCGCAATGGAGATACAACCGCCGCCGTCTGATCGGCGGGACGCTTGTTCGCGCGGCGCTCGCGGCGGTTCTGATCGCCTACGTGCGCGGCCGGGTGAAAGGCAATTGCGCCGCTGATTCACAGCCGAACGATCAGGATGGCGGCTGAAAACGGCGCACGCCCATCCGCCAGGGAGAGGTTCTTCGTTCACTAGCAAGGCGCAGGCGTTGCTAAGGTGACGATTTCGTTTTTGTTTCGCTCAGCAGTCCAGAAGTGTTTGCCGTCAAACGCCAAACCACGCGCATTGAACGGAATTGACGCCATAGGAATCAAGAGGCTTGCCGCTCCTTCGCTCGGATCCAATCGGCCCAGCTGCAGGTTCTTAAATTTCCTATCGCCGGTGACCAGGTAGAAAGAATCTCCGACTACGGTCATCCCGACCGGCACGCGATCGAGTGCAATCTCCTTGATCACTTCGCCGCTCGGGTCCAGGGCAAGAATCTTTCTGTTGTGAGCTTGTGATAAGAATAGCGTCTCCCCAACGGGTGCAAGATGTACACCGCTAAGGCCGGGACATGCAACGGGATCGTCTTCGAAGCCGCGACCAAGGACGTATCGATAGATATATCGATCGTCGTCATCGTTACCGTGCCCGATTACGACATGCAGCTTATCTTGGAAGAACGCAAGGCCGAACGGTGCGCCAGGCGTCTGAACCTCTTCGGAGATCGCCGAAGAGGACGCGTCCATTGCATAGAGCCGGTGCGACTCACGGCACGATACCCAAAGCGTCCCGTGGTTGAAGGCTAATCCCATTGGCTCGGTCCCTGGCGAAGGCCACCGTCCGGCTTCCTCGACAGGAATCAGAACATCCATTTCATCTTCATTCCTTGATTCTGCGGCGACCCCGGCAAAGGACCCTGTCGGCATCCTAGGCGGGTAGCGTGCGCCCAGCCGCCGG
>JAQBPK010000144.1 GCA_028287565.1 Vulcanimicrobiota bacterium
CTACGGCTACGATGCGACGCCGGCGCAGCTCGTGCTGTGGATCAACGGCGCGCGCGTCGACCCCGAAGTCGGGCTGGGCGCGCTGTCCGGCGTCGTGAAAGCCGTCTCCACCAAGCCGCTGGCGCCCGCGGTGCTGAGCCGGTACAAAGAGACGGCCCGCGGCGAGTGGACGCTCGAGACGCTTTCGCTCGACGAGCGCGCGTTCGCGATCGGCAACGCCGTCACGCACGGCCTCGACGCGGACGCGTCCGACGACGTGACGGCCGCGATCGCGCGCGTCACCGCCGCCGACGTCCAGCGCGTCGCCAAGAAGTACTTCCAGAAGTTCGACGTCGCGCTCGTCATCCCTAGAGCGAGCGGTAGCTGAACGACCGCCCCGCGCAGCGAAGCCGCGCCACGCATCCGTGAACACCGCACTCGTCCACGACTACCTCAACCAGCGCGGCGGCGCGGAGCGCGTCTTCGCTCACTTCGCGCGGGCGTGGCCCGCCGCACCGGTGTACACGGCGCTGTACGACGAGCGCGCGGTGGGCGATCTCGTTCCGCCCGAACGCGTGCGCACGTCGTTTCTGCAGCGCTTCCCGCTGCGCGACAAGCTGTTTCGCACGTATGCGCCGTTCTATCCGCGCGCGATCGAGTCGTTCGACCTCTCCGCATTCGACCTGGTCGTCTCGTCGACGACCGCGTGGGCGAAAGGCGTCGTGTTTCGCCCGGACGCCGTCCACGTGTGCTACATCAACACGGTCTCGCGCTTCGTGTTCGACGAAGCGCGCTACGTCGGCGGTTTCGGGCTGAGCACATTGGCGCGCCCGCTGATCCGCCGCCTCGCCGCCTGGGACGTGCGCGCGGCGCAGCGCCCGACGCGCTTCATCGCGAACTCGCGCAACGTCGCGGAGCGCGTGCGCCGCTGGTACGGCCGCGACGCCGACGTCTTGCCCTGCCCGGTGGACGTCGACCGCTTCACGCCCGGCGCGGGTGAGGGCAACTACTACGTCGTGGTCTCGCGCCTGCTGCCGTACAAACGGATCGACCTCGCGATCGATGCGTGCGCGCTTGCCGGCGCCACGCTCCACATAGCCGGTACGGGGCCGGACGAAAAGCGCCTCAAACGACGCGCGCTCGGCACGAACACGGTCTTTCACGGCAGCATCGACGACGCGGCGCGCAACGCGCTGGTCGGCGGCGCGCGCGCCGCGATCCTCCCGGGCGAGGAAGACTTCGGACTCGTCCCGCTCGAAGCCGCGGCCGCGGGCCGTCCGACGATCGCGTACGGCGCCGGCGGCGCGCTCGAGACAATCGCCGAGAACGAGACGGGCGCGTTCTTCCGCGAGCCGGCGCCGCGCGCTCTCGCCGACGCGATCCGCGCGTTCGACCCGGCGAAATACGATCCGGCCCGCCTGCGCGCGCACGCCGAGCAGTTCCGGCCGGAGCGTTTCGTCGCGCGCCTGCGCGCGATCGTCGACGACACGCTGAACGCACGCGCTTCGCAGCGGCGCGCACCGGCGGGATGAAACCGGCGCGCGCGGTCGTCATCGCAGCGGCGGTCTTCGCGGTCGTCTACATCGCGCTCGACCTCAACAAGCTCTACGCGCTGCGCTACGGCGCCGACACCGGCACGTTCGTCCAATGGCTCGCCGGCGAAGCGCACGGCCGCGGGTCCTGGAACGGCGCCGAATACCGCCCCCACCTGCAAGTGCACGACTCGTGGGCGCTGCTGGCGCTCGTGCCGCTGATGGCGGTCTTTCCCTACGCGCAGACGCTGCTCGTCGTCCAAGTGCTCGCCGTCGCGGCGGCGGCGCTCGCGATCTACGCGTTCGCGCGCGAATGCGGCGCCGGCGTGCGCGGCGCGAGCATCGTCGCGATCGCATATCTGCTCTCGCCGTCGGCGCAAGGCATCGCGTACGGCAACTTCCTCGAGAACGTCTTCGTCCCGCTCCTCGCCGCGCTCGGCGCGATAGCGGTCCGGCGCCGCGCGCCGTTCGCATCGCTGATCGCCGCCCAGCTGCTGCTGGGGCTCAAAGAAGACCAGGCGCTGTTCCTCGTTTGGTTCGGCACCGCGTGCGCGCTTTGGTGGGACCGCCGCATCGGCGTGGCGATCGCCGCGCTCGCCGTCGCGAACGGCGCCGCGTTCGTGCTCGTCGAGCACGTGACGGACGCGCACCCATCGCTGCCGGGCTACGCGCTGCACGTCGACGACCCGCTGCAGAAGCTGGCGTTCTTCGCCGCGCTGCTCGCGCCGTTCGCGTTCGCGCCGCTTCTGCTGCGCCGGCGCCTGCTGCTCGCCGCGCCGCTCGTGGCGGAGCTCGTGTTCAACCGCCCGTGGGCGTACCCGATCGCACGCATCGGAACGCACTGGACCGCGCCGGTCTTCGCCGCCACCGCGCTCGCTGCTGCCTACGTCGTGGCGAAACACCCGCGCACGGCAACGCCGGTTCTCGCGTGCGCGATCCTGTGCGCGCTCTTCCTGAACGACACCGTCCTGAAGATCGGCCGCTGGCCGTACGTGGTCGACCGCACGGCGTACGCCGCCGCCGCCAAGCTTCGCGAATCAACGGACCACGTCGTCATACGCCGCGCGCAGGAAGGCGCGTACGTCGTCGCCGCAGCGAACCCGAACGTCGTCCTGGCAAAATACGACCCGAACGAAACGGGCTATTGCCCCGCATACGACAAGGATGCGCAAGCGTTCTTCGCGTCCCTCGGCGCCGGCACGTGGCCGCCGAACACCGCGCTGTGCGGCGGCGTGCCGATTCGCCGGTGAGCCGCATGCGCGCTCAGATCTGGTGGAACACCAGCACCAGCACGACGGTGAACGAATTGAAGATCGCGTGCGTGATCATCGACGCGACGAGCGACCCGGTGCGATAGTAGACCGTCGCCAGAACGATACCGCCGGCCGCAAGCGGCGCGATCGCGCCGGCGTTTCCCGGCTGCCAGTGCGCGAACCCGAACGCGAGCGCCGAGAGCGCCACCGCGGCCCACGCCGGCATGTAGCGCAGGAACGCGTTGAAGATGAAGCCGCGAAACGTGAGCTCTTCGAAGAACGGTGCCGCGATGCACGCGAGGAACACGAACCCGGCGACGAGCGTGCCGCGCGCTTCGCGCAGCCAGTGCACTTGCACTTCGTCGGGTTTGAGGTGGAAGAGCGCGTCCTGCACCGCGCCGGTCGCGGTCGCGACGACGACCATCGCCGCCGCGCCGCCCAGTCCCCAGGCGAGATCGGTCGCGCGCGGCGCGCGCAGTCCGAGCGACGTGAGCGGGCGCTTCGCGAGCGCGGGGAGCAGCAGGGTGAGGAGCAACAGCGAGACGCCGTATGCGGCGAGCTGGCCCAAGACGATCGGCCACGACAGCGTCTTGAGATCGGCGAGCGTCGCGAGCCGCAGCGCTAACAGAACCGCGACGAAGATCGCGGCCGGGACGATCTGCGAAAGCGCGAGCACGAAGAAGACCCCGATCGAAAACCACCAGGCGAAGGCTTCACGGGGCCAGAGCGTCGGCGAGAGCGGCGAACGAGCGGAGGTCGAGGTCTTCACCACGGACGTCGGATTTCAAAGCGAGGGAGGTGATGGCCGCAGCGATGCCCTCGCGCGGTAGACCGAGCGCGAGCGCGAGCGAGTTCGCCAGGGTCTTGCGGCGGTACGCGAACGCGGCGCGCACGACCTGTTCGAACCACGTGCGGTCGCGCACGACGACCTCCGGCTCGTCCATGCGGCGCAGCACGACGACCGACGACACCACGCCCGGGCGCGGGAAGAACGCGCTGGGCGGGACCGTCAGCGCGCGCTCGGCGCGCATGGTGAGGCCGATGGCGAGCGTGAGGCTGCCGTACTGCGCGGTGCCGGGCTTGGCCAGGAGCCGGTCGGCGACGTCCTTTTGGATCATCGCGACGATGCGCTCCGGCGGGCGCGGCAGCGAGGCCAGCTTCACCAGCAGCGGCGTGCCGACGTTGTACGGGAGGTTTCCGGCGGCACGCCAATCGGCATCGCCCGCCCAGGCGGTGTAGTCGAACTCCAGGGCGTCGGCTTGGCGGATGTCCGCGCCCGCGAGGTCTTCACGCGAGCGAAGGATCTCGACCATCTGAGGGTCGAGGTCGAAGGCGGTCACATCGGCGCCCAGGCGGAGGAGCCCCGCCGTCAGGGCGCCGGTTCCCGCGCCGATCTCGAGGACGCGGGCGCCGGGTTCGTCCGCGGCGAGGCGGGCGATGCGCGCGGCGGTGCCGCCGTCCATCAGGAAATGCTGGCCGAGGCGTTTCTTGGGCCGGATACCGCGCGCGCCGAGCAGCGCGCGCGGGTGAGACTCGGCGTCTCTTGACGAGCCGCCGAGTCCTCCCGGGACTGCGCCCCGGTCCGACGACTGAGTCGTTTTATCGTCGTCTATTTGATCAGGTACACGGTGATCGGGCGGCGGCCGAACTGGTTCGCCTCGGCGTTCGAGTTGAAGCCGAGATCGATCCGGTTGCCGTGGATCGAGCCGCCGGTGTCGCCGGCCACCGCGTGGCCGTAGCCGGGGATGTACATGCGCGTGCCGAGCGGGATGACGCGCGGGTCGACCGCCACCACGCCGTGGCCGGCGGGACGGCCGCTGGCCGTCATGCCGCTGCAGCCCGAGCACCCGGCGGTGTAGGCCGTCGCCACCATCGAGAGCGCCGAGCTGGCCAGCCGGAGCGTCCCGGCGATGCCCTTGGCGGCGAGCGAGGAGAGGGCGGTGTACTCGCCGATGCCCTCGGCGACGATGCGGGCGCGCGGCGCGCGCAGGACACGCGAGACGAGCGCGGTGCGGCGGACCGTCTTGCGGTCAGGTGTCCGGGTGACGGCGTAGGCGGTCTCCCCGACGCCGGGCGCGCCGGGCTCCACCACTTTGGTCCGGCCGGCCGGCAGCGTGAAGGCCCAGCGCTTGACGACGCGGGCGGCGAGCTTCTTGCGGACCGTCTCCGTCCACGAGTCGACGTGCTTCACCGTCACGACGGTATCGTTCTCGACCAGGCTCGAGGGCGCGGGCGAGACCGCGTCGTGGCGATCGAATACGACGGCCTGCTGGATGAGCAGGTCGGCGACGGTGGGCGCGGCGGAGCGCAGCGTGCGGGGCGTGCCGTCGATGACGACGGTGACGGGAACCGCGGCCCGGTACGTGACGGTCTCGCCGTCGACGATGGGGCGGGCGGGGTCGACGCTCAGGGCGTCTTGGGGGGTTCGGACTAGGCCGCGTTCGGCGAGAAGGTCCTCGGCGGTCGCAGCTTGGGTTTCGATGGTCTCTGAGAGTCCGTCGTGGACGAGCGTGACGTGCTTGGCGGGGGCGGGTGCCGCAATGGCGGCGACCGTTTTCGCGAACCGGTCGGGCACCGTACCGGCGCCGAACGGGATCAACAGCCCCAGGGAGAGCACGCCCGTCGCCGCGAGCGGTGATGGAAGATCGTTGCGGATCGTCCGACTCCTTTCTCGTGCGGAGGGTGCGTCCCACCAAGCCCGGATACAAAATCCGTGCCGTCGTGGTTCGCACTCGACGTCGTAGCGGTGGTCGGCGAGCGGTGTTCCCGTGCCACGAATGGCTCGGGCGCTCGGTCGAATGCCCCCAGAACCCGAAGGGTCCCGGTGAACTTCGGTAAGGTACCACGATCGTTTCGACCCCGTCAAATACAAGGGTCGTAGCTTAGGGGCCGGCATCGGCACGCGCGACGCGGCAGGGTTGGGGTGCTGCGGAGATAGCGATGGCGTGACCGCGCCCGTGCTTCGCGACGGGCGTGTGAGGGACCAGCGTGCTGGCGCACGCCTGACGCAGTCGGCATGATTTTGCTGTTCCCCCTTGCCTAAATGGCACGCCTGGCGGCTGGCGAAAGGAACGAGTCCCGTGCGCGTAGGCTTCTTCACCGAGTGTTACCGGCCGATCGTCAACGGCGTCGTCGCGAGCATCGACGCGCTGCGCGACGGCTTATGCGCGCACGGTGTCGACGTCACGACCGTCGCGCCGCACTTTCCGCATTTCGTCGACGATGCGCGCGACGTCGTGCGCGTTCCGTCGCTGCCGCTTCCCACGCAAACCGCGTACCGCTTGTGCGTGCCGTACTTGAACGCCGGCGATCGCCGCCGCGTGCGCGGTATCGATCTGGTGCACGCGCACTCGCCGTTCGTCACCGGCTGGATGGGCGCGTCGTACGCGCGCCGCCGCAACATCCCGCTCGTGTTCACGTACCACACGCGCCTTGACGCATACGCGCATTACGCGCCGTTCGACCGCGGCACGACGGAGCGCGCGATGGTCGAATTGACGCGCCGCTACGCGAATTTCGCCGATGCGGTGATCGTGCCGACGAACGCGATGGAAAGCTTGCTGCGCGAGTTCGGCGTGCACGCGCCGATCGCGGTCGTGCCGAGCGCGATCGACGTCGAGCGGTTCGCCGCCGGACGGCGCAGCGCGCTGGTGCGCGCGCGGCTCGGTGCGGCGGACGATGCGCCGCTCGCGCTCGTCGTGTCGCGGCTGGGAATGGAGAAGAACCTCGAGCTCGCGCTCGACGCGCTCGCGCGCATGCCGGAGCTGCGGCTGGCGGTGGTGGGCGAAGGGCCGCATCGCGGCGCGCTCGAGGACCGCGCGCGCCGGCTCGGCGTCGCGGACCGCGTGCGGTTCACGGGGGCGCTGGGGCGCGAGCGGCTACCGGACGTCTACGCCTCGGCCGACGCCTTCGTGTTCCCGTCGACCACCGACACGCAGGGACTGGTCCTCGCCGAGGCGCTCGCCGCCGGGCTCCCCGTTGTTGCCGCCGACAGCGAGGCGTCGCGCGACGTGCTGGGCGGGGCGGGGCGGATCGTGCCGCCGGAGGGGGCCGCGATGGCGGCCGCACTTCGCGACGCATTGGCGGCCGGCCACGATCAGAGTGCCGTACATTTGGCATTCTCGCGGTTTACCGTGGAGATGCAAACGCGGCGAATCCTCGAGCTCTACCGGGAGGTGCTGGCCGCGCGAGCAGCTTGACTTGACTCGAACACACGTTCGATATAGGATGATCGCAAGAGCCATGCAGCAGACCACCGCCACCCGCCACCGCTCCGCCGACGTCGCCGTCGGCCACGCCGCCGACCGCTCCGGCAACGGGATCGCCTACGCCGCGATCGCGACCGGCACCGGATGCGCCGTCGTGAAAGTCCCGTTCAGCGCCGCTCCGCTGGCAGCGCTCGACGGCCGCGAGTTCGGGTACGCCGCCGTCGCGGCCGTCGGAGCCTACCTGCGCGGCCGCGGCTTCACGCGGGTAAGGATCCGGCTCGCCGACGAGTTGGTCGTCGACGACCTCAACGCTCGCGGCAAGGTCCCGCCGGCGCTCGGAATGGCGTACGTGAAGACGCGCTGCGTCCTGCACGGCTTCGCGGTCGCCCGCGTCGAACGCGGCGAACCCATTGAAACCCACGACCTCGAAAGCCGCGCCCGCGCGGAGATCGCCCTCCGCAGCCAAGCCGCCGCGTGACCCCGGCGTCCGGCCGGCAGTTCTCGCCGGAGCACGGCGGCTCGGCCTGGGCGATCTCCCGCACGGCACGTCCGAGCTCTCGCGCGCGCTGATCGGCAAGCTGCTCGTGCGCGCGCGCGACGGCGTGGTGCTGGCCGGGCGCATCGTCGAGACGGAGGCCTACTTCCCCGACGACCCCGCCTCGCACGCCTACCGCGGCATGACGCGGCGCAACCGCGCGATGTTCGGGCCGCCGCTGCACGCGTACGTCTACTTCATCTACGGGGCGAACTGGTGTCTCAACGTGACCGCCGAGACCGGCGGGGTCGGGGCGGCGGCACTGGTGCGCGCGTGCGAGCCGGTCGCCGGCTTGGAGGTCATGCGGGAGCTGCGCGGGCGGCCCGGAGTGAAGGACCGCGAACTGCTGCGGGGGCCCGGCAACCTGTGCCGCGCGCTCGGGATCGGGCCGGAGTTCGACGGCGCCGACCTGACCGCCGATGCCGCGCTTTGGCTGGCGGATGACGGCACCGTGCTGCCGGTCGCGGTCAGCACCCGGATCGGGATCACCAAGGCGGCGCACGAGCCGCTGCGGTTCTACGTGCCGGGGCATCCGAGCGTGAGCGGACCGCGCGCCTTGTCGCCTTGACGTCCGTGTGATAGACTCCACAGCGTCGCGCGGGTCCAACCGTGCGATCTTCTCGTTCCTCGGCGCTTCGCGCCGACGAGCGGCCCCGGCAGCCTCGCCGGTGGGCCCCGTCGCGCGGGACGCCCGTCTCCCCGAGGGAGCACTCAGCTGCAGTTCGACAACCGGCCCCAGCACAACGGCAAGCCCGACGGCGGCCGCCGCCGCCGCTCGCGGCGCAATCGCCAGCGCTTCAACGACAACGCCCCACAGCAGCAGCACGACGTCTTCACCCAGCCGGAGTTTCCGCAGCCGGTCGGGCCGCCGCTCCTCTCCGCCGAGCAGCTCGCGGAGATGAGCAAAGCCGAGCTGAACGAGCTCGCGAAGACGTTCGAGATCGAAAACCCGACCAAGATCAAGAAGGACGATCTCGTCGCGCACATCCTGGAGATCCAGGCGCAGCGCAGCGGCCTCGAAAAAGCGAACGGCGTGCTCGACGTCCTGCCGGAGGGCTACGGCTTCCTCCGCCGCGAGGGCTACCTGGTCGGCAACGACGAAATCTACATCTCTCAGTCGCAGATCCGGCGCTTC
>JAQBPK010000145.1 GCA_028287565.1 Vulcanimicrobiota bacterium
ACACGATGCGGTTTTCGCGCCACGAGCGCACCCAGTCGTCGCCAGCTTCGGGCTCGACGCCGTAGATGCGCACGCCCGGCGACAGCGCCGTCGCCGCGAGCGCGCTGCCGGCGAGCAGCCCGCCGCCACCCAGCGGCACGAGCAGCACGTCGAGCGCGCCGGCGTCTTCGATCAGCTCCAGCGCCGCGGTGCCTTGGCCCGCGATGATCGCCGGGTCGTCGTACGGCGGCACCAGCGTCGCACCCCGCTCTGCGGCGACCGATGCGGCGAGCTCGGCGCGGTTCATGCGCTCGCGGTCGTACGTCACGATCTCGGCTCCGTACCCGCGCGTTGCCGCGAGCTTCGCGGCCGGCGCATCGGACGGCATCACGATGGTCGCGCGCACGCCGAGCAGCTTCGCTGCGAGTGCCACACCCTGCGCGTGGTTGCCGCTGGAGAACGCGACGACGCCGCCACGCTTGCGCTCGGGGTCGAGCTGCGCGATCGCGTTGTAGGCGCCGCGGATCTTGAACGCGCCGATGCGCTGCAGGTTCTCCGCCTTGCAGAACACGCGCGCGCCGGTGCGCGCGTCGAGCGTCGCGGACGTCACCACCGGCGTGCGGTGCGTGACGCCGCGCAGCCGCTCCGCGGCCGCCTGCACGTCGCCGAACGACGCCGCGAACGACGTCTCCAGCACTACTTGTTCTTGACGGGCTGGTCGTAGTGGAACGTGAAGACCTTGCCGTCCGGATCGAACTGGATCTTCTCGTGCACCGTGCCGCCGTCGAAGTTGACGTCGAACTCGTGGACGCGCGGACCGTCGCCCGCCGGCGTGTTCTCGTGCACGCGCTTGACCTTGCCCAGCGGCGCCAGCTGGTCGGCCGCGCGTCCGAGCCGGCCGCGTCCCATCGTGGCCGCCGTCTGCGAGTTCTCCAGCTTCGCGACCGCGTTGAAGTCGTTGTTCTGCACGGCGGCGGTGAGCTCGTGCGCGACCTTCTCGTACTGGTTCTCGCGGCCGGAGCACGCCCGTACGAGCAGCACCAGCACGAGCACGAACACCGCGAGGATGATGAGCTGATTGCGGCGCGCGTCCATCACGGGCGCCGCGGTTCCGGTGCGCACCGGACCCGGTCCGGGCGTGACGTTCTTCATCACGCGGGCACCTCGCGGGCGAGATCGCGCGCGCCGAACGGCTCGAACGCCAGCCCCGGATTCCACTGCTGGACCAGATTGATGCTCCACTCGCTCTCGAAGAGCGCGAGCACGTTGCCGTCCCAGTCCTCGACCAGCCGCGCGCTCGAGCCGAGCGTCGCGGTCGCGGGATCGGCTTGTCCGGAACCCGACGCGGCACGAACGCGGCGCGCCGTGGTGTACGGGAGCGTTTGGAAGACCGTTTTCACGTTGTACTCCGCCTCCAAGCGATACTTGACGACCTCGAACTGAAGGGCGCCGACGGCGGCGAGGATCGGTTCGCTGCGGACCTCGCCGTAGGGATGGAACACCTGGATCGCTCCCTCCTCGCGAAGCTGCGCGATCCCTTTCTGGAACGACTTGTAGCTCGCGGTGTCGGTACTGCGGACCAGCGAGAAATGTTCCGGCTCGAAGGCCGGGATCGGGTCGAAGGCCGTGGCGTCGCCGTCGGCGAGCGTGTCGCCGATCGCGAAGACGCCGGGGTTCGCGAGGCCGACGACGTCGCCCGCGAACGCGACGTCGACCGACTCGCGGTCCGACGCGAACAGCTTCATCGCGCGCGTCAGGCGCACGTCCTTGCCGGTGCGCACGTTGCGCACGGTCATGTCGCGCTCGAACTTGCCGCTGCACACGCGCAGGAACGCGATGCGGTCGCGATGGCGCGGGTCCATGTTCGCCTGGATCTTGAACACGAAGCCGGAGAAACGGTCATCGGTCGGCTCGACGCGCTGTTTCTCGGAGTCGATGCGCGCGGCGGGCGGCGGGCCCATGCGCACGAACGCGTCGAGGAACAGCTCGACGCCGAAGTTGGTCACCGCGCTGCCGAAGAACACCGGCGTGACGTCGCCGCGCAGCATCGCGCCGTGGTCGAAGCCGGCGCCCGCGCCTTCGAGCAGTTCCAGCTGATCGAGGAACTCGCGGTAGGTGCGCTCGTCGACCAGCGCGGCGATCGCCGGATCGGTCGGCGACGACGCTTTGACCGGCGCGCGCTTGGCGCCGTGCTGCGTGCGCTCGAACGTGTGCACGTCGCCGGACTCGCGGTCGTACACGCCGCGAAAGGTCTCGCCGTTGCCCAGCGGCCAGTTCATCGGGTACGCGCCGATGCCGAGCACGTTCTCCAGCTCGTCCAGCAGCTCGAGCGGGTCGCGCGACGGCCGGTCCATCTTGTTGACGAACGTGAACAGCGGTATGCGCCGCGCGCGGCAGATCGCGAACAGCTTGCGCGTCTGCGGCTCGACGCCTTTGGCGGCGTCGATCAGCATCACCGCGGAGTCGGCGGCGAGCAGCGTGCGGTAGGTGTCTTCGCCGAAGTCTTGGTGGCCCGGCGTGTCGAGCAGGTTCATCGTGTGCCCGTGGTACGGGAACTGCAGCACGGTCGACGTGATCGAGATGCCGCGCTCGCGCTCGAGCTCCATCCAGTCCGAGGTGGCCGCCCGCGCGCGGCGGCGCGCCGCGACCTGCCCGGCCGTGACGATCGCCCCGCCGTACAGCAGCAGCTTCTCGGTGAGCGTCGTCTTGCCGGCATCGGGGTGCGAGATGATCGCGAACGTGCGCCGTTTGGCGACTTCCTCGCGGATTTCCATGACCGGGCACGGTTCGACGCGAGCGGACGAATTCGCTCTAGTAGACGCGGACCTCCGTGCGGCCCGCGTGCTCGTACACCAGCGTCAGTCCCTGCGGTCCGTCGTACAGCCGCGCCTCCGGCGGGACGCGCAAGCGGTCCCGGCCGCGGTAGACCCATATGTCGTGCGCGCGCACGAGCACCGTGCAGTTCGCACGGCGCAGCGTCGCCCCCGGCGCGATGCGCAGCGCGGCCTGCGGAACGTCCGCTCGCAGCAGCGACGACGGGCCTTGCTTCGAGGACACCTGCACGAAGCACGCCGGCAGCGCGCTCAGCACCCACGAGCCCTGCCCGACGAAGAACGGCGCCGGCGTCGCGACGAACCCTTCGTTCGCGTTCCCGTGCGCGGCGGACGGCGGACCGGTCGCGTCGGCGTGCAGCTTCCACCCGTTCGCGGCGAACCGGTGCGCGAACACGACGCTCCCGAACGCGACGATGATGACCGATGCGATCACATAGTAGCGGAGCATCGCGCGATTGATTATGCTGCGGATTCCTCCAGCGCGGCGACCGGCGCGAGCTGCAAGCGCGCGCGGCCGATGCGCGCGTCGGCCATCCCGTAGTAGATCTCGTACGCGCGGTTGCCGAGCTCGCACAGCGCGGTCGGGAAGACGACGTTGTTCACGATGCCGTGCGTCTCGTCGGCGCCTTCGGGGACCATCACCGGGGTCTGCGAGCGATAGCGCACGACGTGCGGCCGCTGCGCGTCGTGCACCACGAACCCGGCGCTGTACTGCATCGTGTATTTGCCTTCGCCGACCTCGTGCGCGTCGACGCCGTGGAACACCGAGAACCAGCCCTCGGCGATACGCACGGGCGGCGTGCCGGCGCCGGTCTTGATGCGGCACCACTTCGCGTCCGGCTCGAGTACCAGCGCGCTCTCGCGCACGTCGAGCAGCGCGCGGATGTCGCCGAGCACGGGCTCGAGCGGGACGTACGCGATGCGCGTCGACTCGCGCTCGTGCGGCGGGAGGTCGAGCAAAGTCGGGACCGCGCCCTTGCCGTCCATCAGCGACAGCCGCAGCATCGGGCGATGGTACAGCGCCAGCGAACGAACGCCGGCCGGCGAGATGACGGGCTCCGGGAAGAACACGCCGTCTTTGTCGTCGCCTTGGTGCAGCCCGGCCGCGAAGCGCACGAGCCCCAGCCGCTCCCAGCGCTCGCCGTCCTGCGACAGCGCGACGGCGATGCGCGGGCCGTCGGGGCCGAACGCGGTGTACGCCATCACGTAGCGGTCGATGGCCGCGACGAACGTCACGCGCGGGTCCTCGCAGCCCATCCCGCCGGGCGCGGTGCGCATCTCGTACGCGGCGTGCGGCTCTAGCGCAAAGCCCTGCCGCTCGAAACGAACGTCCTCTCCTGAACGGATGCCGCGGCAGAACTCGACGCGCGACACGTTGCCCTGCGCCACGGCGCGCGGGTAGAGCAGCCACGTGCCGTCGCGCGCGGCCGCTCCGCCGGGGTTGAGAACGCCCTCGATCTCCGCCGGAGAGCCGTCGGGGCTGAGCACGACCCCCAGGCGGGTGATCGTGCCGCCGAAGCGCGCGAGCGCGTCGAGCGCGGTCATCGCGAAGCCAAGCCTACCACGAGCTCGTGCGGCGTCACGCTCGACCGGGCGGCAAGGGTGTCGACGTCGTCCGAGGCGCCGATCAGCACCCGCGGATCGACCCCCTCGTGCATAACGCGCGCGGTGTACTGCATGCCTACCGAGAGAATATCGACACCATCCGCCAGATTCTTCGGGAAACCGTCACCGTAACCGCAACGTAACACGGCGACGGAGCGATCCGCCCGCACGCGCACGTGGCCGTAACCCGCCCAGCCCGCCTCGCCGGGCGCGAACGTCCGCACCACCGGCGCGGTCACCCGCAGCGCGCAGCGGTTATCGACCGATGCCCCGAGCCGGGCGCCGAACAGGCCGATCCCGATGCGCAGCCGGTCGAACGCGAGCCCGCGCCGCGACGACGCCGTGCTCGCGGCGTCCGTCGAGACGATGCGGACGCCGGCGCCTTCGAAGGACCGGCGAGCCGCCATGAACGCGTCCAAGATCGTGCCGCTGCGCTCCGGCGAGACGACGTGCGTCCACAGCTCGACGGCCAGCCCGGTGGCGGCCGTCGCCTCGGCGAACGCCGCGGCGTCGCTCGGTGCGATCGACGCCCAGCCCGCGGCATCGAGCACCCCGACCCGGATCGTGAGCGCGCCGCGCGCGGCGGCGGCGCCGGCCGCTTCGGCGAGCGCGCCACGGCTGGAGACGTTCGGGATCCCGCCCAGCGCGAGCACGCGCTCCAGCCGCCCGGGTGCCGCATCCAGCAGCAGCCGCACGGGTTTGCGCGTGGCCGGCCGCAGCGCGGCCAGCTCGTCCTCGTCGGCGACGACGTACGATTCGACGACCGCGTCGAGCTCGCGCACCAGCAGCCGCGCACCCCAGCCGTAGCCGTCATCCTTCACGACGGCGGCAACCGGCGCGCCCAGCGCCGCGAACGCGGAGGCGTTGGCGCGCAGCGCCGCACCGTCGAGCGTGACGTCGGGACGCACTACCGCAGCGTCGTCGAGGCGACCGGCTCGCCGGACGGCGAGACGACCAGGACCCGCTCGCCGGCCCGGTACACGGAGTTCGGCACGATCCATATCGTGAA
>JAQBPK010000293.1 GCA_028287565.1 Vulcanimicrobiota bacterium
CCGACGATCACCGGCATCATCGTCGCGCGCACCGGCTCGTTCAACAACGCGCTGATCACCGCGGCCGTCGTGCTCATCGTCGGCATCTTCTCGTACACGTTCGTGTTGGGCCGCATCGACAAGATCCCGGAGCCCGCCGGCAGCCCAGCGTGATCGATCGCGCCTCCGCAACCGGCGCGACCTCGGTGAAACCCCGTGCCTGAAGCCGCGCCGGTCGTCGTCGGCGTCGACCTCGGCACGTCCGCGGTGAAGGTGCTTGCGACGACGGCAGGCGGGCGCGAGATCGCGACCGGGTCGGAGTTCTACGGGCTTGAGACGCCGCACCAGGACTTCGTCGAGCAGGACGCCGACGTCGTGTACCGCGCGACGATGCACGTGCTCGCGCGCGTGCTGTCCGACGTGCGGATGCGCGGCAGCGAGGTTGCGGCGATCGGGTTCTCGAGCGCGATGCACGGCGTGCTGTGCGTGGACGAGGCGGGCGAGCCGCTCTCGCACGTGATCACGTGGATGGACCGGCGCGCGCACGCGATCGCCGACAAGTGGCGCGCCGACGGCAACGGTTCGGCGCTGTACGCGCGCACCGGCGCGCCGATGCACCCGATGCTGCCGGTGACGAAGCTGCGCTGGCTCGCCGAGAACGACCGCGACCTGTTCGCGCGAACCGCGCGGTTCGTCGGGCTCAAGGAGCTGTTCATCTTTCGCTGGACCGGCGAATGGCTGGTCGACCACGGCATCGCGTCGGCGACCGGCATGCTCGACCTGCGCACGCGCGACTGGTTCCCGCTCGCGCTGGACCTCGCGCAAGTCGAGCCCGAGCGCCTGTCGCGGCTCGCGCCGCCGTCGACCGCGCTGCGCACGTTCCGCGCGGCGATCGCGCGCGAGCTCGGGCTCGGCGAAGCGACGGCGGTCGTGCTCGCGTCCGCGGACGGACCGCTCGCGAACATCGGCGTCGGAACGCGCCCGCACGGCGACGTCGCACTGACGCTCGGAACGTCGGGCGCGGTGCGCATCCTCTCGACCGAGCCGATCCTCGACGCGCGCGGACGAACGTTCTGCTACTGCGCGGACGACGTGCACTACGTCGTGGGCGGGCCGACGAGCGCGGCGGGCGCGTCGCTCGACTGGATCTTCGCGCTGCTGCTCGACGAGGTGCCGAAGGAAGAGCGCTTTGCGAGCGCGGCCGCGCTCGCCGCGCAGGTCGCGCCGGGCGCCGACGGCCTCGTGGTACTTCCGTTCTTCGGCGGCGAGCGCGCGCCGTATTGGAACAGCGCGCTGCGCGGCACGTTCGACGGTCTCGATCTCGCGCACGACCGGCGCGCGATCCTGCGCGCCGCGTTCGAGAGCGTCGTGTTCGGCGTGTACGCCGTGTACGAAGTAATGCGCGAGCACGCGCCGGGCGCGAAGCAGCTGCTGCTCAGCGGCGGCCTCACCAAAGCGCCGCTCGTGCGCGAGCTGCTGGCGGACATTTTCGGTCTGCCCGCCGTGCAGCCGCGCGAGCAGGAAGCGTCGGCGTTCGGTGCGGCGCTGCTCGCCGCGCAAGCGGTCGGACTCGTCGCGGATGCCACCGAAGCTGCGCGCGCGGCGGGCTACGATGCCCCGACGCAGCCGAACGGCGACCACGCGCTGGCGTACCGCAAGGCGTTCGACAAATACCGGCGGTACGTCGACGCGCACTTGCCGCTGGTCAGCTGACGCCGCTTTTGCTGTGCCCGGCGACGGCGATGCACGATGACTGAGACGCGCGGGCGCGGCCCCGTGTACGTCGCGCTGGTCGTGCTCGCGCTCGTCTGGGGCTACACGTGGGTCGGGATCAAGATCGCGACCCAGGACGCGTCGCCGTACGTCGTCGCCGGCGCGCGGCTCGGCATCGCGACGGTGATCCTGTTCGCCGTGCTCGCGCTCACGCGCCGGTCGCTCAAACCGCCGCCGTTCGTTCCGACGCTGATCCTCGGGCTGCTGCAGACCACCGGCTGGACGCTGCTGCAGACGCTGGCCGTCGCGCAGGGCGGCGCGGGAAAATCCGCCGTGCTCGGCTACACGATGCCGTTCTGGACCGCGCTGTTCGCGTGGCCGTTCCTCGGCGAGCGCATCGCCGGAATGCGCTGGGTCGCGCTCGGCCTCGCGGCGGCGGGGCTCGCGCTCGTCGTCGTACCGCTCAACGCGCATTCGTTCGCGGCCGACGGGTTAGCGGTCGCCGCGGGGATCTCGTGGGGCGCGAGCGCGGTGTACGCAAAACGCCTGCGCACGCGGCACCGCGTGGAGCTGCTCTCGCTAACAGCGTGGCAGCTGTTGTGGGGGACGCTTCCGCTGATCGTGCTGATGCTCGCCATCCCGGGCGAGATCCACTTCACGCGCTCGTTCATCGCCGCGATGGCGTTCATCTCCATCGGCGGCGCGGCGCTGGGCTGGTTCTTGTGGATGTACATCCTGTCGCGCTTGCCGGCCGGCGTCGCCGGAATCGCCTCGCTCGCGACACCGGTGGTCGGCGTCGTGTCGGCGGCGATCCAGCTGCACGAGGTTCCGTCCGTCACCGAGCTGATCGGGATGGTGCTCATCGTGGGCGCCCTCGTCGTCAACGCGTGGCCCGCGACGTCACCGGACATCGACGCGACGCTCGTCACGCCGATTCCGCCGGAGACGCTTTAGACGGCGAGCACGCGACCGTTCGCCGTGACGGTCCGGCGGCTCACGATTCGACGTCGACCTCGTGCTCGACCGTGTACAGCTTGTGCTGCAGGTGCTCGCGCAGCAGCGCGCCGCACGCCGAGCCGTCGCGCCGCCGCAGCGCGTCGAGGATCTCCACGTGCTCGCGCATCGCGTTGGCCCAGCGCTCGGGCGAGTGGTTCGCCATGTAGCGCGCGCGCCGCACGCGGTTGGAGACCAGCGCGTACATCTCCGTGAGCTGCGGGTTGCCGGCGGCGCGGTTGATCGCCTCGTGGATCGTCTGGTTGCACGCGAAGTACTCGGTGAGCTCGCCGCGGCGGTAGTGCTTCTCCATGCGCGCGTGGACGGCCGCGATCTCGTCGATCTGCGCGTCGGTGATGCGCTGGCAGGCGAGCTCGCCGGCGAGCGCTTCCAGCGCGGCGACGATCTCGAACGCGTCGCGCAGCTCGGGCGCTGACAGCCGGGTGACCCGCGAGCCGCGGTGCGGCAGCAGCTCGACGAGGCCTTCCGATGCGAGCACTTTGAGCGCTTCCCGCAGCGGCGTGCGCGAGACGCCGAACCGCTGGCATAGCTCGCGCTCGTCTATCCTGCTACCCGGCCGCAGCGCCCCGTCGGTGATGAGCGCGCGCAGACGCGACACGGTCTCATCGTGCAACGAGACCCGCGAGATCAGCATGACTCCTAGCATTCTGCATGCAATATGCGATTCCCGACCAGACTTGCGCTTTGGACAAAGGGGAAACCGGCGTGTCGAAATTCCGCAGCGGCGTTCACTTCTTGCAGATTCCGGGGCCGACCAACGTGCCCGAGCGGGTGCTGCGGGCGATGGACCGGGCGACGATCGACCACCGGGGGCCGGACTTCTCCAAGCTGGCGCTCGACGTCATCGAGCTGGCCAAGCCGGTGTTCAAGACGAGCGGGCCCGTGATCGTGTGGCCCGCATCCGGCAGCGGCGGTTGGGAAGCGGCGCTGGTGAACACGCTGTCGCCCGGCGACAAGGTCCTAATGGCCGAGACCGGCCAGTTCGCGGCGCTGTGGTCGAAGCTCGCGGGGCGCTTGGGCCTGGACGTTCAGGTGATCCCCGGCGACTGGCGCCACGGCGTCGATCCGGATGCGATCGGCGCGCGCCTCGAAGCCGACACGGCGCACGAGATCAAAGTGGTCGCGGTGGTGCACAACGAGACGTCCACCGGCGTAACGAGCCGCGTCGCCGAGGTGCGCGCTGCGATCGACCGTGCGAACCATCCCGCGCTGTTCTTCGTCGACACCGTGTCGTCGCTGGCGTCGCTCGACTACCGCCACGACGAGTGGAAGGTCGACGTCACGGTCGGCGGCTCGCAGAAGGGGCTGATGGTGCCGCCGGGCTTGGCGTTCAACGCGATCTCCGAGAAGGCGATGGCGGCATCGAAGACCGCGCGGCTCCCGCGCTCGTACTGGTCGTGGGACGACATGCTCGAGAGCAACCGCACCGGCTGGTTCCCGTACACGCCGGCGACCAACATGCTGTTCGGCCTGCGCGAGGCGCTCACGATGCTGCACGAAGAGGGCATGGAGAACGTCTATGCGCGCCATGCGCGGCACGGTGAGGCAACGCGGCGCGCGGTGCGCGGCTGGGGTCTCGAGCTGCTCGCGGTCGATCCGCGCGAGTACTCGGACACCGTCACCGCGATCCTCACACCCGACGGCTTCGACGCCGACGCGTTGCGCGCGACGATCCTCGAGCGCTTCGACATGTCGCTCGGCACCGGGCTCGGAAAGTTCAAAGGCAAGATATTCCGCATCGGCCACCTCGGCTCGTTCAACGATCTGATGCTCGCCGGGACGCTGTGCGGCGTGCAGATGGGGCTGGACCTCGCCGGGATCCCGCACGGCGACGGCGTCTCGTCCGCGCTCGCCTATCTCGCGGCGCCGGCCGGTGCGCCGTCGCTCGTACCGGCCTGAGTGAGCGCGACCGCGACGCCGCAGACCACGAATTCGACGACGCCGCGCGAGCCGGTTCTCGCGCGGCGCATCGGGTCGCGGCTGCGCGCGCAGATCGCGGGCGAGGTGTACTTCGACACGGCTACGCGCGGGATGTACGCGACCGACGCGTCGATCTACCAGATGATGCCGCTGGGCGTCGTGATCCCGCGCAGCGCGGAAGACGTCGAGGCGGCGATCGCGATCGCGCGCGAGCACGGCGTCCCGGTGACCGCGCGCGGCGGCGGAACGTCGCAGTGCGGCCAGACGGTGAACAGCGGCTTGATCGTGGACGTCAGCAAGTACCTGCGCGAGATCGTGTCGCTCGACGTCGCGGCGCGGCGCGCGCGCGTGCAGCCGGGGATCGTGCTCGACGCGCTCAACCGCGAGCTGAAGCGGCACGGTTTGTTCTTTCCGGTCGATCCGTCGACCGCGAGCCGCGCGACGATCGGCGGGATGACCGCCAACAACAGCTCGGGCGCGCGCTCCATCCGCTACGGCATCATGGCGGACAACGTCGCGGGGATCGACGCCGTGCTGGCCGACGGCACGCGGGCGTACTTCGGTGAGGTCTCTGCGCTGGGCGGTGTGCTCAGCGCCGGCGACACGGTCGATGCGGTGTCGCCGCCGAACGGCGCGTCGTCCACGCGGTATCGTGAGCTGATCGAGCGCGTGCGCGCGATCGCCTTGCGTGAGGCGGCCGAGATCGACGCGCGGATTCCCAAGGTGCAGCGGCACGTCGGCGGCTACGCGATCCAGACGGTGCGCGCGGACGGACGGTTCAACATGGCCAAGCTGCTCGTCGGCTCTGAGGGGACGCTCGCGTTCTTCAACGCGATCGACCTCGAGCTGCAGCCGCTGCCGCGCGCGAAAGCGCTCGGCGTCTGTCACTTCCCGGCGTTCGCCGACGCGATGCGCTCGACCGAGGCGCTCGTCGCGCTGGGGCCGGTCGCCGTGGAGCTCGTCGACCGCACGATGATCGAGCTGTCGCGGGAGATCGCCGCATTCGCGCCGATCATGGCGAAGTACGTGCGCGGCGAGCCGGGCTCGCTGCTGCTGGTGGAGTTCGCCGGCGACGAGGCCGCGCCGCTCGCGCGCCGGCTCGACGAGCTCGACGAGCTGATGGCGTCGCTCGGGTTCGCGAACGCGGTCGTGAAGCTCACCGATGCCGCGCAGCAGGCGGAGATGTGGGAGGTGCGCGCGGCGGGCCTGAACATCATGACGTCGATGCGCGGAGACGCCAAGCCCGTGTCGATCATCGAGGACTGCGCCGTTCCGCTGCGGCATCTCGCGGACTACACCGAGCGGCTGAACCGCATCTTCGCCAAGTACGGGACCACCGGCACGTTCTACGCGCACGCGTCGGTGGGCTGTCTGCACGTGCGGCCCGTGCTGAACATGAAGCAGGGCGACGACGTCGGGAAGCTGCGCGCGATCGCCGAGGAGGCGTTCGCGGTCGTGCGCGAGTACGGCGGCGCGCATTCCGGCGAGCACGGCGACGGCATCGTGCGCTCGGAGTTCCACGAGGAGATGCTGGGACCGCGGATCGTCGAGGCGTTCCGCGACGTAAAGCGCGCGTTCGATCCCGAAGGCGTGCTGAATCCGGGCAAGATCGTCGACGCGCCCAAGATGGACGACCGCACGCTGTTCCGCTACGGCCCGCGGTACGCGCCGCTGCCGCTCAAGACGGAGCTCGACTGGTCGGAATGGGGCGGCTTCACCGGCGCGGTGGAGATGTGCAACAACAACGGCGCGTGCCGCAAGAGCACGGGCGGCGCGATGTGCCCGTCGTACCGCGTGACGGACGACGAGCACCACGTGACGCGCGGCCGCGCGAACGGCCTGCGGCTCGCTTTGACCGGCCAGCTCGGACCCGACGGTCTCACCTCGCAGGAACTGTACGACGCGCTCGACCTGTGCGTGTCGTGCAAGGCCTGCAAGCGCGAGTGCCCGACCGGCGTCGACATGGCGCGGATGAAGATCGAGTTCCTCGCGCAGTACCGCGCCAAACACGGCATCCCGCTCGCGGACCGCATCGTCGCCGGCCTGCCCCGCATGGCGCACTGTCTCGGCGTGCTGCGCCGTCTCGCAAACCTGCCGCAGCGTATCCCACCGCTGGCGAAATTGCTCGAACGCGCCGCGGGCTTCACGTCAAAGCGCCCGCTGCCTGCATGGCATCCGCGGCCGTTCTGCGAGCCGCGCCGCCCCGCGGCTCTCCGCGATCCGCGTTCGACGGAGACGACAGCGGCGCCTAACGGCGAAGTCGTGCTGTTCGTCGATACGTTCAATCGCTGGTTCGAAGCCGATGTCGCGCGTGCGGCGGAGCGCGTCCTGCGCGCGGCGGGTTACTCGCCCGTGTTCGCGCGTGCCCGTTCCGGCGGCTCGCGGCCACTCTGCTGCGGGCGCACGTATCTCAGTGCCGGCCAGCTCGACCACGCGCGCGCGGAGGCATTGCGTACCGTCGATGCGCTCGCGCCGTACGCCGAGCGCGGCGTGCCGATCGTCGGCCTTGAGCCTTCGTGCTTGCTGACGCTGCGCGACGAGTTCCTCGCGCTGATTCCCACCGGCGCCGCGCGCACCGTCGCCGCGCACGCGCTGCTGTTCGAGGAGTTCATCGCCCGCGAGCTCGACGCGGGCCGCTGGGCGCCGCCGCTTCAGGAGCTCGGCGCAAGCGCGGTGGTGCACGGTCACTGTCATCAGAAAGCGTTCGGCGCGATGCCCGCCGTCGTGCGCGCGCTGCGCGCGATCCCGGGGCTCGACGCGACGGTGATCGACTCGTCGTGCTGCGGGATGGCCGGAACGTTCGGCTACGAGGCGGAACACTACGACATATCGATGCGCATGGCGGAGCGCGATCTGCTCCCCGCCGTGCGCGCAGCCGATGCCCAG
>JAQBPK010000181.1 GCA_028287565.1 Vulcanimicrobiota bacterium
AGCAGACGCGTGAGAAAGACATCGCGCGGTTCTACTCGAACTCCAAAGAGACGCGGCCCGCGAAGCAGGAAGACGTCCCGACGAATCTGCTCGTGCCCGCGTTCGTGATCAGTGAGCTCAAGACGGCGTTCCAGATCGGCTTCGCGATCTACATCCCGTTCATCGTGATCGACATGGTGGTCGCCTCGGTGCTGCTGTCGATGGGGATGATGATGATCCCGCCGGTGATCATCTCGCTTCCGTTCAAGATCCTGATCTTCTTGCTGGTCGACGGCTGGAACCTCACGGTCGCAGCGCTGTTCGCGAGCTTCCAGAGATGACGTACGGCGCGGCGCTCTCGCTCGGCCGCGAGGCGATCTTCATCGCGCTATTGGTATGCGCGCCGGCGCTGCTGCTGGGCCTGGTGACGGGGCTCATCGTGTCGGTGTTCCAGGCGGTCACGCAGATCCAAGAACCGACCCTGGCGTTCATCCCGAAGATCGTGGTCGTCGCGCTGGCGATATTGCTGTTCGGCCCGTTCATGCTGGCGCTCCTCACCGACTTCACGACCCGCGTCTTCGCCGGAATCCCGGCCTTCATTCAGTAATGGCGGGCACGTGGAACGTCTTCGGGCTTTCCACCGGGCAGTTCGAGACGATGGTGCTCGTGCTCGTGCGTGTCTCCGCGATGCTCGCGCTCGTGCCGATCTTCTCGCAGACGCAGATTCCGCAGCTGGTGCGCTTCGGTCTCGGGCTGCTGCTCGCGTTCGTGATCGTGCGGACGGTGCCGGCGATGGCGCCGCTCGGGAGCCTCGGCGAGCTGACGGTCGCGATCCTCGCGCAGTTGTTCATCGGGTTGGTGTTCGGGTTCGTGGCGTTTCTGCTGTTCACCGGGATCCAGTTCGCCGGCGAGATCATCGACACGCAGATCGGCTTTGCGGTCGTGAACATCATCAACCCGCTGACGTCGCAGAGCGTCACCGTGATCGGGGAGTTCGAGCTCGCGCTCGCGACGCTGCTCTACCTGGCCGCCGACGCGCACCACGTGCTCATCGCCGGCATCGCCGGCTCGTTCCAGCTGGTGCCGCTGCCGTTCGCCGCCGCGCCGGAGCTCGTCGCCGGCGACGTGATGCGCTTCTTCGCGCAGTCGCTGTTCATCGTGTTCCAGATCGCGGCGCCGGTCGCGGTCGCGCTGTTCTTGGTGAACGTGATGCTCGGGCTGATGGCGCGCGTCGCGCCGCAGATGAACGTGTTCGTGGTCGGATTCCCGATCCAGATCACGATCGGCCTCGTGATGCTGATCGTGTCGCTGCCGCTGCTGGGCGCGGTGTTCCCGACGCTGATCGACACCTCGGCGCACCAGCTCGACACCGTGCTGCGCGCGATGAGCCCGGCCAACGCCCCGTCCCCGCTGCCGAGTCCGAGCCCGTAGACCATGGCACGTCCGGACGCGACAGAAAAGGCCACACCAAAACGAAAGCGGGAGGCTCGCGAGCGCGGCCAAGTCCCGCGCTCTCAAGACATCGGCGGTTCGGCGATCTTCCTCGCGATCGTCATCGCGCTGCACGCCGGGTTCATGGGCGCGCTCGGCGCGGGCGCGCAGGCGTTCAAGGTTGCGCTGAACCACGCGAGCTCGCACGACGAGCTGACGATCAACTCGGTCGGCGGCATGTTCGTCGCCGGCGCGATGCCGTACACGCCGCTGCTCGCGATGGCGTTCGCGTCCGCGGTCGTTCTCGCGGTGGTGGCCAACGTGCTGCAGTTCGGCCTGCTGTTCTCGCCGCAGCTCGTCGCGCCGAAGTTCAGCAAATTGAACCCGTTCGCAGGGCTGAAACGGATTTTCTTCTCGCCGCAGACCCTGGTGCAGCTCGCCAAGCAGGTGATGAAGCTGGCGATCGTGATGCTGATCTGCTGGTTCGGCGTGAAGGACAATCTCACGATGCTCTACGCGCTCGCGCACGCGTCGCCGCACGACATCATCGTGTCGGTCGAGAGCATCGTGTTCTGGATCGGCGTCAAGGTCGGCGCGCTGCTGCTGATCCTCGGCATCGCGGACTACATCTGGGAACGCCGCCGCCTCGAGCAGTCGCTGAAGATGACCAAGACCGAGGTGAAGGACGAGCACAAGCAATCCGACGGCAACCCGGAAGCGAAGAACGCGCTGCGCCAGCGCCAGCGCGCGATGGCGCGCAAGCGCATGATGGCGGCCGTCCCGAAGGCAACGGTCGTGGTAACGAACCCGACCCACTACGCGGTCGCGCTGGAATGGGACGACCTCAAGATGGACGCGCCGATCCTCACGGCCAAAGGCGCGGACCTGATCGCAAAGCGCATCCGCGAGCTGGCGGCGGAGCACAACATCCCGATCCTGGAGAACCCTCCGCTCGCACGGACTCTCTACGCGAAGGTTGAATTGGACTCGCCGGTTCCGCCCGACATGTACTCCGCGGTTGCACAGATCATCGCGTTCGTCTACAAACTGCGAAATAAGACGATCGCGTAGCACGAACGGTAGCCCGCCGGGCGGCGGGGGCGAAGAGCCACCCTCGCCACGAAGACGTAGCGCTCAGTCTCCGAGGCAAAGAACGAACGTGGAGCTCACGACGCGGAGCGCAGGTCGGGGATGGGCTCGAGTGCAGCGATGTCGCTTGCGCTGGCGGAATGCATCGCATCGTACAAGTCGAGCACGAGCTGTGCGTTGAGCCAAAATTCGGCCGACATCCCGAGCACGCGAGCAAGGCGCAGTGCGGTGTCCGCAGTGACCGGCGCTCGTCCATGGATAATGTCGTCGAAGCATGCGGACGACAGCCCAAGGCGTTGTGCGAAGGCGTTTGGCGCGATTGCAAGCGGTTCGAGAAAGTCCTTGACGAGAATCTCCGCCGGCGTCGTCGGGCGGCGATATCTCGGAATCGTGGGCATGCCGGGTCCTCCTCTTCAGTGATAGTCTACGATCTCGACGTCGACGGCGCCATACCTCACCGTCCACCGGAAAGACACGGTACTGGCTATTGATGCGGATCGAGTGCTGTCCCGCCCGATCCGCGCTGAGCGCTTCCAGCTGGTTACCGATCGGAATACGCAAGTCATCGAGACTTGTCGCGAAATCGAGGTGCGCCAGCTTCCGCAGCGCAACCGCGCGCACGCTCGTGGGGCACCTGCGCCGTGCGGCCTTTGAATCGATCCCGTGAAAGATGTCTGCCGTTCCCTCGTCCTTGAAATGCACCTCGGCGTTGTAGCGCAAGGGCAATTACCGCGAGGTTGCCGGAAGAATATCGGTAATCGCACTTCGACGCCTTGGCCGGACAGTCGGCTCGACCGACCATCGCTCGGCCGGCGATAAACTGCGTTCCGGCCGCTTGCGCGGCGGATCAGCCTCTCATTGAATGCACAGCTCGTCGAGATTTAGCCAGCCGATGCTTTGCGGTGACGTCTCAAAGGAGATCGAAATCTGGTTGAGACCGGCGTCGAGCGGCACGTCGTAGACCGTCGTCGTGCGCCAGGCGCTCCAACTGCCCGTCGCCGGAAATTCGTGCCAGAGCTCGAGCACCGCACCGTTCAGCCGAATGCGGCGCCGCGCGCCGGCTACCGTCGCGTACCGCAGCACGATGTCGAAGCGACCCGACGACGATGCGGTCACGTCGAACGTCACCGCTTGACCGCCGTGGATCCAGCCTGCGAGATATCCGGTTCCATGAAATCCGGAGTGCAGCGATTCCGTGATGAGACCGCGGATGCTGGCCTCTTCGGCTTGGTACGCCGTCGTCCCGGCCGTGTCGAACAGGAGCGCCGCGTTGAGCGCGTCCATCGCCGAGCCTTGTCGCGCGCCGTCGTCGCGGTCGAACGGTCCCGACCAGTAGCCGCCGAATGAAAACGACAGGCCGCGGTTCCACGTCCAGATCGAGTTCGCGTTGTTCAGGATGAAGTCGCGGTACGCCGGGTTCTGCGTGACATCGTAGAGCTCGCACAGGTTCCGTACGAAAATGCCTTTGAATTGAGGTCCGTCGACTCCGAGGACTTCATCGTTGTCGGGCGGACCCCGCAAGACGCCGTCTTCGTCGGTGAGCAACTGGATCGCCGCATCGGCGATCGAGCCGGCTTGCATTAGCAACGCGTCTTCGCCCGTCGCCTGGTACAGTGCGACCAAACCGCCGAGAATTACGCCCTGGATGTACGTCCACGTGGGGCACCCGTCGTTCCGGCAGTCCAGTGTCAGCCCGTCGTTGATCAACCCTTCGGCGTTGACGAGTCCGCTGCCGGCGAACCACGACCATGCTCGTTGAGCCCAGTCGAGATAGCTGCCTGCACCACGGTCAGCGGCGACGCGGACGTGCAGTTTCGCGGCTATGGTGAAGAACAGCTCGTTCGCGATCGCGTTCTTCTGGCGCGGTCGCCCGTCCGGGCTGGGCTTGTCGCCCTTGGTCCACCAGATACCGCCGCCGCAGCGGGCGTCCCACCCGTCGATCATGTCGTCGAAGATTATCTGCGCCGCGTCCAAATAGCGGCCGTCGTTGCTGAAGTCGAACGCTTTCAGCCAAGCGAGAGCCCACCAACCCTCGTCGTCGTAATAGTCATTGCTGATGAAGCCCCCGCTGTTCTTCGCAAACGTGTTCTCGACGAAATGCCAATACGCCACTGCGCCGCTGGGAGCGGTATAGTCGACCGTTGTTTCAACGGCGTTAGCTGATTGCCACCACGCCGTCGGCGATCGCCAAAGCCCGGTGTCCGCGTCGTAGTAGCATCTGTGGTAGAGGCGTTCCATCCCCGCCGCGGCACGGCTGCGATACTTTCCGCCCCGTCGGAACTCCGGAAAAATCTGCGCCATCGGTGTCACCCTACATCCTGCGCGCTGCGGGCCGAACGGCTTCGACGCGCGCTCCGGTTTTTGTTTTTCCGAAGCAAGCGTAGCGAGCCGCGTGCTCGCCCTTGGTCACATAATGATCAGCTTCCGAAGCACCGGAACGTTCGCGTGCTCAGTGTTCCGTTCGAGTAGTTGCTCGACGAGTACGTCAGGCCGGATGCGTAGGCCGTGTTCGGGTGGGTTCCCGCGCTCGCCGTGAAGGTGACCAGCCCGCCGCTGCCCGACGTGCACTTGACGTCGAACGTTTGCGAGCCGTTCGTCGCCGGCGGCGTGGTTTGCGACACCGGCGTGAACGTCAGGATCCCGGTCGGTGAGGCCGTGATCGTCACGGGGCCGTTGTCATAGGTGTCGCCGGGAAGGAGGATCTGCCCGGATCGCGCGTCTTGGATGATGTAGCCGATGGTTGCGGTCTGGTTGAACGAGGCGGTCTGCGGCCCAAACCACTGCGTGATGTCCGCGACGCCGAGCAGCGTGATCGTCTGCGGCGGATTGGCGCCGCCCACGGCCGTCATTGCGAGCTCGCCTTCGGAGAGGATGAGGCCCGTGAACGTCGGCGGCGTGCCGGTGTCGGACACCTTGCGTTTCACGCTTCCGGGTAGGACCACGCCGCCCTGCAGCTCGCCGTACGCCGTCAGGCCGAACGTGTGCGGGCCGGCCGTCGTCGTGACGGTCAGCGTGCACGTGGACCGCAAGCTTCCCTTGACACAATCGCCGGGCGCGACCGTCGTGGTGCCCGATTTGGCGTACAGCGTCATGAACGCCGGCGTCGTGCCGAGAAAGATGTTGCCCGCGTACAGCAGCGTCGCGCCGTCGTAGACCGCAAGCGCCATCGTTCCGTTGGAAACGTAGCGCGGCGTTCGCGCGGACGCGCTCGTCGCCGTTCCGCGCGGGATCGTGATGGACAGCGACATCGTCGCCGGCGGTGCCGGCGCGGCCGTCGGCACAGGGACCGAAGGCGCGGAAGCGGTGCCCCCGGATCCGCCGCCGCAGCCGGCGGCTGCGAGCGTTAGCGCAAGGAGAGCGACCCGTGCTCGTTTCATCTGCGTTTCCCCTGGACCGTGATCGGAATCGTCGCCGAGCTCGGATCGCACGTGAACGGCGTCGTTGCGATCGTCGCGGCGGAGTAATTGCTGGTGGAGTACGTCAGCCCCGACGCGTACGTCGCGTTCGGATGCGTCTGCGCGTTGAACGAGATCGTCACCGATCCGCCGGCCGCGTTGACGCACGTGACGTCGAAGTTCTGATCTCCGACGGAAGCGGGCGGTGTGGCGATCGAGTTCGGCGCGATCGTCACGATGCCGCTCGGCGACGCGGTTATCGTGACGGGGCCGTTATCGAAAGCGTTGCCCGGCTGCACGATCTGCGAGTTCGTCGAGTCCTCGATCCGGTACCCGAACGTCGTCGCCTGATTGTACGGGCCGTTGGACGGGTGCGCGATGAGGACTTGATCCGCGATGCCCAGCATGGTGAGCGTTTGCCCGGGATTCGCACCGGGGCTCAGGTTGACGGAAAGCTCGCCCTCCGACGAGATGACGCCGGTGAACACCGGCGGCGTGCCGGTGTCGGCGGGCTGCGGAGCCGGTGGCGGTGCCGGCGCGGGCCCACTCTGTCCCTGCGAGCCGGGATACGCGATGATGTCGAACGCATGGGGCCCGACCGTCGACGTGATCGTCAAGGTGCACGTGGCACGGCTGCTCGTGAACGTGCACGAGCCGAACGCCACGGTCGTGCTGCCGG
>JAQBPK010000183.1 GCA_028287565.1 Vulcanimicrobiota bacterium
GATGTCGTAGTCCGAGCCGACGACGTACGCGTAGACGTTGTCGCCGACGGTGAAGGGCGCGCCTTGCAGCCCCTGGGCATTAGTCGGGCCCGACGTCGGCGAGAGCACGAACGCCCCGCCCGGCGCCCCGGCGTTGATCGTGTAGAACGTCGGAGCACCCGAGCTGCCGTTGATGTCGACGATGTACAAGAGCTGGTTCGTGATCCCCGGCGCCGCCGGAAGGACGGCGAACGACGCACCGCCGCACATTGGTCCCGGTGCGGGGCACGACGGCCGGTTGGCGACGCCGACGGGCGTCACGACGACACCGGCCTCAGCCGGAAGCGCCGTTGGATTGGTCAGGGTTGCCGGTGCGTCGAAGACCGCGGAATTCACGCCGATCGTGGGGCCCGGCACCGTCAGGTGCAGGTTGTACGCCCCAGCGGGCGGGTTGGGCACCGCGAACGAGACGAAGCCGGAGTCATAGCCGAGGAAACCGTTCGGGAACGTCCCGTTGTGGAAGTCCGGCACCGCCGGCGGCCCCAAGATGAACGGCGTCCGCCCCCCCGAGCCTGACGCCACCAAGAACGGTGACGAGTACTCGTTGAAGAGCGCGAATCCGTTCTGGTTGCAGATGTTGCAGCCGAAACCGCCGCCGTTGCCGATCCCCAGCGCGTTGATGTAGTTCGGCTGGGCGTTGATGTTGTTGTTGGCCGGGGCGAAGCCGTAGGCGTACGCGCCGCCGACCTGGGCGAACGTCGTGGCGACGGCCGGGACGCCCGGTTGCGTCGGCGGCGTTCCGCTGATGTGGTTCGTGTTGGCGTCGACGCCGGCCGCCGCGATCGACGGGACCACGAATCCGGCCGCCGGGCCGGTGATCGTCGGCGTGTTGTCGAGCGTTCCCGACAGACCGTTCTGCTGGCGGTACGTCACGACGGTGTTGAAGAACACACTGCCGCCGCTGGTACGGTACGTACCGACGCGGAACTGCAATGCGGTGGTACTTTGAATGTTGACCGCGGTCGACGGCGGTTCGATCGCGGATTGGCCGCTCGTGCAGGCTGCGAGGATCGAAATCCCCGCAGCCGCGACGAGCGCGTTGTAGACAGCGCGCACGCGTCCTCCTAGAGGTTGAGCTGGTAGTAGAAGTCGACGGTACGCGGGATACCGCTGGGGTTGAGGGTGTAGATACGGTTACCGCCGCGGAGTGTGTAGTTGAAGGTACCGTAGTAGTTCGGGTTCAGGGCCGTCGACGAGTAACCCGAGTACGGAGCGGCGACGCCGGTCGCGACCGGCTGATACCGGAAGTTGTACGTCGGCTGCCCGTAGAGCTGGTTGAACACGTTGAACACGACCGCGCCGAACGTCGAGCGCGGGTTCTTCGGCGAGGTGTACTCGACGGTGAGCTGGACGGGCGCGAACCGCGCCGACGACAGCTGGCCGCCGGCAGAGGCCGATTCCGCCGTGCCGCGCGACGCGGCGACGTTCGGGTTGAAGATCGAGCCCGGATTACGCGGGTCGACGTACTGCGGCGCACCGATGGATCCGCCGAGCTGGCCCGAGTTCGTCACGTTCGTGTTCGGCACGTTGTAGTTCACGCCGTTGACGGTGGTAGCCGTCAGCAACCCGCTCCCGATGGGGTAGCCGTGGTTGTAGAACAGCACCGGGTTGATGCGCCAGCCGGTACGCGTGCGCTCTTGAATCGCGAGCGTGCCGACGAACGGCGACAGGTAGCCGACGCGGTACAGGTTGCCCAGGTACAGCGACGCCGCCGGGATGGTCGGGAAGAAGTCCTCGCTGGGGCTGGTCGGAACGACGTTCGAGAACGCGTTCTGATAGGTCAGCGAGAGCGAGCCCGACAGACCGTACGCCGCTTCCTTCGTGAGCAGGAACTCGGTTCCGAAGATGGACGACCGGCCGAGGTTCGTGGTGAGCGCCGGCCCGAGCAGCGGGAGCCCGTTCGTGTCGAGCGCCGGGGCGCCGTTCTTGACGACGGGGAGCTGCGTGGTGGCGATCTGGTTGTACGACTTGTTGTAGAACGGCGTCAGCTTCACCGACACCTGGTGCGGGAAGAGATGCGAGTACGAGAAGTCGTAGTTGTTGTACGTCGTCGGCTTCAGCGGCGCGATCGGAATGCCCAATGCGGACTGATTCGACCAGTAGAGCTGGTCGGCGTAGTCCTTGCACTTCTGGTCCTGCGTCACGCCGCAGTAGTTCGCGGACGTGTCGGGATTGCCGATCGCCGCCTGGAACGAGTCGCGCGACGGGATACCGACGAACGGGGTGTACGCCATCCGCGAGCCTGACAAGTCGACGCTCGCGATCGGCGGGAACTGCACGGAGCGCCCGTAGCTGAAGCGGAACGCGTCGTTCTTCGTCGCTTGGAACGAGGTCGCGAAGCGCGGCTGCAGCACGCGCGGCGTGCGCGTGTCCTGATCGTAGTTGAACTGCGGCACGCCCGACGCGTTGAACGACGTCGGGTTGCACCAGTTGATGTCGCAGGTCGGCATCTTCCAGTTCACGCCGTCGAGCCGAAGGCCGAGGTCGATCTTGAGACGGTCCGTCGGCGAGAACGTGTCCTTGACGTAGAACGCGAAGTCCTGACGGAGCGTGCTGGTCGACTCGTCCGAGTACGGCAGCTGGAGCGCGACCGGCAGCGGCGCGCCGTTGTTGGTGCCGGTCGCCGGGTTGAACGCGTTTCCGATCGAGTTGCCGCGGAACGGCGTCCCCGGCGTCTGGCCCGGGAGCTGTCCGAGGAGATACCCGCACTGGTTGGGACCGAGCGGGCAGGACGCGTTGTTCGGGAGGAAGTCGGGGAGACTATAGCCCTGCGGGCCCGAGAAGAAATACCCGCCGAACGCGAACAGCGCTGCGCTGGCCGAGGGCTGCGAGTACACGGGGCGCAGGAAGTCGAACTTGCCGCCGAAGCCGAGCAGGTTCTTCGAACCGAGCTGCTTCGTTCCGTCGAGCGCGAAGCCGGTGCGCTGACCGCCCTGCATCGCGGCGAAGTCGGTGAAGTAGTAGCCGTTGCCCGTCGTCGGGAAGTCGAACAGCGCCGTGTTGTCGACGCGGTAGAACTTGCCGGTGAGGTACGTGGTGGCGTTCAAGTTGTTCGAGTACTGGAGCTTGAACGTCTCGTTCGGCTGGTTGTAATTCGACGGCCCGCGCAGATCCGCTTGACCGCCGAGGCGCTGGGTCAAGCTGGTCTGCCCGAAGACGAACGGCGTGAGCGCCTGGAGCTGCGCTTGCGAGATGGCGGCGACGGTACCGCCGGCGAGCACCGCCTGCGCGTTGTTGATGAAGAAGAAGTCGTTGTCCTTATACGGGATACCCTGCGGCGGGACGCCGATGCCCTGCTTGATGTCGAGCTGGGTATTGTTGTAGAAGAACTGCAACGACTGGCTGTTGTCCTTGCCGAACTTGTAGACGAAGTTGTTGATGACGTCGTTCGACCACTGGTACGTGCGCCCGGTGAAGAACGCGCCTAGCGTGATCGGGTCGGTACCCGGTCCGCCGTAGTGAGCCGAACCGCGGTTCATGTACACCGAGGCGTAGTCCGAGTAACGGCCGTTGGGGCTTGCCCAGCCGTACTCGCCGTCGAGCTCGTGCGAGAACCGTCCCGCGTAGATGTCGCCTTCCAACCGCCCGAAGTGCGGGTTGGTGCCGCGCTTCGCGACGACGTTGATCGCGCCCGTACCGGCGTTGCCGATCGAAGCGTCGCCGGCGCCCGGTGAGACCTGGAAGTTCTGGGCGCCGTTGAGGATCAGCGAGTTGACGAACTGGTGGGTGAAAGCGTCGGTGTAATCGATGCCTTCGTACTGGAAGCCTTCCTCGTACTCACGGCCGCCGCGCAGAACGGGGTAGCCGCTGGAGTCGAACGAGGCGCCCGGGATCGACGCGAGCAGGTTGGCTTCGTTGGTGCCACCGCTCTTGCCGAGCACGGTCGTGATCTGCGCCTGACCGACGTTGTACTGGTCGTTGGTCTGCGAGGGCTGGAACGCGCCGGATTGGCTGCGCGCCTGCGTGCGACCGATGTTCTGAAGCGTCTTGTTGAGGCCGATCGGTACGCTGACCGCCTGCCCCTGGACGACCGTCACGCCAGTGATGGTGTACGTCTCGTACCCCTGACTGGTGAACGTGATGGAGTAGGTGTCCGGCGCGACGCCGCTGATCGAGAAGAAACCATTTTGGTCGGTCGTGGCAGAGTAACGGGCGGAAGGGGCAACTGCGGACACCGCAACGCCGGCCAGTTTCGTATTTCCCTGGCTGGCGGTGACGGTACCCGTGATGTTTCCGGTCGTAGTCTGCGCGAAGGCCGACGGCATGCTGCACAGCACGAACGCCAGAAGCAACGCAAGCGACAAGGCTCTGCGAAGTCCGGCATTTGTGCGGTGCGTGAGCTCATGGAGCAAACGCACTACCTCGTGGGTGTGGGTGAAAGCAACCTTAAAGGCTGCTTAGGAAACGCTGCTTTTCCCAAGGTCCGATCTCCTGCCAAATTCCCGCCAGCGAGCCCTTTCGGTCCCCAGGCATTGCGCGGCACCGCTCTAAACAGGGGGACCGGTACCAATGACCGCTTCCCCTTCCGCCACCACCGAGCTCGAAGCCGCCGCCGGCCTCGGGCCGCCGGCCCGGACCTTCGCCGCCGACGTCTGGCGGCGGTTTCGCAGAGCGCCCGGAGCCGTCGCCGGCGCCGCGGTCGTGGCGGCAATCGTCCTGCTGGCAGTCTTCGCCCCGCTGCTCGCGCCCAGCGACCCGCTGGCCCAGCACGTCGCGCAGGGCGCGCAGGCGCCTTCTGCCGCGCACTGGTTCGGGAGCGACAAGCTCGGCCGCGACGTATTCGCCCGGATCCTGTACGGCGCCCGGATCTCGATCCGGATCGGCTTCGTCGCCGTCGGCCTCGCAATCACGGCCGGGACGCTGATCGGGCTCGTCGCCGGCTACGCCGGCAAGCGCATCGACACAGCCCTGATGGGGGCGATGGACGTCATGCTGGCGTTTCCGTCGATCATCCTGGCCATCGCGATCACCACGATCCTGGGCCCGAGCATCAACAACCTCATGCTGGCCGTGGGGATCGTCTACGTTCCTCAATACGCGCGGCTGGCGCGGTCGTCGGTGCTGGCCGTCAAGGAGCACGAGTACGTCGAAGCGGCCCGGGCCATCGGGGCGCAGGCACCCGCGATCCTGGCGCGCCACGTGCTGCCCAACATTCTGGCCCCGCTGCTCGTCCAGGCAACGCTCGGGGTCGCGACCGCGGAGCTCGAGGCGGCCGGGCTCTCCTATTTGGGCCTCGGGGCGCGGCCGCCGGCGCCGGAGTGGGGCGCGATGCTCAACGACGCGCGCGACTACTGGCTGTCCGCGCCGTGGGCGCTGATCTTCCCGGGCGTTTCGATCACCGTGCTGGTGCTCGGCTTCAACCTGCTCGGCGACGGCCTGCGCGACGCGCTCGACCCGAAACAGAAGTAAAGCTTGCGCCGGGAATAAACTCTGTGTTACAAAGCGAAGCATACAGCACGCTTTGCGAGGCAGAGAAACTTGCTCAACGCCAAGTACCTCTTCGGGATCTTCCTGGTCATCGCCGCGGCCACGACCGGCTGGCTCATCCTCGGCGGGACGCTCGTCCTGCGCACGGAGGTCTCCGACTCGGCGCAGCGCGAGACGCTCGGGGCACTCTGGGGGTCGGCGCTCGAGCAGGAGGCGCCGTGCTTCGACACCACCGACGCCGCCGGGACGACGATCCAAGTGTCCCGCGTCGATCCGAGCGCGACGCGGGTGGACGTTGCGCTCGCGCTCGACCTGCGCCGCAAAGGGCTGCTCTGGTACAACACGTACGGCGTCGCGTTCTCCGGAACGTACCGCGTCGTGAACCCGCGCCGCGGCGGGGTCTTGCGGATGCTGTTCAAGCTGCCGTCGGAGACCGGGACGTACGACGACGTCGCGGTCACGGTGGACGGCCGGCGGATCGCGACGGCGAGCAGCAACGGGACGTTCGTCGTGCCGATCCCGGCTGCGGCCGGACGCGCGGCCTCGGTGACGGTCAGCTACCGCTCTCGCGGCCTCGGGACGTGGAAGTACAGCTTGGGGCACGGCGTCGTGACGGCGCGCGATTTCGTGCTGACGATGCGCACCGACTTCAAGGCCATCGACTTCCCGCGCGGGACGCTCGCGCCCGCGGCGGAGCGCGAGATCCCCGGCGGCTGGCAGCTGACGTGGGCGTACCGAAATCTGGTGACCGGCGCCGGGATCGGGATGACGTTTCCCAAGCCGCTGCAGCCGGGTCCGCTCGCCCAGCGCATCACGTTCTGGGCGCCGCTTTCGCTGACGTTCTACGTGTTCGTCATGCTCGTCATCACGGCGCTGCGGCGCATCGAGCTGCACCCGGTCAACTACCTGTTCCTGGCCGCTTCGTTCTTCGCGTTCCACTTGCTCTTCGCGTACACGGTCGACCGCATTCGCATCGAGTACGCGTTCGTGCTGTGCGCGGCGGTGTCGATGGCGCTGACGATCTCGTACCTGCGTTTGGTCGTCGGGCTGCGCTTCGCCGCCGTCGAGGCGGCGCTCGCGCAGTTCTTCTATTTGATCCTGTTCTCGTACGCGCTCTTCGACGAGGGCTACAGCGGCCTGTCGATCACGATCGGCGCAATCGTGACGCTGTTCGTAACGATGCAGCTCACCGGGCGTATTCGCTGGTCGGAGCGGTTCGCGAGCCCGCAGCCCGCAACGCCCGCGTCAGCGGGCTAGAGGCTGGCCCACACGTCGAGCTTCGTTTTCACCTTGTCGATCACCGCGTCCGTGAACTCCGTGGTCGACGCGTGTCCGCCGAGGTCGCTGGTCGCGATCCCTTCGCGTACGGTCTCCAGCGTCGCCTCGTAGATCGCGCGCGACGCGTTGGCGGCGCCGCGCTCGTCGACGAACGTCAGCAGCGCGGCAACCGCGAGGATCATCGCCATCGGGTTGGCGACGTTCTTGCCGAACAGGCGCGGCGCGGTGCCGTGCGGCGCTTCGGTCATCACGACGTCGGGCTTGCCTTCGGGCGTGAACGACATGAGCGTCGACTCCGCGCCCGCGATCGAGCCGAACAGCTGCATCACCAAATCGGATAGGCAGTCGCCGTCGCGGTTGAGCGACGGGATCACCATCGGATCGCCGGCGGTCGAGATCAAGAGCGCGTAGGTCGCGTCGATAAGCTGCGGCTCGTACTGCACGTCCGGATAGCGTGCCGCAGCGGCGTCCATCTCTTCTTTGAGCATGCCTTCGTACACCGGGCTCACCGTGTACTTGGGGCCGCCGAACACCTTCGCGTTCATGCGGCGCGCGTGGAAGAACGCGTACTCGGAGACGACGCGGCACACCGAGCGCTCGATGCGCTCCGTGCGATACGCGATCTCGTCGCCGCCGCTCTGCTCGCGCCACTCTTTCGCACCGTATGCGTCGCCGACGGCCATGCGCACCACCGAGATCGGCGCGTGGATGCCGGCGACCGGACGCACGCCGGGAATACGGCGGCCGGTTCGCACGATCACCTTGCCGTCGATCGCTTGGCGCAGGATCGCGTTGGGCGAACCGACGTCGCCCGCGGTCTCCGGTGTGATCGTCGCCGCCTTGAGGCCGAGCTTCGTGCGCTTCATCGCCGCGGCGGCCTCGTGGACGATCCCGTTCTTGGTAGCGCGGCGTTTTTCGAGCGAAAGGTCGAAGTGCTCGAACGCGACCTCGAAGCCGATAACGTCGCGTTCCAGAACGCGCAGCGATTCAGCGAGGAGCTCTTGGCCGGTCTGGTCGCCTTCCAAGACGACGATCGTGGGCTTAGGCACGACGGGCCCGGTTCGCGCCGAAACGTGCGGTGTCCGCCCCTTGCGCCAGGGCACGATTTCGGCGGCGCGAACGTTGCGGCGTCATGAGGCTTCTCGCGGGTGCTCTCTTTTGCGTCCTCGGTATCGCCGCGTTTGCCGCGACCGCGTCGCGCGCGGACGCCGCGTTTTCCGACAAGCTCTGCCCCGAGGCGACGCAATACGTCATCGCGCTGGGACAAGTGCCGCCGAGCGACCCGCCGCAGCGCATCTACGACGCGGCGCGCGCGACCACTGCCGCGTACGACAGCTGCGCCAAGCGCCAATTAGCCGACGCGAAGATCGAGCCCGGCGTGCACTACGCGTACACGCGCGAGGCGAGCTTCGCGATCCTCGAAGCGCGCGCGCTCGTCGCGCTGAACCGCCCGAGCGACGCGAAAGCGGTCGCGCTCAACGCCAAGCGGCTCGCCCAGGACGTCTTCGACTGGCGCCGCTCGATCGACCAGAACGGTGCGTACATTCAGTCGAGCGGCAGCGACAACCGCCCGTCGGTCTACCGCGACTCCGCGAAAGAGATCATCGCGGCCGCCGACGACATGCTGGCGAAGCTCGCCGCGGTGCCGGCCACGGCATCCGCCGCTCCGGTGCCCGTCCCGGTGAGCAGCCCGCACAGGTGAGGAACCCCTCGTAACGGGAAGTCGGACGCGATGGCTCGCGTTCGACGCAAGACCAGCGCGGCGACGCGCTGGAACCTCGAGATAGCCGGTATCGCCGCGCTCGGCTTCGCGTTGCTGCTCGGCATCGCGCTCGTCGCGCCGCCCGCGCGCACCGGCGTCGTGGGCGGCGCGACCGCGTTCGCGCTGCACGCGCTGTTCGGAGCGGGCGCGTGGCTGTTCGTGCTGCTGATCGCGCTCGTCGCCGCGATCGTGTTCCTCGAGATCAACGTGCCGAAGATGATCGCGTCGCTCGGCGGCGCGGCGTGCGCGTACTTCGTGCTGATCGACACCGGGATCGCGGCGTCGGGCCGCGACGGCGGGCTGCTCGGCGGGGGCTTGAACCGCGCGCTGCACGCGCTCGTCGGCGATGCGGGCGCGTGGGTCGTGCTGCTCGTCGCCGTGCTGGCGGTGACGGTCGCGATCACCGGCGTGAGCTTGAAGAAAGTCATCGGCTGGTGCGTCGTGCGGCTGGCCGCGCTGCGGCCGCCTGCCGCGCCCGCGTCCGGCGGCCCGAGCACCAAAGGCGCGCTCGCGCCGGCGCGTCCCGCCTCGCTGCGCGAAGCGTTCCATCTCCCCGCGCTGCTGCCG
>JAQBPK010000204.1 GCA_028287565.1 Vulcanimicrobiota bacterium
CGTCGCGCCCACGGCGCGCGCCGCGCCTTCGTACGAGCCGGCATCGACCAGCGTGTCGCCGGTGACGAGCTGCGTGACGTCGCCGGGTTCCAGCGCGCCGCACGTGCGCCGCACCAGCTCGATGTACGCGGCGGGGTGCACGCGCGCGATCTCGTCGGGGCGCGCGACGCGCGCATCGACGCGTTCGCCGCGCATCCCGCGCCGGGCGAGCTCCGCGGCGACGACGCGCACCCGGTCGGGCCCTTCGGGGTGCGGGATCCCGCTCAGGTGCGACGTGAGGCCGTCGTCGTACGCGACGATCACCGGCTTAGGTCTTGGACGTCGTCGTCGGCTTTTTGGTCGCCGCGGGCTTCTTCTGCTGGCGGTCGATGGCCGCGATGAGCGCCTTGATCTCGTTGGCCGCCTGCGAGCCCGGCTTCACCATCGCCAGCACGCGCTGGTACGCGGCCCTCGCCTTGTCGGGCTGCTTCGCACCCTGGTAGCACTGGCCCAGGCCGAACAGCACCTGCGGGTTCTGGCGCGAGATGTCCGGCGCGCCCTTGTCGAGCGCGTCGTACACTTGCGCGCACTCCGTGTAGTTGTGGGTCTGCAGATCCGCTTGGCCCAGGCCCAGCAGCGCGTCGGGCGTGTGCTGCAGCGAGTACGACTGCTTGAACGCGCCCGCGGCGTTGGCGAACTGCTTGTTCGCCGCGTACGTCGCGCCAAGCAGCAGGAACGAGCGCGGGTCCTGCGGTGCGAGCTCGGCCACGCGTTTGAACTGATCGACGGCTTTCTGGTACTGGCTCTGCTGCGCGTACAGCTGGCCGAGCCGCGCAAGCGCGTCGACTTGATCGCGGTTGGGACCGGCGCCGGCAACGAACTCGCGCTCGGCTCCGGCCATATCCTTGAGGTTGAGCAGGTACTCGCCGTAGGCGGTGTGCGCGCTGAGCACCTTCGGATATTCCGTGATCGCGCGCTTGTACGCCGCGTCGGCCTCACCGGCCATCTTTTCGTTGGCGTAGACGATCGCTTCCTGATCGATCACCGCGGCTTTGTCGTTGGGGTCGACCTGCAGCTTGAAGATGGTCTCGTACGTCGCGATCGCGTCTTTGATGTTGTGCTGCTGCGCGGCGAGGCGCGCTTTGCCGAAGAGCGCTTCGACGTTGGTCGGGTCGATCGCGATCGCGCGGTCGTACAGCCCGGCCGCGAGCGCGATCGCGTTCTGGCTGATGTACGTCTGCGCTTCGAGCAGGATCGGGCGCGGGTCCTTGGGATCGAGCTTCGCACCGGTCTCGAGCTGCTGGCGGGCTTCGTCGTACTTGCCTTCCGCCGCGAGCACCTGGCCGTACGCCATGTACGCGTTCTTGTCGTCCTTGTTGAACGTCACCGCGCGCTTGGCGACGCGTTCCGCGTCCTGCGGGCGATTCGACTGCAAGTACGTCTGCGTGAGCGTTCCGAGCACGCCGGGGTTGGTGGGCTCGAGGTTCGCCGCTTGTTCCAGGTCGGCGAGCGCCTCTTTCTGGTGCCCGAGCTGGCCCTGCGCGAGCCCGTCGAAATAGTACACCTGCGCCGTCTTCGTGCCGCCGGCGAGCAGCTTTTGCGTCAGCTTGATCGCGAGATCGGGGCGGTTGATCTGCAGGTAGTCCGCCGACAGCTCCGTGAGCGACTGCTTGTCGTTCGGATCGGTCTTGAGCTTGGCCTCGAGACGCGGGATCGCTTTGTCGAGCGGCTCCGGCGACGCGGTGGGCGACGGCGCGGGCGCCGGCGCCGCCGTCGCGGCGGGCTTCGGCGCGGCGACGCCGGGATGCGTGCCGACGGCCGCGACGAACGCGGCGGCCACGAGGCCGAGGACGGTGGGGAAAAGACGGCGGTTCATGCTAGGCGTGTGCGGCTTTCGCGTCGCGGACGAGCTTCGTCAACTCCGGAACGATGGCGAACGCGTCTCCGGCGACGAGGAGATCGGCGAACTCGGCTATGGGGGCGTTGGCGTCCTTGTTGATCGCGATGATCGTCTCGGACGTGCGCATCCCGACTTTGTGTTGGATCGCGCCGGAGATTCCGACGGCGATGTAGAGCTGCGGGCTGATCGTTTTTCCGGTCTGCCCGACCTGGTGTCCGTGAGAGACCCACCCGGCGTCGACCGCCGCGCGAGATGCACCCACCGCACCGCCGAACGCTTCGGCGAGATCCTTGAGGATCGTGGTGAACGGTTCCGGACCGCCCATCCCGCGACCGCCGCTGACGACGACCGACGCCTCTTCGACGCCGAGCTCCGCAGCGGCTTCCTCGATCTCGTCCTCCACGGTAACCGTGGAGGCCTTCCCGCTCGACGCAATCTGAACGATCTCAGCGGCCCCGGAAGTTTCCTTGGCGGTGAAGACATTCGGCCGAATTGCTGCCACGCCGTAGTCGGAGCCGGTGAGCTTGCAGGTCGTGATGACCAGGCCGCCCAGCTTGGGCATGACGCACGAAACCTCGCCGCCGTCGGTCTTGAAGTCGACCACGTCCGCATTAATCCCGCAGTCCGCGCGGGCGGCGAAGCGTGAGCCGACGTCGCGGCCGATCATCGTGTTGCCGACGAGCACGAGCGACGGTCCGGCGGCTTTGGCAACCGACTCCACCGCATCGACGGCGCCGTCGATGAACCGGTCCTCGTCCGACACGTGGATCTGGTCGAGCGGGTACTTCTTGAGCGTCTCGGCCGCCTGGGCCGCGCCGGGTCCGGCGACGACCGCGTGCGCTTTGCCGCCGAGCTGGTCGGCGAGCGTGCGGGCCTGCGTGGCGGCCTCGAGCGAGCTGCGCCGGATCGTCCCGTGCTTGTGCTCGATGAAAGCGATGACGTTTTGCATCAGAGGAACTTCCGCTCTTTGAGGAATTGCACGATGGCTTTGGCGCCCTCGGCGGGGTCGGGCGCTTGCACGACTTGGCCCTTGGAACGGGCGGGCGGGGTCGCGAGATCGGTGAGCTGCGCCTTCGCGCCGCCGGTCCCGACGGCGACCGTCAGACCGATATCGGCCGCGGCGAGCTGCTTGATCTCCTTTTTCTTGGCGCCCATGATGCCTTTGAGCGACGGGTAGCGCGGCTCGTTGGCGGACTTGGTGACGCTCACGACGGCGGGGAGCGCGGCGGAGATCGTCATGTAGCCCGTCTCGGTCTCGCGCTGCACGCGGACGCGGCCATCGGCGACTTCGAGCGTGCGGGCGTACGTGAGGCCGGGGAAGCCGAGCTTCTCGGCGAGCATCCCGGGCAGGTCGCCGCTGATCGCGTCGGTCGACTGCGTCCCGGTGATCACGAGGTCGGGGCTTTGCGCCTTGATCGTCGCGGCGAGCGCGACGGCGGTGCCCCACAGGTCGCTGCCGGCGACGGCGTCGTCGGAGAGCATCACTGCGTCGTCGGCGCCCATGGCGAGCGCCTTGCGCACGATCTCCTTGCCGGACGCGGGGGTCATCGAGACGATGGTCACCGTGGAACCATCGTTGAGCTTCTCTTTGAGCTGAAGCGCAGCTTCGATCGCGTACTCGTCGAACGGGTTGAGCACCGTTTCGACGCCGGTACGGACGAGGCGCTTGGTCGCCGGATCGATGCGCTTGTCGGCGTTCGTATCCGGGACGAGCTTGACGGTGACGAGGATCTTCAGCGGCGGAAACCTCCGGACACACGAAACCCGGCGGCTCGCCGGGTACGTCGGGAACCTCCGAGGCTTCTGGGTGAGGGCCGCGGGCCCTCCAACCTATACAAAATAATAGGTTAGCGCGGATAGGTCAAGCCTCTCATGCATGCGCGCGTCTGCATCCGTACGGACGCTTGCGCACGCGTTCGATGCGTCAAACTTTGGTTATGCCGCAACAGGATCCGATCGAGCGGCGGAACTCCTCGGCAGGCGCGGCCTGTTACGCTCATCGTGCGCCGATCTCTCATCGCGTTGTTTTCACTCGTGTTCGCCGCGGGCTGCGCGGGCGGAAGCGCAACTGCTCCGCTCCCGATGCCAACGACTCGCGCGGCAGCCGTTGCGACGACGCCTTCGTTCGCGGTTCCCGCCAAGCCCTCGTTCGCCGTGCCGCGGCGGCCGTCGTTCGCGACGCCGGCGAAACCGTCCACGACCGGCCGCCCGCCCGTTGCGTCGACGCCGCATGCCGGTTTCTTCGCGGGTGAAGCCGCGCTGAGCAACGGCGTGTACTATCTGCGGCTGCCGAACGGAAACCCGTTCGGGTATTACAGCTATTTGCCCGATCCGAACTACATCTACCACTTCGATGCGGGCTACGAGTACGCGATCGACGCGAACGACGGACAGGGCGGAGTGTACCTGTACGACTTTGCGAGCTCGCACTGGTGGTACACGTCCCGCTCGTTCCCGTTCCCGTACGTCTACGATTTCACGCTCAACGCGCTGCTCTACTATTATCCGGATCCGGCATACGCGGGGGACCACTACACGTCTACCCCCCGGTATTTCTACAATTTCGGAACCAATCAGATCATCACGCTGCCGGAGGGACCTCCCGCCGCGGGCACGGCCCAGAACGTCTACGTCGGGGACTTCGATCCGAACGCGAACGGCGGCCCGAGCCACATCTTCGAATTTCCCGGCTCCGCGCACGGCGCGGTGACGCCGTCGCGCACGATCGTTACCACCTACAACACAGAGAAACTCGATTTTCTGCTCAGGCCGGACGGCTGGTTCTTCGCCGGCGGCATGCTGTTCGCCCCGAATTCGACGCAGCTGGGCGGCGCCGGCGCGGTCGCGCGCGACAAGAACAACGGGCACCTGTACCTCGCCGCGAATTCCCAAATCACCGAGTACAGCGCGGACGCGAGTCAGGTGCTGCGGCGGATCCCGCTGACGGACCCGTTCATTCGCACGCAGGCGATGGCGGTCGATTCGAGCGGAAACGTGTTCGTCGGCGATTCCGGAACGCACGAGATCGACGTCTACCCGCCGGGCGCGACAACCCCCTCACGGCATCTGGGCAACGTGCAAGGATCACGAATCTACTATCCGTACGCGCTCGCATTCGACTCGCACGACAACCTGTTCGATGCCGACGACGGCACGGTCTACATGTTTACGCCCGGATCGAACGGCGCCAGCGCATCGGGCGGTGCCGGCTGTTCGACCGGCTTGGCGGTCTCGCTTGCTATCGATGAGAAAGACGACATCTACGTCGGATGTCAGGGCTATCCCGGCGGACCAGGTCCGTCTATAACGGTCGTGCCGGGGGCGGGCCAGAACGCGCGCCAGTCCACGCTCGACCTCACCGGCGTGGTCAAGTACCCCACCTCAATCGCAATCGGCCCCTGAACAGGGCCCGAAACGGAGAGCCCCCGAGATCGCTCCCGAGGGCTCAGCACCGCCGACTAAGTGGCGTCCTCGATGGTACCTGGGCCGACTACTCCCGTCAAGGACAACCACCGCGCCGGTGCGCGCCCGGCGGGACTCGGACCCGCATCTTCCACTTAGTCGGAATGGTGCTCTATCCGGTTGAGCTACGGGCGCTGCAAGAGCAGTATCGCGTAGCGACGTTGCGCTGATGTGACAGGTTCGTTGCCGCTTTGTTCGCAGACGGGCTTGCTCAACGCTCAGCCATCACGGGCAGCCACCTCCCGCCGATAATCGCAATCGGGGCCTCTCCGGTTTAGCCGCCTCAGGAGTACCAGCTCCGCCCTTTGTTTCACCCGCGAACGTTGGCATTGGCTGTGACAATTCGGGCACGCGCATGCCGGTTCTTGAGCCGGTTATTTTCCGCATTACCATTCACGCACCGAGGTGGAACGAAAGCGGTTCAGCCTGCTTTGAACTTTCATAACTCACGAGAAAGCAGTACGGGAACAATGCGCGATCGGCTCGGCCGTCGGGACCTCAGGGGCATCAGACTTAGGGCAGACGTTTTAATTTGACACAAATGCTGCATTTGGTTGGGTCATCTCAAGCCCAAGTCGGTACGCCGACGCGCCTCACTACCAGGTCTCCACATCGGGAACCACAGGCTCGGTTTATTCGTCACGCTTGGGTCGCTTGCGTTTCGCGGCGCGTGGACGAGCCGACTGCACAACTATTTCGAGCGGGATCGCCGCGGCAACATTCCACTGCTCTTGTTCGCTTCCAAGAAATGAGACGCGGAAAGAGAAAAGGCCTGATGGGACCGCTTCGAAATCCAGTGTGAAGACGGAACGCGAAACAGCGTCTACCGCAACTTCGAGATCTTGTACGCCGCTGGTATCCACGACCGATTCACCATCCAGAATGTCAAGTCGGACCTTAAAGGTACACGCTTCCTTTGATTCCTTATCGAGGCGCCAGCTGCTTACGACGTGCGCGCGAAATTTCTCAGCGAGCGTTCCCAGTTGCACCGGGTCTTCGCGGAGGCGAACACGCTCTATGATATCGATCGCTGAAGGCCGATGCGTCACCTCATCCGTTAGGTATCGTGAGCACATTATGCTCCATTGATGCATTATCAATTGAACACCCTCACCTCAAGTCGATTTGTCTGTATGTCGCTATGAGGACCGCCCGCGCTGCCTGAAACCGTAAACTTCGGCACGGGAAAGAAACGCACCCGTCCACGCTGCACCGGGATGCGAGCGCGCGTTTTTCTGAGCACCTGCATCCTTTTTTCGGCATTGAAATTTAACACCCAATTGCTCCCGCCACCTGACAGATCGCCACCCGATTCATCAATTGCAACAGAATAATACACGACGAATGCATGCCTCACCCGGACCCTTTCAGCGATGCGTATAGCCCACCACAGCGCCTGCTTGGCGCCGTCCGCTACGTTCACCAGATCCCTGCTCACACCGGATGTCGCGGAAAGGGCCAGGAGGTAAATTGCTAGCGCCGTATCCTTATTTGACCGCACCGTTCCAACCGGAGCATCCACTATGATAGATTTAGCGCGTTCCTGGATCATGGAACCGTTTGCGCTGTCCTTTAGGAAGTTCGTTAACTCGCGGTACTCCGGCGACGATTCGATCGCCTCAATAAAATCGTCGAGGCCGCTATAAATACCAAACGGAATTTGGTAGTCTAATGATTCGATGCGTTCGACTAGCTCTATTAGCGTTCTCTTCATCGGCACGGGCGCTCTAATCGAAAGAAGTGATCAGGCTGGCCGTATTGTTTCGGGACATCTGTTATCAAGTGCAAATACTCTCCAAATTCACCGCACTTGCTCCAGACGAACCGCTGTATCGTCGATCCGACGAGATCCGTTCGGATATAGAACGCGACGTGGCGTGCCTTACCCTCGCGAACGTACATCACCAGATCACCGACTTGGAGCTCCGCCTCGCCAATCGGTCGCCACACATCCTCGGAAAGGATTTGCGGCAATTCGTCAATGTCGATCTGAACACGCCGACTACCGAAAATTAGGCCCATACAATTGTACACCGCTGACTTCACCAACAGTTTCGCGGACGGATGCCAGCCTTGCCAGTCACGCGCCATTCTGTCAAGTTCGTCGATGGACCGTTCAGGGGGAGTAGAGTTCTTAATCGGCCTTCTTGCACACGAGTCCAAGCCCAGGGATGGAAACCCGACCATCATCTCCTCGCACTTCGGCGAACAGTGGTCGGTACCTACCTACGAGTAAAGCCGGTCTCAACCGAAACTCGCCGGTCCCGCTTGTTTACTGATTGGTGGGATGACCGGGGCTCGAACCCGGACGCCGTTGCCGGCAGCAGATTTTCGCACCACTTCGGCTTTCGCCGCCATCACCATCGCTGATTCGATAACAACGTTCGTGGTCCGGACTGTGCCTTGACCTTGCGGATCGAAACGTCGACTTTCGACGTTTTTCGAATCCGTTTAGGCCGCGCCCGTCCAGTCTCTACACCTTCGGGGTCGTCACGTCGCCTTGACGCGGTTCACCCGCTTGGCTCGGCGTTGTCGTGCATTGCTGCGACGAGTTCACCGAATTTGAGCGCATCCCGGCCGGTGTTTCCATCCGGCCGGCTCAGGTTCCAAGTCTGCTGTGTCTGCCTATTCCACCATCATCCCGCCGCCCGATTCGCCGCACGTAGCCGAGCTACCGCTTCGGTGGCAGTGGTGCCGCGCGGAATGCCGGGGAGGTGAGGTAACCCAGCAGAAGGTCCGCTTCGCTGACCGTGATCGCGTCGGCGTCGAGGAGACGGCATGCTTCATCCACGACGATCAGGCCCGCCGGTAAGATGTCGGCGCGCTGCGGGCGGATGTGCGGCATCGCCTTGCGCGCGTCAACGTCGCGCGCTAGCAAGTCGTCGATCAGCCGGCGGCGGTCGCTGCGCGTCATCGTCGCGCCGTCGTTGACGCCGCCCGCGATCATCGCGGCCGCGGTGAAGACCGTGCCGCCGACGGCGATCACTTCGACGAACCCGCGCTCCGCGCCGAACGGGGCGAGTACGCCCGCCGCGTCCGCGCGCGCTCCTTCTTCTAGCGCGCCGCGTTCGTTTTCGTCCAGCGCACGGGCGCCGAGGAGCGCAGGATGGCGTTCCGACAACCGCACTGCGCCGATCTCGAGCGACATCACGCGCCGCACCGCGCCGCTCGCGCGCGCGTACGCCGGCGCTTCGACCGCGAGCTCCGTGCTGCCGCCGCCTACGTCGAGTACGGCAATCTCCTCGCTGCCTTCGCGCGATCTCGTCGCGCCTAGGAACGAGTACGTTGCTTCTTCCGAACCGCCCAGCACGCGCGGCGTGATGCAGACGCGCGCCGCGACTTCCTTGCCGAACGCTTCGCCGTCGCTCGCGCGGCGCAGCGCGCTCGTCGCGATCGCATCGATGGCCGTAGTGCCGAGCTCGCGCGCTTGAGCAACGTACTCGTCGATCGCCGCGAGCGTGCACTCGCGCGCCTTCGGGTCGATCGTGCCGGTTTCGCCGATGCCCGCGCCCAAGCGCGTTCCGCGCGACTCGGCCCCGACGCGCTGGTCGCCGTCGAGGACGAGCAAGCGGGTCGAGTTCGTGCCGATCGAGACGAGCGCGCGGATCACCGGCGGGCGGTTCGCTTCACGGGGCGAAGCGCCCCGCATGGCGCGCACAGTCCCCGCGATGCTCTTCGATCTGGACGGGACGCTGGTCGATTCCGTTTATCAGCACGTCGGCGCTTGGCACGAGGCGCTGACGGCGTGCGGCATCCCGCTGTCGGTGTGGCGCATCCACCGCAAGATCGGGATGAGCGGCGGGCTGTTCGTGCGCGGACTGATGCGGGAGCTCGGCCGCGAGCTCGATCCGGACGTCGCGGTCGAGTTGCGGCGGCGCCACGCGGCCGCGTACGCCGCGCGCTTCGACGGCGTCGTCGCGCTGCCCGGCGCGCGGGAGCTGCTCGCGACGCTCACGCAATTGCACGCGCCGTGGGCGATCGCGACGAGCGGCGGGCGCGACGTCGCGGACCGCACTCTGGCGCTGCTCGACGTTCCCCCGGACGTGCCGGTCGTCACGCGCGACGAGGTTGCGCACGCCAAGCCCGATCCCGACTTGTTCTTGCGCGCCGCGGAAAAGCTCGGCGTCCCGATCGAGCACAGCATCGTCGTCGGCGATTCGGTGTGGGACTTGCTCGCCGCGCGCCGCGCCGGCGCGCTCGGCGTCGGCTTGCTGTCGGGCGGCTACGGTTACGACGAGCTGCAGAGCGGCGGCGCGTACCGCGTGTACGAAGATCCCGCCGATCTGTTGCGGCATCTCGACGAGGTCGGCATTCGCGATCCCGACGCCTGACGTAGCGAGCGTGCCGGAGTAACGCGTTCCGCGGTCAGGCGGACCCGATCGACTGCGCGTGGTTGAACACGTCGAGCGGGTCCCAAGCCTGCTTGACCGTGACCAGGCGCGCGTAGCCTTCTTTGTAGTAGAGCTGCGGCCAGCCGACCAGATCGGTGTCGCAGTAATTCACGTAGCAGCCGTCGGTAACGGCGCCGTTCACCACCGGAACGCCGCCCGTCTCCGCGTAAACGGACTGGTAGAACGAGCGGATCCAGTTCAGGTTCTGATCGTCCTGGTTCGGGTCGGTCCAGTAAATCTGGTACTGCAGCTTCAGGATCGACGACCGCTGTGGGACCGCGGTCGCGTCCGCCGGCACGGCGTTGATCTGACCGCCGTACGAGTCGACTTGCAGCAGCGCCTGCGCGTTGACGAACGACGGCGCGTACAGCGCGTTCCAGATCGCACCGATTTGGTTCTGCGGAAACGGCTTGGTCATGTACGCCGACTTGTACTTGCCGCGCTGGTTCGCGCCCGAGCCGTTGAGCGTTTGCGTCGCCTCGATCCACGGCATCTTCCGGTACGGGCTCTGGTGGCTCACGAGGTGGCGGTACGGCAGCGCCATGCGCTGCGGGCCCGGCGGGCTCACGCCTTTTCCGATCGCGGCAATGAACGCGTCGATCGGCGCTGGATCGTCGCCGACGCACTGCATCTCCACGACGATCTGCGAATTTCCGTCCGGAACGTTCTGCGGCATGACGAGCATTGTGAACAGATCGCCGTAATCGCCCGGCGCGCTGTGCTGCGCGAAGAAGCTCCCGTAGTTTCCCAGAAGCTGCGTGAACTCGTCCTGCGTCAGATCGGACCAGTTCCACGCAAGGTTGCCCAGGTATGCGTTGCGCGGCGCGAGCGGAATCTCCGGCGAGAACCAGTAGCGCGTGATCGCGCCGAAATTGCCGCCGCCGCCGCCGGTGTGCGCCCAGAACAAGTCGCGCTTTCTGGGATCGGAATCATCCTTGCGCGCGAGCACGATCGACGCTTTGCGCCGCGCGTCCACGCAGACGACTTCGACCGCGATCAGATGGTCGACCGTGAGACCGTGCTTGCGCGAGAGCAGGCCGTAGCCGCCGCCGCAGACGTGGCCGCCGGCGCCCACGGAATAGCACGAGCCGCCGGGGATCGTAACGCCGTATTCCTTGTAGAACGCGCCGTACACGTTCCAGAGCGTGCAGCCGCCTTCGGCGCAGTACGCGCCGCCCATCGCGTCGTCGCGGTAAGCGGCGTTGAGCGGGCTGAGGTCGATGATCGTGCCGCCGAGGTTGTCGGACACGAAGCCCTCGTAACAATGCCCGCCGCCGCGCACCGTGATCCGCTTGCCGGCGTCGAGCGCGGCCTGCACCGCGCCTTGAACCTGCTCGGGCGAAGCGCACAGCTGGATGTACGCCGGCTCGCCGACGAACCGCTGGTTGAAGCCGATCGACAACGCGCGGTACCGTGGATCGTCCGGCCCGATCTTCGCGAACTCCGGAGTGCTCGCCAATGTCATGTCGCCCCGCCCTCAATCGCAAAGCCGAAACAGGCGTGCTGCTTCGCCGGGTAGCCGAACGCTACCCCTGGGGAACAGAACGAACCGACCGTATCCCGCCAGCCTCAGATGCGGAGCGGTACACCAGCCCGAATCCGAGGTCGGCGATGAGCTCGAACGCGTGCGTTGCCTCGATCGCGGCGCGTTCGAGCGGCGTGTGGTAGAGCAGCACCACGTCGCGCGGCTCGGCGCCCGCGGCCAGGCGCGCGAGGACCGCATCGAGGACCGGCGCGCGAAACGGGTTGTACATGAAGACGACGAGCGGCCCGCGCGGAAAGGCATACTGCGCGGCGTCGGCGCGCACGAACCGCACGTCGCGCACGACGCGCTCGGGATCGCGCAGCGCCGCGACGTTCTCGCGCGCGATCTCCACCAGCGCCGGCGAGATCTCCACGCCGACCACCGCACGATACGGCCGCCGCGCGGCGAGCATCACGACGGGGCCCATCCCCGCGCCGAGATCGACGAACGTCGCATCCTGCGGTCGCAGCGGCGACGCGTCGAGCAGCGCCAGCGCTTGCGCGACCGGCGTCGGCTCGTAATGCGTCGCGAACTCCAGCGACGGGCCGATCGCCTCCGGATCGAGCTCGCCCAGGAACACGAGTGCCTCGGTCGTGACGCCGTGCTCGGCGTCGAAACGCTGCCCCGCGCGGCGCCCGCTCACGCGTATCACCGTCCGCCGGCAGCGAGCACGCCGCGCCGCTTTAGTGGTAGCGCTTCGACGCCGTCGCTTCGCGGGTGCGCTCGATCATCGCGAGGGAGCGCGCGTGGTTCACGTGCGCGACGCCGACGTACAGCGTGTCGATGATCGTGAGCTGCGCGATACGGCTCGAGCTCGCGTCGCTGCGGAACGCCGTTTGCTGCGCCGCGGTGACCAGCACGACGTCCGAGACCCTGGTGATCGGCGACGACGGCCGGTGCGTGATGCCGATCGTGGTCGCGCCGTTCGCCTTCGCGCGGCCGAGCGCGTCGGTGACGTCGCGGCTTGCGCCCGTGTGCGAAATTCCAAGCGCGACGTCGCTCTCGCCGAGCAGCGCCGAGGACATCGCCATGAGGTCGCCGTCCGAGAGCGCGATCGAGCGCAGGCCGAGCTTGAGGAACTTGTGGTACGCGTCCAGTGCGAGCGGCGCGCTACCGCCGACGCCGTAGATCTCCACGCGCTGCGCGGCCGCGAGCGCGTCGACGCCGCGCTGCAGCTGCGCGTCGTCGAGCACTTCGAGCGTGTCGCGCAGCGCCTGCGCGTTGGCCTGGAACACCTTGCTCTTGACCGTCGCGAGGTCGTCGCCGGGTTCGATCGCCTCATAGATTTCGGTTGCGGGCTCGACCAGATCGCGCGCGAGCACGATCTTGAACTCCTGATAACCTTTGTAGCCGATCTTTTGCGTCAAGCGCACGACGGTCGACTCGCTGGTCTTCGTGCGCTCCGCGAGCTCGGTCACGGTGAGATAGATCAGTTCGTCAGGATGCAGCAGGATGAAGTCCGCCACGCGCTGCTCCGCCGCGCGCAAGCTCGAATATGCCCCTTGCAGCCGCACGAACGAGCCGGGAACCTTGACCGGATCGACGCGCGCGCTCTTTGCCATCATGGACGCTTGCTTCGTCGTTTCAAAGGAACCTGCCTTGATCTATTTGTCGAACGAAACGCGCCTAGTCGGCACGACTTTCGTAGAACTTCGCGCGCTGCTGCTTGCGGACGAGATGGCGTTCGAATGGTTGCGGCCGGTCGGGCGGCGCCCACTCCTCGGTCGACTTCAGGTACGCTGCGATCTGCGCCTCGAACGACGGATCGGTCAGCGCCGGAACCTCGGTCGTCGGCGCCACCTCGTCGATGCGCGTCTGCGCGAGCACGACCATCTTCCCGACGAGGTCGAACGGGAGCGTGACGTCCTTGTGCTCGAGCGCTCGCGTGTACGCCGCGCGGTTCTTGTTGACGTCGCCAATCGGCGCGGCGACGAGCCGCCCGTCTTCCAGGCGCACCGTCGCGCCCAGGTTGTGCACGTTGATGACGCTGCCCCGGACGCGATCGGACACGCTACGGCTGCTTCCCGTGCTTGAGGTAGATGATCGCTTCTTTGTCGCGGACCAAGTGCAGGCGGTCGTGAATCTCCGGGATCGCGCCGCGGGGATCGGAGAGCCGGCGAATGTCGCGCTCCTGCTGCGTCTTGCGCGCGCGCAGCGTGATCACGTCGCGCTCGACGTCGCGCAGCTCGTGCGCCAATGCGAGGTTGCGCCCGATCACGCGCGCATACTGCACGCCGATCACGGAGAACGCAACGAGCGCAACGCACACGACGCCAACCCGGCTCAACGTGCGCAGCACCGGTCCAACTTTCATCAGACCGGCACCGGGAACCAGCAGCATCGTGCCGGCCGCGTCAGGCGCGCGGCAGCGCGCTGGATCCACGCCGTTGGCGCGAAGCGGAAACGGCCTCGCATCAGCCCGTCGCTCCGGTGGCGGCGCCGATGCGGCGGAACTTGCGATAGCGGCGGTCGAGCAGCTCGTCCGCCGGCACTTGCGCGAGCGTGTCGAGCGCGGAGTCCACCGCGTCGAGGACGCGCGCGATCGTGCCGGCGCCGTCGCGGTGCGCGCCGCCGAGCGGCTCGAGGATCACCTCGTCGACGATCCCGAACTGCAGCAGATCATCGGACGTCAGCTTCAACCGCGTGGCCGCTTCTTCCGCGCGGGCGGCGTCGCCCCACAGGATCGCTGCCGCACCTTCCGGTGACGCCACCGAGTAGACGGCGTGCTCCAGCATCAGCACCCGGTCGGCCAGCGCGAGCGCGAGCGCACCGCCCGAGCCGCCCTCGCCGATGATCGTGGCGACGATCGGGACGCGCGCGTCCGCGAGCTCGTAGAGCGACCGCGCGATGGCCTCGGCCTGCGCGCGCTCTTCCGAACCGATGCCCGGATCGGCGCCGCTGGTGTCGATGAACGTCACCACGGGCAAGCCGAGGTGCGCGGCCAGCTGCACGAGGCGAATCACCTTGCGATAGCCTTCGGGCGAGGGCATCCCGAAGTTGCGGTACACCTTCTCCTTTGTGTCGCGGCCTTTGTCTTGCGCGATCGCGATCACGCGGCGTCCCTTGAGCTTCGCGAAACCGCCGACGATCGCGTGGTCGTCGCGGAAATGCCGGTCGCCGTGCAACTCGTCGAACTGGTCGAGTGCGTGGATATAATCGGATCCCAGCGGGCGCTTCGGATGGCGCGCCATGTTGACGCGCTGCCACGGCGACATCTTGCCGAAGATCTCGCGCTGAATCTGCCCGTACTTGGTTTCCAGCGCGCGAATCTCGGCGCTCAGGTCGACGGGCTGCTGCGCCGCGTGCGTCTTGAGCTCAGCGATGCGCTGCTCGAGCTGCAACAAGCCCTTCTCGCGCTCGACGATGACGTTCACGTTCGCGTCTCCGTGGAGGCCGGCTGCGCAGCCGCCGGCGGCGCGACGGCGCCGGCGGGCTGTCCGTTGAGCGGGCGCCGAGCACCCACGCCGTAATCGAGAAGCCGAACGAGGCGATTCTTGAGCTCGGAGCGCTCGACGACCATGTCGATCGCGCCCTTCTCGAGCAAGAACTCGGCGGTCTGGAAATTGTCGGGCAGCTTCTGGCGGATCGTCTGCTCGATGACGCGGCGTCCGGCGAAGCCGATCGCGGCGCGCGCCTCGGCGACGATGACGTCGGCTTGGAACGCGAACGATGCCGAGACGCCGCCCGTCGTAGGATCGGTCAGGACGCTCACGTAGTAGCCGCCCGCATCGCGGAAGCGGCGCACGGCGAGCGTCGTCTTCGCCATCTGCATCAGCGCCAGCATGCCCTCTTCCATGCGCGCGCCGCCGCTGGCGGTGAACACGACGCACGGCAGCTTGCGCTCGCGGGCCCGCTCGAAGAGCAGCGTGATGCGCTCGCCGACGACCGTGCCCATCGTGCCGCCGCGGACATTGAAGTCCATGACGCCGAGTGCGACCGGGTAGCCGCCGATCGACGCGAAGCCGCACATGACG
>JAQBPK010000220.1 GCA_028287565.1 Vulcanimicrobiota bacterium
GGGGAGCCGCAGCGCGTAGTTCACTGAGCCGATCCAGGGCTATGACGTGACGTTCGCGTTCGAGAAGCTCGTGCTAGACGGCGTTTGGGAGCTGCAGAGCCGGCCGCTCAAAGGCAAGACGGACGACATCTACACGATTTCGGTCGCGCAGATCGCCGGCACTCGCAGCGGCAAGCACCGTTTCATCTTCACCGACCCGCGTTATCTCGCGACGACGGCCGGGCGTCAGTACAACATCCATCTCGACAAGAACAAGCCGGTGCCGGATCTGCTTACGCTGCAGTCGACGTCGACCGCGGACCCGCGCTACCAGAAAGTCGTCGACGATTTCGCGTCGTTCGGTCCGCCGCGGTTCAAGAAGACCGTCGCGGCGGCGCGGGAGAAGTTGCTCAAGTCGTGACCGCGCTGCGCGTCTTCGCGTCGATCGCATTGCTCGCCGCCGGCTCGTTCGGCCTCTACGAGCTCGTCGAGTCGCCGCGCAGCGACGCGTTCCAGCCGGTGGTCACGCACGGTACCGGGCCGGTCGTCGCGCTGACGTTTGACGACGGGCCGACGCGTGGCGTCACCGATCGCGTGCTCGACGTGCTGGAGCGCGAGCACGTCCACGCGACGTTTTTCGTGGTCGGGCGCGCCGCACGCCGCGAGCCCGCGCTGCTGCGCCGCATGGCGGCGGACGGCGACGAGATCGAGAACCACTCGGACACGCACCCGCATCTGAACGTTCTGCTGTCACCGGCGCTCGATGCGGAGATCGTGAACACCGACGACGCGATTCACGCCGCGACCGGGCGCGGCACGAGCTGGCTGCGCCCGCCGTTCGGCGCGCGTAACGCCGCAGTGCTCGACGCCGCGCGCCGGCACGGCAAGCGCGTCGTGCTGTGGACCGCGATGCTTGACGAGACGTCGCCGCACGCGTCGCCGGACGCGCTCGCGAACCGGCTGCTGCGGCAGGTCCAATACGGTGCGATCATCGTGCTCCATGACGGCGATCAAGGGCGGTCCCAAGCCGGCGGACGCGCGTATGAAGCCGGTTTAACGGCGCAAGTCATCAGCGCGCTGCGTGCGCGCGGTTACCGCTTTGCCTCACTGGCGGAGTTGGATCGGATCGCGAGGCCTGCTCGATAACTGTCGACCTTCGTCTGGCACGGCCGCAAACAGCCGAATAACTCGATCCGCCTGTGCTCTTGCAGGCTGAAACCATAGGGTGATCCAGGACCCCGAGGCCGACCGCCCAAGCCTGGGCGTGAACCGGGTCACCGTAGTTGGTAGGCGCCAAGAATCGTCGTTTCCGCCGTGGTGAACCGGTCCATCGCACCGTCACGAGAGGAAACGCCCTGATGAACCCGCTCTCGATCGCGCTCATTGCATTCATTGCAACGCTCATAGCGCAAGGCCATGTACCGCCCGGACTGTCACCGATGGACGTGATACTACCAACCGGCATCGGTTAACGGAGTCTCGCGCAAGACGCCGAACGATATGGCGAACATGCGCGGCCGAACGTATCGTGCGTTCGGCCGCGCATACCTCTATAGGTGTGGAGGTGGGCGATGAAGAGCAATAGACGTACTGCCGCGCGGCCGTTGTTTTCCACGGCCCGGGCCGCGTTCTTCCAAGGCGACTTCGAGGATTGCCTTCGAATCTGTGAATCGTCGCCGGAGAAGGACGTCGACATTGAACTGCTGCATAGCCGTGCCCTGATAGCCTTGAATTTGGCCGACCGTGCATTGGACCGGCTGCGCCGACTTCACGTACGCGTCGGCGCAACTGACGAGTCGGTGACTGCCCGGATGCTGGAAGGCGCCGCACTCGTAAGGCTTGGCCGGCTCACTGAAGGTCTTGCGATACTGGCGGACCTGCACGCGGACACGCGAGGCGTACATGACACTATTCGGGCCGAACTCGCTGTGAATCTTGGTATCGCGTATTACCGGGAAACGAAATTTCCGGAGGCGTTGGGTCTATTGCGCTCGGTCCCAGACGATGCGGACATCGTTCGGGCGCGCGCGACTTTATTCGAAGGCTGGATTGCGTTCGATGCTTGTGACGTCAATGTAGCTGCAGACCGGTTTCGTGCGGCGCTCCGCTGTATCGCCTCGTGCCGGCAATACGATCGTTTTATCGACGCGTCCGCGCTCTACGGCCTGGCGTTTTTATGCGCAGAGGTGCCACTCCCTGACTTGTGGCCTGAAGTACGCGATCGTGCCGTTGCGTTCGATTGGTCGCGAAGGGGGATAGCGATACCATTGTTCTTGCTTGCCGTCGGCGCATCATATGCCACTGAACTTCGCGGCGAGGGCACTGATGCGATCGACTGGGCATTGCGCGCAGAATCGATTGCCCCATCGCCTTGCCATGAGATCATCGCAATCTTGCGACTAGCCTCTCTCGTCGGTCGGTCGGGTGAGTCGCGTGCGCATGCCTACTTCGTCCGTAAGGCATCAGCGCAATACGAGGCATTGCGAAAAGACGCGCTACTACAAGACGACCTTGCGCTCCCGATCATGCTAGCAGAGGAGCTCGCTTATGCGGGCGCACACGACGCCGCGATGTCGTTGCTCACATACCACGAAGCTGTGATCACGCGACGTGTCCGAGGAACGAAAGATGAGGGCATGCATGATGCCGCTTGGGCGATGACTCGAGCTATCATCGACGAGGCGGTCGGTCAACGAGCGCGCGCCAGAGATAACTACGCTGCGGCAATGCGGCACTACGATGTGATGGGGTACCGGCGTCGGGCGGCCATCGCGGCATACCGGCTGGCATCGCTAACGCGTGAGGATTGGTACCGAGACTATGCTGAAGCTGCGCTACGCGACGTGAGCCCGAATTACTGGCTCCGCGAGCGCTTGGCCGAGTTTGGTTTGCGTGAGATTCGATTAACCCCCCGACACGCCGATGTCCTCCGCCTTGTTGCCGCCGGCAAGTCAAACAAGGAGATCGCCCTGGCTCGCGGCGGCTCCTGGTACACAGCTCGCAATATAGTGCGAGAATTATTGGTCCTCTTTGGAGCTCAGAGTCGCGCGGAACTAGTCCGCGTAGCGGTCGCGCGCGGCATCTTGCCCGCATCCGAACGTCGAAAACCGAGTGAAGGCCACATGGCCCGCTAGACAACCCTCACGCGGCTGCGCATTATTAATAGACGTCGCGGCACAACGCGCCCGAACCTCTAGAGCCGCAATGCCGAAGGAAACGATTATGAACATCCGCACTATAGCTCTGTGTTCAGCAGTGCTGTTCTCGGGTCTTCTCGGCGGGTGTGCCACGCATCATGCTAGCTCCGTATTGCCCCCGCGCTAAGCAGTTTGCAATCTAGTCAGCGGCACACATCCCTACTGACGGGATGCGGTTATGATGTAGCCGCAACAGATCCGTGGAGTTGCTACGGCTCTGGTGGTGGCGGTGCCGAATGCACTCCAGATGTCAACCCAAGCTGCCTCGATCCAAGCCCACACTATTTACTCTGCATTTGGGGCTCATGTGCAACTTGCGATCCGACCATGGATCCGGTGTGTGTTAATCCGATCGTCATCGCCAAGACGTTCTTTAACAAGACGGCGGAAAGCGCGTGCACCGCACAGCATGGTCGCTTCGTGAGCGTCGATAATGGGGAATTCTACTGTCGTCACCAAAACTCGGCGGAAAATGCGACCGTCGTGAACCCGGGTGGCTGCGGCTACCTCGTCTTTCTACCGCCGAATACAAGCGACTCGATTCAAGTACTTGTCGATTTCCAAGGCTTTCCTACGCTAGGGTCTAGCGGCTCGATCACCACGCAGGGAATTCGGGTGTACGCCCGAGGCGATGGGTGCGTGTGGATCGGTGCAGGCCCCAAGCCAGCTCAGTGAGAACGACATACCGTTGTTGATCGGAGCGGGGCTTGATGTTCGTGGGACTCGCGTTATCGTTTCTAGCTCTGAGCGGGTTGCCTCCGTCTGTGGACACGCCTCGCGCGGCGCTTGTGCAACGAGGGTTCATGGGCGCTGAAGCGTTGCCGTTTATCGAGATCGACCGGAGGCCGAACGTCGTCGTTCCGCCCGGATACAAAGCCTATATCGTGCGTGACTGGGAGCGCTACATCGTTGCACGAGCTGAGGCTGTGACGATTCGTGATGGGTCGCGTAACGAACTGTTCTTCGAGTATGGCGACGGCGGTATTCTAACCGCGCGTAAGCCGGAGCATCCGGGTGAACTGTCGCATCTGTTCTTGCCAATTGGGTATGATCTGCCCGATGCCATCGCGAAACTGCGCGCACAGCCAATTCCAGATGTCATAGCCTCGTGGCCGGCGCGGCCCCGCGTGCCGATCCGTTTCCGCGAAGAGCCGCTTCCGCCTGGTGCTCCGCTGGGATCGCGCGCATATCGGGGGGAATTCGACTCCTTCGTCTTTCGCGGAGTCGTCACCGGGATTACGGGGCACGCGGATGGCGGCTTTGTGTTTGATCTCGGTAGCGACGTAATAATCCGCAAACCGGTGCCTGGCTCGCCGGACAATGTGTCGCACATCATCGTTCCCAACGGCCATACGTTACCGCCCGAATTCATCGAAGAGTAGGAATCGTGGAGGTCCGGCGCCTTGCCCCTTGACGCTCGCCGACTTGACCGTCACGCACTAGTCCTGCCGGCTACGGCAAACCCGCGCGGCGGGGCGGCAGCGATTCCGCGCTCGGCCTGCGAACCATGAGGTCATGGCTCTACCGCTCTTGATCGCTGCGGCCGTGGGGTGCTGCAGCGTCACCGGCGTCGTCCGTTCGGCCGACGGCGTCCCGCTTCGCGCGCACGTGCATGTCGCGGGGCCGGCGAAGGCCGACACCGACAGCGATCCGCGTGGGAATTTCGTGCTCGATCTGCCGCAGGGCGCGTACCGGCTCACGATTACGGCTCCGGGCTTCGCCGCGGCCGATACCGACGTCGTCGTTCATGAGGGGGAGCGTATCGAAGTGGCGCTCGACCCGCTCGGCTCCGGGCGGTTGCGCGAGATCGGCCGTGTCACCGTCGACGGGCGGCTTTCCGTGTCGCGCTCCTCCGTCCCCACGCGCGAGATCACGCGTGCGGACATGGATGCGTCCGGCTACGATCGCGTGGTCGATGCGCTCGCGAACGTGCCGTCGCTTACGTTTGCGCGTCCCGGTGGCGGCTCGCGTGGCGCCGTTGCCGTCGTTGCGCTGCGCGGGCCCGATCCTTCGGAGACGCGGATTACGCTCGACGGGCAGCCGCTCAACGACGCGAGCACGGGTGATCTCGATCTCGCTTTGTTTCCGTCGGCGGTGCTTGGCGCGGTTGACGTGAGCGAAGGGCTCGGGCCGGAAGACCATCGCGGTGCCGACACGATCGGCGGCGAGATCAACTTGGTGTCGTTGCGTCCGACCGCGACGCCTACGCGCATGCTGCGGCTTTCGGCGGGCTCGTTCGGCACGACGAGCGCGGAGCTGAACGCCACCGGCCGCATCGGGCGCTTCGGCTATGCGCTTGCCGGTGGGCGCGCTCATAGTGACGGCTACGTGCACGACTATCCGGCGACGCTGAACTTCACCGACTCCGCCGGGGACCCGGCCACGGTCGCGGTACGCCTGGGCTCCGAGGTGGACGTGTCGACCGCGCTCGCGCATTTCACGTACGACATCTCGAGGCGCGCCACGCTGCGCTTTCGAACGCTCACCCTCGACAACCGCCGTAACGAGAGTGCGGCGCAAACCGCGCCCGTCGATCCGCGGAACGACGCGCCCGGCGCAGACTTCGTCGGTACCGGACCACAGACGCGCGGGCAGAGCATCCGCGCGACACTGCTCGGCGCGACCTTGCCGCTCGGCGCGGGTACGCTCGCCGCGACCACGGGGTTTTCGAGCACAGGCGTATCGCTCGTGCGCGATGCCGAGTTGACGCCGTCCGGTGCGACCCCCTACGACTTCTCGCTCAGCGACCGGCTCGCCACGACCAGCGTCGAGTGGACGCGGACCGCGGGAACGGCGACATTCGCGACGGGCCTTTCCGCGCGCGCCGAAACGCTGTCGTCGGCGGACCAGTTCGCCGGCACGCTGCGCGAGCACGCCACATCGGTGTGGATTCGCGGCGCTGCCGACGTCGCGCCGCGCGTGCGGCTCGCCGCGAGCGTCGTACAGTCTCGCTGGTCGACGTTCGGTACCAGCACCGATGGGCGCATCGGCGTGTCGGTGGACGACGGCTCGCATGGTGCGTTCCGCTTCGCGGTCGGTACGGGTTTTCGCGCGCCGCTACTCGCGGAACTCGCGACGCTGCCCGTTTCGGCGCTCACGCCCGATGAGAACTGTGTCGCCGCGAACGGAAACCCGAACGAGCACGCCGAGCACGCGACCGAGTACGAGCTGGGATACGGCAAGCGCATCGGCACGACGACCGTCGACGCGACGCTGTACCGTTCCAACCTGCGGGACGCGATCGAGGTCTTTTACCCGCTCGGCACGACCTGCCCGGGCAGCGTCAGCACCGTGGTCGCGCAATCGTTCCCGATCAACGTCGGCAACGTGATCTACCAGGGCGGCGCGCTCCGGCTCACGCATCGTTTCGGCGCGCTGCTCGGGACGGCCGAGTACGGCGTCAACGCGGCGTATCCCACGAGCCTGCCGGCGACGGTCGCGAACCCCACGTCAGGTGCGGAGCTCGTGATCGGCCAGCAATTCGCCGGCATTCCCATGCAGACGTTCTCGCTGGGACTGCGCTACGCGCATGCAGGTCTGCACGGCGCGCTCAACCTAACCGCGAAAAGCGCCAACAACGAGCTCGCTCAGGGACGCTTCGCGACGCTCGATGCCGCGATCGGCAAGCGCTGGAACGGTGTTGACGTGACGCTGGCCGGAACGAATCTCACCAGCGCCGTGAGCGGGCGTTTCACGCGGCTCGGCCTCGGCACGCCGTACGCAACGATGACGGGCCCGCCGCTCACGCAGGACGCACTCGTGCTGCAGCCGGCGTCGGTGCGATTGATTCTCACGCTGCGGTGAGCGGAAATCACACGGGCGGGTGATCGCCGATCACTTCGACGACGCTCCTTGCGCGTCGAG
>JAQBPK010000226.1 GCA_028287565.1 Vulcanimicrobiota bacterium
CGTCGCGCAGCAGCAGCCCGTCGGCGCGCGCGAGCTTGTGCGCGAGCAGGTCGCGGTCGGGCTCGAACGCCGTGCCGCCGGCGAGGGCGTCGCGGTCGCGCCGGTACGCCGCGAGCAGCCACGCGCGCCGCTCCGGCGAAAGCCGGTCGACGAAATCAAGCCGGATGTCTTGCAGCAGCCGCTCGTAGCCGCGGCTCGTGCACGCGGTCAGCGGCACGCCGGCGGGACATGCCGCCGCGAGTGCGGCGAGCCGGTAGGTCGGCATCGGCCAGCCCAGCGTGAGCGCGTGGATCTCGGCGATCCGCTCGCGCGGCAGCCCGCGCTTGGCGAGCTCGCCGCGGACGTCGACCGCGAGGTCGTCGTGCGTGAGCTCGACGGCGTCGCCTGCGACGGCGGCGGGCAGCGGAAACGGCCGCCGGGTGCAGATCGCGATCGTCTGCCGCGCGCCGCGCCGCTCCAGTGCCGCGTGAATCGCCGCCATCACGCCGGGGTTGGCCAGCGCCGCTTCGGCGTTCTCGAACGCGATGAAGTCATCGACCGCGGCGCCGTCCGGCGCGCCCGCCGCGTGCCCGCTGAGCGCGGCGCCGAGCGCCGCCGCGGACGCGAGCTCGCGGCAATCGAGAATCAGCGAGGCGCGTGAGCGCTGCGCGGCGATCCGCGTGCTGGAGGTCTTGAGATAGCCCGTCGGGGCGCGCAGCACGACCACGGCGGGGCGGCCGAGCAGGTATTCGCGGGCGTACCGGGTCGCTGCGTCCATGGAAACTCGCGGGAAGTGCCGAGCACGGTCTGCCGCCAACACCCCGCGACGAGCTCGAATGACTTGTACCGGCGGTGCTGCTCGGCATAGCGAAGCGACCGGTCCCTATACCATTACCATAGACATTCGGTAAAGACGAGGGTTTCGTTCCCGGTCTGTTCCCGCGGCGTGCCCGGCCGGACGCTATGCTCGACAGCGTACGACCAATTGCCGCCGGGCTTTCCAGCCGGCGGCTGCCGCTATTTCTGGCTATCAAGAGGACGATCGCTTGCATAGACATCTTGCCGCAGCTTGTGCGGCCTTCGTGCTGCTCGCGGGCTGCGGCGGGGGCGCCGGCACGACGCCGGCCCCCGTCCAAGCGCCGACGGCCGCTCCTGGTAATCCGGGAACCTCGCCGCAGACGGTGCGCGTCTCGGTCATCATCGGCGGGCGAACCACCGGCCAGAGCAATGGGCGCCGGCCCAAGTTCATCTCGCCCTCGACCAACGGCATCGACATTCAGGTCTACGCGCACGGCGGCAACACCATCATCGGCGACTCGAAGACCGACATCTCGTCGGGCTCGGCCGCCTGCGGCGGCCAGACCGGCACCCCGCGCACGTGCACGATCGACGTGCCGGCACCGGCCGGCAACGACGATTTCATCGGCACGACGTACGACGCCGCGCCCGTCGGCAACTCGTTCTCGAGCGCGCACGTGCTCGGACGCGGCTTCCTGACCGCGACCATCGTCTCCGGCGCGAGCAACCAGCTCACGCTGTACATCAGCGGCGTGATCACCGCGCTCGGCTATCTGGCGCCGCACGCGTCGCTGCCGGCGGACGGCTCGGTCCACACGCTGGGCTTCGTGCTCAACCCGTCGGACTACGGCAACAACCCGATCACGGCCGGCTCGAACGATCCGTACTCGAATCCGATCAGCGTCCAGCTCACGGAAAGCGGCGGCAGCGGCCACGTGCAGATCGTCAAGAACGGCACGCCGACCGGCGGCACGTCGACGACGCTGAACTACTCCAGCGACACCGTCTCCGTGCGCTACGACGGCCTCGGCTCGAGCGGCTACAGCGTCCTCGTGTCGGTGAGCGCCACGAACGTGACGCCCGAGACGCTGACGATCTCGCCGCTTTATGTGACGTCGGCGAGCCCGTATCGTTCCGGCAGCACCCTCACGTTCACGGCCAGCGGACAGACGGCGACGGTCAACTTGAGCGAGACGAACGCGGGTAGCATCACCTACACCGCGACGCCGAGCGCGAGCTGCGCGGGCGTCGCGACGGCATCCGCTCCCAGCGGCACGCCGAGCGCGTCGTCGACCACCGTCACGGCCGGTTCCAACGGCTCGTGCACGATCGCGTTCTCGGACGGATCCAGTACCATCGCGTGGAGCGTCGTCGTCTCGTCGACGACCGGCACCGTGGTGGTCCCCGGCAACACCGTCGGCCCGATCACGTTTGCGAGCTACAGCCTCGGCCCGGTCCGCGGGCAGAACGGCTGGCTGTCGAACTCGTGCGGCAACAGCGACTACAACGCGAACGTCGTCAACACGAGCAGCTATCCCAGCGCGCAATGGCCCGGCACGCCGCCCACCAAGGCGTTGCAGATCGACAACTCCGTGACGCAGGGGTGCTACTCGGGCCTCGGCAGCCCGCCGACCGCGGGCTCAGCCGGCTATCCCAACGCGCTCGCCGACACGTCGACCAACCCGCCCGGGCAGTGCGGCCCGACGTGCAACCCGTTCTTTTCCGTCGAGTTCGTCGTGACGTCGACCACCGGCGGCTGGCAGCCCGCGCTCGGCATGAGCATCTCGCCCGTGTGGACCAACCAGGGCGCGCGCATGCAGTACATCGGCCTGTGGCACACGACCGACTCGGGCAGCAACCAAAAGCTCCTTGTGTTCACCAACGACGTCGAAGGCGTCTTTCCCGCGAACACGCCGACGCCGTGCTTCCAGTGCGCGAACTTCGTGCCGTGGGAGATCAAGTACGTCGATCCGGCGCTCTCGCACAAGATCGGCATGACGATGCAGTTCGTCCAGCCGAACGCGGACGTGGTCAAGTTCTACGTGGACGGTGTGCTCGCGGGCGTGTCGCAGCAGCAGTTCCGGTCGTGGGAAGATTACTATCTCTTCGACACCGAGAGCGATCCGGGCGGCACGTACCCGTATTCGCGCGCGGTGAACGACCTGCTGTTCCATCCGGGCAACCTCGACACGTGCCTGAACTTCGCGGACTACCAGGGTAATTGCGACCAGCGCACCAGCGGCCCAGGACACACCTCGACCGCCAACAACGGCTTCCTGTTCACCAACATCACGACGTGCGCGGGGACGCAGGCGTCGTGCGCCGGCGCGATTCAAACCTCGGGCGTCGCGCGCAGCGTGCAGGTGCGCACGCGCTCCAACGCGCGTCCGGCCGGACCGGTGCGGGGGGTAGCGCAGCTCAGGTAACTCCGGGCACGTTCGTCGCATCGTACGAGCCGGTCTCTCCGCGGAGGGGCCGGCTCGCTCGTTTGCGCAGGGAAGCGCGGCGCGTGCGCGCGATAGAGACCGCGATGCGCGCCATCGACACCGTTCTGTTCGACCTCGACGACACGCTGCACGACGACACGACCGCATATCTCAGCGCGGCGCGCGCGGTCGCGGACGGCGTGGCGCGCGAGCGAGGGATCGACGCGCAGGCGCTGGTCGACGCGTACGAAGCGGCGGCGATGGCGTTCTGGTCGTCGCTCTCTAGCGAGCACCTGACGCATTCGATCGGGGACGAGCGCGAGCGCATGTGGCACGAAGCGCTCGAGCGCGTCGGCATCGGCGACCGTGCGCTCGCGGTGCGGTGCGCGGACGGCTACGTGCGCGCGCGCACGCAGGCGCTCGAGCTGACGCCCGGCTCCCTCGACGTCCTCACCGCGCTGCGCGAGCGCGGCTGCAAGCTCGGCCTGGTGACGAACGGCTTCGCGGCGACGCATCACGACAAGATCGACCGGCTCGGCCTGCGCGAACGAATGGACGCGTTCTTCCTCGCCGACGAGGTCGGGATGGTGAAGCCGGACCCCGAGCTGTTCCGCCACGCCTGCCGCGTGCTGGGCAGCGAACCCGCGCGCACGGCGATGGTCGGCGACCGCTACGCGCGGGACATCGTCGGCGCACACGAGGCCGGGCTGTTCACCGTGCTGCTCGACGTCCACGCGATCCCGGTTCCGGAGAACGGGCCGCAGCCGGACGCCGTCATCGCCTCGATCGCGGACGTGCTCGACGTGTTGCCGCTCGGCGCGCCCAGGGGGGCGGACTTTCGGTCCGCCGAACCGATCCCGCGTGAGTGAGCAGCCGGTGCAAAACGTTTTCGCGCGCCCATGGGTGCTCCTCACGCGCAACGCGATCATCGTCGTGCCGGGCATCGGCGCAGGCGCGCTGGTCGGCATCGTGATCGCGCTCGTGACGCCGAAGTACGACGCGGCCGGATACGCGCACGACCCCGTCAACTTCGCTTGGCTCAAAGTGTACGCGATCGGATGGGTGACGCTCTTGGGCTACATCGTCACGCAGGCATTCACGGTCGGGATGGCCGAGGCGGCATGGGTGCGCGGTACCGCCAGGCTTGCCGACGGTGCGGCGTCGTTCCGCAAGGACGCCGGAAGAATCGTCGTTACCGGCGCGGGCCTGCTCGCGCTCGGCACCGCCACGCTGTACGCGAACGCGTTCACGCTCGCGTTGTCCTCGCTCGCGTTCGTTCTGTTCACGCTGTACGCGATGCCCGCAGCGGTCATCGGCAACCGGCCGGGCTTCTCCTCGATCGCCGAGTCCTTCCGAATTACGTCCCGGCGTTTCATGCCGACGCTGATGGTGGCTAACCTGATCGGCGTGGCATACGTCGCGGCGGCCGTCATCGCGCTGTCGCTGCACGCTGTCCCGGTGCTCGGCCGGGCGATCGCCGTCATCGTCACCCAGTTCGCCGTCGTGTTCGCAACGCTTGTGATCGTCGGCGAGTACCTGAACCTTCGCAACCTTCCGGAAGAGACGGACGGCCGGCGTGGAACCGTTCGCACCCCGAGCTGATTCATAGGCTGGTATGCCCGACGCAGGCACGCACGCCCTCGATGCGATCGTCATCAAGGGAGCGCGCGAGCACAACCTCAAGAACATCGACCTGACGCTCCCTCGCAATAAGCTGATCGTAGTGACCGGCTTGTCGGGTTCGGGCAAGTCCTCGCTCGCCTTCGACACCATCTACGCCGAGGGCCAGCGGCGCTACGTCGAGTCGCTCTCGTCGTACGCCCGGCAGTTCCTCGGGCAGATGGAGAAGCCCGACGTCGACTACATCGAAGGGCTCTCGCCGGCG
>JAQBPK010000227.1 GCA_028287565.1 Vulcanimicrobiota bacterium
ACTACTCGCGCATCGTCGTCGACCCGCACGACGCCGACCATCTCTTCTCCGTCTCCGTGCTGCTCGCCGAAAGCAATACCGGCGGCAAGACGTGGCACCAGAGCGGAAAGCGGCTGCACGGCGACCACCACGACCTCTGGATCAGCGCGAACGGCCGCACCGTGGTCGAGGCGAACGACGGCGGCGTCGCGCTCTCACGCGACGGCGGCGCGACGTGGACGTGGCGCAACGTGCTGCCGATCTCGCAGTTCTACCACGTCGCGTACGATCTGCAGAAGCCGTATCACGTGTGCGGCGGCTTGCAGGACAACGGCTCGTGGTGCGCTCCCACGCGCACCGGCGACGACCGCGGCATCCTGCCGCGCGACTGGTTCAAAGTGCACGGCGGCGACGGAACGTGGGTCGTGCCGAACCCGCGCGATCCGCAGACGATCTGGTCGGCGGCGGGCGGCGGCGACAACCAAGGCTCGATGGTGCGTTTCGACCGGCGCACGCAAAGCCAGGTGGACGTCTCGCCGTACTTGCGCGATCAGAACGTCGTCGCGCCGGCGCGGCTGAAATACCGGTTCAACTGGGAGACGCCGATCGCGTTCGATCCGCACGACGCGCGCACGGTGTACGCCGGCGGCAACATGCTGTTCCGCACCACCGATGCGGGGATGCACTGGACGCCGATCAGTCCCGACCTCACGCGCAATCTCAAAGAGCGCCAAGGACTCACGGGCGGGCTGACGCTCGACGTCACCGGTGCCGAGACGTTCGACACGATCCTCGCCGTTGCGCCGTCGCCGGTCGCGGCGAAGCAGATTTGGATCTCGACGGACGACGGCGTCGTGCAGCTCACGCGCGACGGCGGGGCGCACTGGCGGAACGTGTCGATCCCCGGCGTCGATGCGGACGGCCGCATTCCGAACATCGAGCCGTCGCATCGCGACGCGGCGACGCTGTACGCCGTGGTCGACCGGCATTACGCCGGCGACCGCGCGCCGTACGTCTACGTCACGCGCGACTTCGGCAAGACGTGGTCCTCGATCGCGTCGAACCTGCCGCCGGGCGAGGTCCACGTCGTGCGCGAGGATCCCGCGAATCCGCGCGTGCTCTACGCCGGCACCGGCAAGGGCGTGTGGTGGAGCACCGACGCGGGCGCGTCGTGGGAAGCGTTCCCCGCGCCGCTGCCGCGCGTCGAAGTGCGCGACCTCGCGGTGCAGCCCGTATCGGGCGACCTGATCGCCGCGACGCACGGGCGCGGCATGTACGTCTTCGACGACCTCACCGCGCTGCGCCGCCCCGCGCCGCGTGCCGTTTCGCGCACGCCCGTTCCGAGCCCGGCGGCGCTGCTGTTTCCGCCGCGCGACGCGGCGCCGCTGCAGCGCTACACGCCGACCGTGAACGAGCGCGGCAGTGAAGACGCACCGCAAGCGGTGTTCACCTTCTGGCAGCAAGCCCCGGCGAAGACCGCGCCGGTGTTCGAGATCGCCGACGCGCGCGGCACCGTCGTGCGGCACATCGCGGGGACGCATGACGAAGACGGCGAGGACGTCCCCAACGTGACGAACCTCGCCGGCTACAACCGGGTGCAGTGGAGCCTCGACCGCGATCCGCCCACGCCATGGCGGCGTATCGCGAAGTGGGACCGCGGCCCCGACAACGGCGCGCCGGTTCCGGCGGGTACGTACACCGTGCGCCTGCGCCGCGACGGCGCCGCGTACGAGCAGCGCATTCGCGTGCTGCCCAATCCGCTTGCGCCGTCGCCGCGGGACGAGCTGCGCGGCTACCGGTTCCAGGTCGCGATGTACGACGAGCTTTCGGCGCTCGACGACGCGCTCAACGGTTTGGACAACGTGCGCGTGCAGCTTCCCGAGCGCATCGCTTCGATCAAGGATGCCGCGCTCGCGGCACGAGCGCGCACGGTGCTCGCAGAGGCCAAGCGCGTCGAAGACACGATCAGCTCGCAGCCCGTCAACAACCAGGACGACGACTTCCTCGAAGATCTACTGCGCGAGCGCGTGCTGACGTTCATCAGCAACTTCTCGCCCGGCGCACCGACGGGCGCGCAAATCGCCGAGGCCACGGCGCTGCGGCGTGAAGGCGCCGCCGCGCTCGCGAGCTACCGCACGTTCGTGGAAAAAGACGTGCGCCGGCTCAACGACGCGCTGCGCGCCGCGGGCGTGACGCCGGTCGATCTGAACGCGCTGCCGCCCAAGACGAAGCCCGACCCGAACGCCGACGAGCACGCGCGCCGGAGCGAGCGCCGCGAATAGCGCGCAGCTCGCTCAGCTCGCGGCGTAGATTCCGCGGCGCAAGCACTCGCGCAGTAGCGACGAACGGTCGGACACCTCGAACGCGGTGAGGATGCGCGAGATCGTGTTGCGGATCGTCTGCTTCGAACGCCCGCGCGCGGCCGCGATTTCCATCGTGCTCTTGCCGTCACACAGCAGCTCCAGCACCGCGCGCTCCGTGCGCGAGAGGCTCGACATGACGGGATCGCTCAGCGCCGGGTTGTGACGGCGCGCGCGCTCGAGCAGCGGCGAGCGCGACGACAGCTTGCGCAGCGTGCGGTCGACGTACTCGAGCAGATAGGTCTGGCCGGTCAGCTCGCCCAGGCGCAGCGCGGCGAGCAGCGCGCGCCGCTCGTAACCGATCCGGTGATAGATCTGAAACGCTTCGCGATACCGGTGGTGCGCCTGCACGCCGTCGCCGGCCGCGTCCGCGACGGCGGCTTCGGCCAGCAGCCGGCCGCCGGTTTCGCGCGGATCGTCCGTCAGCGACTGCATCGCCGACGCGTGCGGAAGCCCGTCGAACTGCTTGAGCAGCGTGCGCGCGCCCAGCACGTCGCCGACGGCAGCCACCTCGATCGCAAGCGCGAGCAACAGCTGTCGCTCGTCGCTGTCCAGTTGCGGGACGTCGACCTGCTGCACCTCGCGCCTGATGCGCGCGATCAGATCGCGGTGCGCGAAGCGTTCGCCGACCGCGCGCAGCACGGTGGCGCGCCGGCATGACGCGATGAGCCGCAGCGCGTCGGTCACCGCGACGTCTTCAGCTTCACCGGCCCAGCGCAGCGCGTCGTCGATGCGCCCGTCCATCTCGTCGTGCATCGAGGAGAAGAACGCGACACCCCACCACGGTCCCGCCAGGCCCGGCGCGCTCCATTCGATCCGGCGCGCGCGGTCGTCGACGAGTATCCACGACGTGCGGTCGAGCCGCTCCGCCGCGAGGATCGCGAGCGCCTGGATCGCGTGCGCTTCGAGAAAGCGGTCGTAGTGGCGGCACTGGTCGAGCCGGCGCAGCGCGGCGTGAAAGCTTTCGGTCGCGGCGGCGTAATCGCTGCGCGCGGTCGCCACCCAGCCGCGGTATTCCAGCGAGCGCGCGTGCACGATGTCGGCGTTGGGGGACACGAGGTCGAGCGCGCGGTCGGCTTCGTCAAGATTGCGCAAACCGTAGTGCGCGAGGCCCATGTTGAGCGCGATCTCGGAGCGGATCGTCGGGTGCGCCCGGTCGGATGCGCGGTACGCGGCCTCGAGGACCTCGAGGCCATGGCGGTTGTCGCCGCCGCGGACGTACGCCGTCCCGAGCAGCATGCGCGCGGTGAGCGAGGCGTCGAGGGTACCGTGCGCAACGAAGACGTTGCGCACGACGGTTATCGCCTCGTCGGGACGACCGGTCCGCAGCAGCGCGCGCGCGCGCAGCAGCGCGAGCTGCGAGACCATGTCGACGTCATGGGCGCGCACCCGATCGCAC
>JAQBPK010000310.1 GCA_028287565.1 Vulcanimicrobiota bacterium
ACCGCACCGCGCCGGCGCAGCAGCCCGTCGTGGCCGCAGCGCCCGTCCAACCTCCGGCCGCGGCGCCGGTTGCCGCGGCAACGCCGCTCCCGCGCGCCGTCGCTCCGTCCGGCGTGACGGTGATCGAGCTCGACCGGATCGGCAGCGGAACGGCGCGTCCGTGAGCCCCCGCATCTTCGTCGTCGTCGGCGCGAAAGGCGGCGTCGGTGCTTCGAGCATCGCGATCCAGCTCGCGGAGCATCTTCCCGCGGCGGGTCCGCGCTACGTGATCGACGCCGATCTTGCCGGCCGCCGCGCGCTCGCGGTGTGGTACGACGTGGCAAAGCAGCTCGACGTGGCCCGTCTGCCCGGCGCGCCGGCCGTGGCCGCGAAGGGCAAGCTCTCCGTCGTCGAGCTGGCTCGCTCGTACGAGGACGGTTTCGTGGTGAGCGCGGAGTCCGTCGAGCGCTTCGTCGCAACGCTCTCGCCGAATGCGCTGGTGGTCGTCGACGCGCCGCAGCCGTTCGCCGCGACAGTGCGCCCGTTCATCCGCGCCGCGGCGAAGATCGTCGTGCTCAGCGAGCCGACGCTGCTCGGCGTCGGGGCCGCGCAGTCGATGTTGTCCGCGATGGACCGCTTCGGGATACCGGCGGCGCGCATCGCGTTCACGCTGTTCGACCTGCGCGGCGCGGCGGAGCTGCGCGCGCGCGAGATCGCGGAGTCGCTGAAGTTCCCGATCGCCTCGGAGTTGCCGCCGCACCGCGACCGCGGCTGGGGCCGTGCGTTCGGGCGCTTCACCGCCGCGCTCGCGACGGCGCCCGAGGCGCCGGAGATGACGTCGCTGCGGCCGTCGAGCGTGAACCCGATCGGCGACCGGCGCAGCGTGCAGCGCGATACGGCGGCCGCCGCACCGCTCGCACCGCCGCCGCCGCCGGATCCCGCCAGCGCGGCGAACGAACGGCTCAAGACCGAGCTGCACGCGGCAATGTTCAGCAAGATCGACTTCCTCGCCGCCGCGCGCGCGCACACCGACGCGCAGAAGCTTGCGGAGCTGCGCGGGCAGGTCGACGCGATCGCCGACGACTTTCTCGCCGCGCGCAAGGACGTCGCGTCGGCGGAACAGGCGTCGCGCATTCGCTACGAGGTGATCGAAGAGGCGCTCGGGTTCGGGCCGCTCGAGAGCCTGCTGCACGAGGCCGACATCACCGAGATCATGGTGAACGGCCACGAGAACGTCTACGTCGAGCGCCGCGGCACGATCGAGCTCACCGACAAGCAGTTCGTCGACGACGCTCAAGTGCGGCTGGTGATCGAGCGCATCATCGCGCCGCTGGGCCGCCGCTTGGACGAGTCGAGCCCGATGGTCGACGCACGGCTGCCCGACGGCTCGCGCGTGAACGCGATCATCGCGCCGCTGGCGATCGACGGGCCGACGCTCACGATCCGGCGTTTCGGCACCAAGCGTTTCGGTATCGAGGAGCTGCTCGCGGTCGGCGCGATCACCGCGCCCGTGCTGGACTTCCTGCGCGCAGCGGTGGAAGCGCGGCTCAACGTCGTGGTGAGCGGCGGAACGGGCTCCGGCAAGACCACGCTGCTCAACGCGCTCTCCAGCTTCATCCCCAAGCGCGACCGCATCGTGACGATCGAGGACGCGGCGGAGCTCAAGCTCGTGCAGCCGCACGTCGTGCGCTTGGAGTCGCGCCCGCCGAACCTCGAAGGGAAGGGCGCGATCGGGATCCGCGAGCTGGTGCGCAACTCGCTGCGCATGCGCCCCGACCGGATCGTGGTCGGCGAGTGCCGCGGCGGCGAGGCGCTCGACATGCTGCAGGCGATGAACACCGGCCACGACGGCTCGCTCACGACGGTGCACGCGAACTCGGCCCGCGACGCGCTCGCGCGCATCGAGACGATGGTCCTCATGGCGGGCTTCGACCTCCCCGTGCGCGCGATCCGCGAGCAGGTCGCGGGCGCGGTCGACATCGTCGTGCAGGTCGCGCGCCTGCGCGACGGCTCGCGGCGCGTCACCGGCGTCAGCGAGATCGTCGGCATGGAAGGCGACATCGTGACGATGCAGGAGCTCGTGCGCTACAAGCAGCGCGGCCTCGACGCCGACGGAACGGTGCTCGGCGAGTTCGAGCCGTGCGGCGTGCAGCCGAACTGCCTGACCCGCTTCGAGGAGCTCGGCGTCGCGTACGATCCGGTGACGTTCCAGCTGTCCCCGTCCAAACGCGCGGAGGCGTTGTGGCTGCGGTAGCGCCATACGCGATCCTGCTGGGCGCGCTCGCCGCGATCGGCTTGCTGTTCGCGTCGCTCGGGGAGCCGCTGTTCGCGCGCGTCGGTACGCTCGGCACGCGCTTCACCGTCGATCTCGAAGCGGCCGGGATGCGAATCGAGCCCGCGCATTTCGCGTTCGTGCTCGCCGGCGTTGCCGTTGCCGCGTGGGTTCTTCTGCTGCTCGCATTGCATCCAAGCATTCCGGTCGCGCTGCTGATGCTTGCCGGTTGCGCCGGCTTTGGCGCGTACGGCGGCCGCGTGTACCTGCGCCGGCGCCGCGTGAAGCGCATCGCGGCGTTCTCCGACCAGCTCGAAGGCGCGCTCCGCACGCTGGCAGGCGGCGTGCGCGTCGGCCTGGGCATCCGCCAGGCACTCGTGCTCACCAGCGAGCAGAGCCGCGAGCCGTCGAAAACCGAGTTCATGCGCGTCGTCGGGCTCACGAGCGTCGGCATGGGGATCTTGGACGCGTTCGACCAGCTCGCGGCGCGCATGACGAACACCGAGACCGCGGTGCTCGCCCGCGTGGTGCGCGTGCAAGCACAGACGGGCGGCGACCTCGGCTCGGTGCTCGACGGCTTGGCCGGAACGATTCGCGACCGCCGCCGGCTGCGGCGCCGCGTGCGCGCGATCACCGCGCAGGGCCGCGCGACGGCATGGCTGCTGGGGCTGCTGCCGCTGTTCGTGGGCGGGTTCATGTTCACGCAGGGCGAGCTGCGCGACGCGATGCTCTCGACACTGATCGGACAGATCATGCTCGCCGTCTCGCTGGCGCTCGACGCGCTCGCGATCGTCAGCCTCGTGCGGATCACGAAGATCGACCCATGATGCTCGTCTCACCGTACACGGTCGCCGGCTGCGGCGCCCTTTCCGCGTTCCTGATTGCGTTCTCCGCGTTCCCGGCGCAGAGCCCGATGGCCGCGCGGCTCAAGAAAATGGAGCGCGTCAGTGAGAAGTCGGTGTCGCAGCGCGTGATGATCATCGAGCGCATCGTCACCAAGGAGCACAACTCGCGCCTCCAGCAGCGGCTGATCGAGGCCGGCTGGTACGGCGTCACGCCGCTCGCGATGACGATGCGCGGGGTCGGCTCGCTCGGAATCGGGCTCGTCGCGGCGCTGACGATGATGTTCTTCTTCGACAACAACATCCTGGGCGTGCTCACCGGCGCCTTCACCGCGCTCGTCGGCTGGCGCATGCCGAGCATCATGCTGTCGCGCGCGCTCAAGGCGCGCAAGGAAAGTATGCAGCGCGCGCTGCCCGACTTTCTCGATCTGCTCGGCAGCACGGTGCAAGCCGGTCTCGCGCTCAACGCCGCGCTGGTGCAGGCCGTCGACGCGACGGAAGGCGCCCTGCGCGACGAGCTCACCTCGCTGCTCGCCGAGATTCGCCTAGGCCGGCCGCGCGCGGACGCGTTCAACGCGCTGGCGGAACGGGTGAACGAAGAGTCCGTCACGACGATGGTGACCGCGATCGTCCAGGCGGAACGGCTCGGCTCCAACTTGAGCGACGTGCTGCGCGAGCTGGCCAAGGAGACGCGCGACCGGCGCTGGCTGCGCGCCGAAGAACGCGCGGCACACTTGCCGGTCAAGATGCTTTTGCCGATGGCGCTGTTCATGATCCCGTCGCTGTACTTGATGATCTTCGGTCCGGTCGTCGCACGCGTGCTGATGAACAAATGATCGCCGCGATCACCGCCCTCGTCACGGCGCTGCTGTTCGCGGCGGCCGCGTGGACCGGGACGCTGCTGGCGGACGGCTTGTGCGCGGGCCGCGCGCCGTTCGACGACGGGCCGGCTGCGGTCGCGCTGGACCGCCGGTGGTTTGCGGCGACCGGCGGATGCATCGGGCTCGCGCTCGCGGTGCACGGTGAGCCGCTCACGCACGTTGCCGTGCTGCTGTTCGCCGTCCTCGCGCTGGCGGGGTGCGCCGCGGCGGATCTCGCGTGCGGCATCCTGCCCGACGTGCTGACGCTCGTGCCGCTCGCGGCGGTCGTCGCGCTCGCCGCGGCCGCGCGCGACGGGATGCCGGCGCTGAGCGCGGCGTTCGTCGTCGTGCCGTTCGCCGTCGCCGCGCTGATGTCGCGCGGGCGCGGCATGGGCTGGGGCGACGTGAAGCTCGCCGCGCTCGGCGGCGCGCTGCTCGGCGCGCGCGGCGCGACACTGGCGTTCGTGCTTGCGGCGCTCGCAGCGTACACCGTCGCGCGCGCGTCCGGCGCCGCGCGCCGTCCCATCGCTTTCGGACCCTATCTCGCGGCCTCGATCGCCGCATCGCTCGCCATCGTGAGGACCATCTGACGTGCCGCTCCTGCGCAACAGCACCACCGGGAAGATCGTCGCAACCCGCATCGACCGCCTCTCGTCGTTTCTCCACCGCGCGGTCGGGCTGCTCGCGCGCACTACGATCCGGCCCGACGAAGGCGTGTGGATCACGTCGTGCCGGGCGATCCACACGATCGGGATGCGCGTCGCGATCGACGTCATCTTCATCGACCGCGCCGGGCACGTGATCCGCGTCGTCTCCAACGTCCGCCCGAACCGCATCGCGCTGAGCTGCCCCGGCGCCCGCGGCGTCGTGGAACTAGGCGGCGGCGCGCTGCGCGAGAACGACGTCCTCCCGGGAGACGTTCTCGAGCTGGTGTGACGGCGCCCGTCCGTCGAACGTGCGGCGCTCGCTCGCGCCGGCGCGATCAGCGGGGCAGCGCGACGATCGTGCGGATCACGGTTTCTTCGCCGCCGTTGCGCGTGAAGTGCAGCGCGAGCAGATACGTCACCGGCGCCGTTGCGGCGGGCAGCGGCAGAACTGCGTGCGTGACCCCGCGCGCGATGTCGGTATCGGCGAGCGTCGCTCCGGTGAGATCCTGCAGCTCGACGTGCGTCGCGGTCGAATGCGCCGGCAGGCGCAGCTTCAGCGGCCGCCCCGCGACCGCGGGACCATCGACCGAGAGTGCTCCGGCGTTCTCACCGGACGTCGCGCCCGCTGCGCGCGCTCCGGATTCCGCCGGCTGCTGTTCGGCGTTCGCGACCGCCGAAGCTTGCGGTGCGCCGGGGATCCCCAGGGCGCGCGCGACGACGGCAGGCACGGTCGACGCGAGCGGATCGGCCGGCACGCCGACGCTTGCGACGGCGGTCGTCGTACCGCGGTGCACCGTTATTCTCGCGATCATCGGCGCGGTGCGATATGCGCGCGGAACGGGGAGGCGGACCGTGCCGACCCGCGAGAACCGCGCCGACGCCACGACCGTCTCCGCCTGGTCGAGCAGCGCGATCGTACCGCGGTCCGCGACGGCGAGATATGACGCGAGAACCGTTTCGCCGGCTGCGCCTGCATCGCGGCGCGCGGAGAACGACAGCACGCGCGCAACCGCGGCAACCGGTTGGAGCGCGCCGTGCGAGGCGAGCAGCGGCGCGCCGTGGGAGATCGAAGTGGCCGCGCCGGGCGCGTGCGCGACGCCGGCCGGCACTGCACGCGGAATGCCGGGTGCGAGCGCGAGGACGCCGGCGGCGCTCACCGCGATGCCGGCGACGAACAACGCCGCGCCCGCTTTGAATGCGCGCAGCGAGCGCGGCGCCGGCGGGCGCGGCGCTTCGACGTGCAGCAGCAGCTCGTCGGAGCGGATCTCGAGGAACATCGCGCGGTACGCGCCGCGCCGCGGCGTCGTTACCGCGAAGCGCGCGCTGCCGCCGGAACCTGCCGCGACCGCGACGCAGCCGAGCTCGTCGGTTCCGCCGCGCGCGCGCACGCCGACCAGCCGTGCCGTTACGTCGCATTCGGCCGATGCGAGCCGCAAGGCGTACCAGCTGCACGCATCATGACGGTCCACGCGCTCGACGCGAACGTCCGCCGCCACGCCGCCCGCGGCGAACTGCACGACGTCGGCCGCGCCGTAGCGCGCGCTTCGGCGCGAACCGCCGATTCCGCCGGGATGATACGGGACCACCGCGGTCATGCGGTCGCCGTTGCGACGGGCTCGGTCGCGATTCCGATGTACGCGCGCCGGCGCGCCTCGTCGCTGTTGCAGGCCAGCAGCGCGCGTGCGGAATCGCGCGCGACCTCGAAGTCGCCGGTCGCCGCGTGCAGCTCGGTGATCCGCGTGAGCACCTCGACGTAGAGAGCCTCGAGCTGCTGCGCGCGCAGCTCCAGGCACGGGTCGGGCGCCTCCGACGCCAATATCCGGTCGACGTAGATGCGGCGCGCGACACGGTAATGGTGCTTGGCCCCTTCGACGGAGCCGCGCGCGTCGTCGATGCGTCCCTGTTCGACGCGGTCGACGAAACGATGTACGTCCACTGCGACCGTCCGCACGTTGACGCGCACCTCGCCAGCGGTTTCGAAGTACCGCTCGGGATCGATCGTCGGTGCGCTCTCCGCAATAGCACGCCGGATGCGGCTGAGCGTGGTGCGCAGACCTTGCGCGGCCACGGTGTGGTTGATTCCGGGCCAGAACGCGTCGAGCAGCTTCTCCCGCGTCGTTCGGCACTCCGGAGCGAGCGCAACGAAGGTGAACACCTGCTGATCGCGCCGCCGCGAGAAATTGACCGGACTGCCGGCGATCTCGCAGCGGAACCGGCCGAAGACGTTCACCGCCATCAAAGGCGGAAGCGTCGTGGTCGGCCGGTCGAGGACGGACGCCAGCGCATCGCCTGCCGTCGTGGGCGGCTCGGTGAGCCGGACCAAGATGCGATACGGCCGCAATCCCCG
>JAQBPK010000325.1 GCA_028287565.1 Vulcanimicrobiota bacterium
GGCCTCGGCGGCCGGCGCTTCCGCATGTTCAAGCTGCGCACGATGGTCCGCGGCGCGCACGCGATGCTGCCCGAGCTGCGGCGCTTCAACGAAGCGGACGGGCCCGTCTTCAAGATGCGCGACGACCCCCGGCTGCATCCGCTGGGCGCGTTCTTGCGCCGGACCTCGATCGACGAGCTGCCCAACTTCTTCAACGTGCTGCTCGGCGACATGGCGATCGTCGGCCCGCGCCCGCCGCTGCCCGAGGAAGTCGCGCACTACGACGGCTACGCGCTGCGGCGCCTGGTGGTCAAGCCCGGCGTGACGTGCCTGTGGCAGATCTCGGGGCGCTCGCACCTCTCGTTCGAGGAGTGGATGGCGCTGGACAACGCCTACATCGACGCCTGGTCGCCGTGGTACGACGTCGCGATCGTGGCCAAGACGATCCCGGCCGTGCTGCGAGGGGTCGGCGCGCATTAACCGCCGGCTGACCGTCGTCGCGGAAGGCCGGACGCCGCGGCGCCTGGCGCGCTCGACGATCCTCGTCATGGGCGCGACGCTCGCGTCCACCATCCTCGGCTTCGTGCGCGAGGTCGTCTACGCGAAGTTCTACGGCACGTCGTGGGAGCTCGACGCGTTTTTGGCCGCCTCGGTCGTGCCGGTGATCCTGTTCGGCGTGTTCAACGGCGCGCTCGTCACCGCGCTGGTCCCGATCTTCTCGGACTACGTCAACACCGAGCGCGAGGACGAGGCCTGGCACCTCGCTTCGAGCGTCATCCTCGTGCTGCTCGTCGTGCTGGGCGCGCTGGCGGCGCTGGGTGCGCTCTTCGCGCCGTGGTACGTTCCGCGCATCGCGCGCTTCTCGCCGAGCCACGTGCACACCGCCGTCGAGATGACGCGCTGGCTGATGCCGACGATCGTCGCGACGAGCCTGGCCGGCGTGATCGGCTCGCTGCTCAACGCGTACCACCGCTTCGGCGCCGCCGCGATGCAGGGCTTGTTCGCGAACGTCTGCATCATCGGCTTCGTGTGGCTCGCGCAGCCGCACTACGGCGCGTACGCGCTCGTGTTCGGCGCCGTCGCCGGCGCATTCGTCTCGCTGCTCGCGCTGCTGCCGACGTTCGTCTCGCTGCGCCGCTTCCGCTTCACGCTCGACCTGCACCACCCGGGACTCGTGCGGCTCATGCACGTGCTGGGCCCGATCGCGATCGGGTCGGCCGCCGGGCAGATCGCGATGTTCTTCGACCGCTACTTCGCGTCGGGGATGAGCGAGGGGACCATCGCGGGGATGAACTTCGCGGTCAAGATCGTCGGTTTTCCGCAGCAGATCTTCGTCACCGCGATCGCGACCGTCATCTTTCCGCTGTTCGCCAGCCAGTTCGCGCACCGCAACCGCGTCGCGATGAAGAAGAGCGTCGCGACCGGCCTGCAGATGGTGATCTTCCTGACGCTGCCGTCGGCGTGGGGTCTGTGCATGCTCGCAGGACCGATCGTGCAGACGCTCTTCGAGCGCGGCGCGTTCACGGCGCAGGCGACGGATCTGTGCACGCATTTGCTGCCGTTCGCGGCCGTCGGGCTCGTCGCGCTCGCCGCGAACGTCGTGCTCACGCGCTGCTTGTACGCGTGCGGCGCCGTGCGCATCTCGATCGCGATCTCGGTGGCGACGGTCGCGCTGAACGTCGCGCTGTCGCTGTTGTGGCTGCCGTCGCTCGGCGCGCGCGGGCTGCTGCTGGCGAACGCGGTCTCGCAGACGCTGCAGACAATCGCGTTCGTCATCGTCGCGTGGCGCGCGCTCGGCGGGTTCTACCTGCGCACGGTCACGATCTCGCTGCTCAAAGTGGGCGCGTGCTCCGCGGTGATGGCGTTCGCGCTCGCGGCCGTGCAGGTCACGCGCACGCCGCCCGGGCCGACGACGATCGCGCGCGTGACGAACCTGGGCGAGCACCTGTTGTTCGGCGCGTTCGTGTTTCTCGCGCTGGCGCGGATCGTCGATTCCGAAGAGCTCCACCTCGCGATCGATCTCTTGCTGCGCCGCCGCCCCCGCGACTTGATCCCGCTGCCATGACGGAGTCACGCTTCGCGTGATCTTCCATCCGTGGACCGTCACGCTGCGCCACGAGACGCACGTGCCGGTCGACGTGCCGAGCGCGCTGGTGTACGCCGCGTGCGCGGTCGGCGTCGCGGTGCTCACGCGCCGCCGCCCGGCGCTCGGCGTCGCGGCGCTGCTCGTGCTCGCGCCGTTCGATCTCGCGCGCTACGTCGGGCCGACGACGATCACCACGCTCAAGGCCGGGCTCGTCGGGCTGCTGGTCGCGCTGGCGTTCTCGCGCCCCGACCTCGCGGCGTTCCGCACGCTCGCGGTGCGCGCGATGGTGCTCGCGTTCGCGGCGACGCTGCTCGCCGCCGCGCTGAGCGCCGTGCACGCGCAGCACCTCGGCGCCGTGGTGCGCGAGCTGTTCAAGGGCGGGGAGTACCTGCTGCTGTTCCTGGGCGCGGTCGCGGCGTACGCGACCGATCCCGACGACCGCCCGTTCTGGCGCACGCTCGAGCTCGCCGTCGCGCTCGTGTGCTGCTCCGCGCTCGCGGAGTATCTCACCGGCGCGCACAGCGGTTTGTTCCTGCACGGGCAGTCGGTCGTGATGCCGCGCATCGCGGGCGCGCTCGAAGGGCCCAACCAGCTCGCCGGCTATCTCGACGTCGCGCTGCCGGTGCTCGTCGCGCGCGCGCTCGTCCACCGCGACCGCGTGCTGCTGTTCGTGATCGGGCTGGCCGCGGTGACCGACGTGCTGACGCTCTCGCGCTCTGGGATCGTCGGCGCCGCGATCGGCGTCGTCGTCGTGCTCTTGGTGCTGAAGCCCTTCGGCGGCCTCGCGTGGCGCTTCGCCGGCGCGGCGGCCGCCGTCGTCGCGGCCGGCATCGCGATCGCGCTGCGCGTCGGCGTCCCCGTGGGCTACTTCTCGCTCGACCAGGCGACGCAGTCCGCGGACCATCTCGCCAACCGCTCGCAGCTGTGGCGCGCCGCGCTCGCGCTGTGGCAAACGTCGCCCGTGGTGGGCGTCGGCGCGGGAAACTACGAGCTCGACCTGCAGGAGGCCGGCCTGTCCGGCGTGCACACGCACGCAAACAGCATCTACCTGCAGAGCCTTGCGGAGACCGGTGTGCTGGGACTGATCGCGACGGTCGCGCTGTTCGCGACGACGATCGTGACGCTCGCGCGCAGCGGCGTGCGGCGGCCGCTGGTCGTCGGCGCGCTCGGCGCGGCGGTTGCGCTCGCGACGCACCAGATCTTCGACGACTTGTTCTTCTTTCCGAAAGTCGCTTCGGCGTACTGGCTCGTTGTCGGCGTCGCCGTTGCGGAGGTCGCCGCGCGGCGGCTGTTCGAGCGGCGCCGCGCGCAATCGTACGCCGCCACGGCGGCCGCGCCGTGAGCGAGCGCGGGCGGTCGCGCGTCGCGCTGGTGGCGCCGTTCTTCGGGCGCGATCTGCGCGGGCGCAAGGAACGCTACGCGTTCGCGTACGCCACGCACCTCGCGCTCGAAGGCGTGTCGCTCGAAGTGATCACGACCACGACGACGCCCGACGCGCCCGACGCGAACTTCTACCACGCCGGAACCGATCACACCGAGCCGTTCCCGGTGCACCGCTTCCGCGTCGAAGCGCCCGACCGCGTCGCGTACGCGGAAGCGCAGCTCGCCGTGCGGCGCGGCGCGAGCGCGCTGGCCGAGCGCGCGCAAGCGCTGCTCGACGAGCGCGTGCGCAGCCCCGAGCTTCTGGCGCACGTCCGCTCGTCGGCCGACCGCTACGACGCGTTCCTGTTCGTCGACCTCACCGCGCCGACGACCGTGCACGCGCTCAACGACGTCGCGGAGCGCGTGCTGCTGGTCCCGCTGCTCGACGACGAGCCCGCGGCGCGCTTGCCGGCGGTCGCGGCGGCCGTCGCGCGGGCGCGCATAATCCTGTGCACGACCGAAGCGGAAGCGATGCTCGTCGCGGAGCTGTACGGCCCCGCGCCGCGCGCGCGCACGCGCATCGCCGGGCTCGGCGTCGACGCCGTGCCGCGCGCCGACCTGCGCGGCGAGCGCGTCCACCGCGTGACGCGCGGGCGGCCCTACGTGCTGGCGACCGGCGACGACCCGCACGCGTTCGGGCTGATGCGCGAGAGCGGCGAGCAGGTCGTCGAGTTGGCCGCCGTGGACGAGCGCGACCGCGCGGCGTTCTTCGCGTACGCGCGCGCCGTGGCGGTGGCCGGCACGGGACTGGGCTTCGTGCCCGAGGTCGCGGAGGCGTGGGCGTACGGCAAACCGGTGCTCGTCGCCGCCGACGCGCCGGGGGCCGCCGCGCTCGTGCGCGAGACGGGCGGCGGGATCGTGGTCCCGGGCGAGGGCTGGCCGGACGCGCTGCGCACGCTGCCGGGCGACGAGGCGCTCGCGGCGCTCGCGCGCGCCGGCGCGGCGTACGTCGAGACGCGC
>JAQBPK010000335.1 GCA_028287565.1 Vulcanimicrobiota bacterium
AGCGTCTCGCGCACGCCCGCGGACGCGCGCAGGTCGGCGACGCGGTCGACCCACGGCTCCAGCTCTTCCGCCGCGTACAGATAGTCGTAGCGCAGGTCCGGCGTCTCGGGCCGCCACCACTGCTTGAAGTTGCGGCCGTGGAACCGCACGTACGCGATCTCGCTGGTCGCGTCGGCCGACTCGCGCAGCAGCTTGGAGAAGTGCGGCATGTCGACGTTGCACCAGCCGATCCCGAGCTCGGCGAGCAGCTCCAGCGTCGCGTTCGACTGCCAGTCGCGGTGCCGGAACTCCGCAACCAGCGGCAGCTTCGGCAGCGCGCGGCGCAACGCGCGCAGCCGCTTCTCCGCGGCGGCCGACGGCTTGAAGCTGTTGGGAAACTGCATGAGGCCGCACGCGAGCTTTCCGCTCTCTGCAAGCGGTTGGAGCGCGGTGCGGAACTCGCGAACTTCAGGCGGCAACGCAGTTGTATCCGCCGGCAGGTGCGTCGCGGCGCCGGGCAGCTTGACCGAGAACAAAAATCCGGGCGGCGTGCGCTCCGCCATCGAGGCGAACGACTTCGGCGGCGGCACGCGGTAGTACGTGCTGTCGATCTCCACCGCGGAGAAGAGGCGCGCGTAGACGTCGAGCATCTCGCGCGGCTTCGTTCCGGGCGGGTACACCGGCCCGATCCAGTCGCGGTAGCTGTAGCCGCACGTACCGACCCGAATCCCGGGAACGTCATCGCCGCGCGGAGCGTCCGGGACGAGGCCCATGTCGAGTTGCATGCGGCTATCGTTCCGCACCGGGCACCCGGGCTATCAGGCCGGTGGTTCTTGGAGCCGCTCGCTCAGGATGCGCTGCGCGGCATGGAGCGTAGCAAAGCGCTCGGCTGCGCGGGCATAGATCGCTTCGGTGATCGCGTCGAGCGCTTCGGGCGAGATGTCGGGAGCATGCTGCGCGATGACGACGGGGATGGCATCGCGAATCGAGCGCAACGCGTCGTCGGTGGTCTCGGTGAGCTGCGCGGCGAGATCATCGAGCGCGTGCGACAGCCGCGCGGCAAGGGCACGCCCAAGCTCTTGCGTCGACTTCGCGAAAATCTCGGGCAAACCGTCGATCTGGCGCTGCAGCTGCTCGAGCGAAGCACGCGAGACGAGAACCATCTCCTCGTTCGATTCCATAGAGGCTTGTCGTGCGCCACCCCCGGGATTCCCTTTTCGGCCATTTCGCCGCAACCTGGAGGCAACACGGAATTGCTTTCATCGTGGCGTGCCCAGGCAAACTTTCGATATGGCGACCGTGCGGAGCATGTTTACGCTCGACCATGCCGACTTTATCTGCGCGCCGACCGTGGTCGAGCTGGATCGAGATCATTTCTGGGTCACCGGTGGAATCACAACCCGCGACGGCCGGAACGCCGGTTCATTTACGCGGCGGCTGGTTCGGCGAAATTTCGAGTGGACCGCGGTCCACGAGAGCCTTCGCATCGATCCTGTGTTTCGCCGCCGGCGCATTGCTTACAGCCACTATCGCAAGGTGCTTCGCGCGTATCGAGAACTTGGATGTTATCGCGTTGAGATGTTCGCCCAGGACTTCGGCCCCTTTGTCTGGCCGCAGTTCGGTTTCCGTTTTCGGTGGCCGGAAGATCGGAGCGACATCGAGGCAGAGCTCGATCGGCTTCATCGCGCCAGGACCGGTTTGGGCCTGCCCACGATGCCGCCGCATGACTTCGCGATCGTAGCTGTCGAGTCGTCATCCGGCGAACCGATCGGCGCGGAGGCCACACGCACGATCGCCTTACGCCATCCGAATGGTGCGCTCGAAATGGCCCTCGACCTCCGCGACCCCGTCACGTTACGGTACTTGGTAATCCGTGGTATATTCGATGTCGAGGAGATTCGATGAACCGCAAAGATTCGACCCATGGCGCGAAGGACACAGCTCGAGAACCGATTCGGCCCGGTGAGATTCGTCTGAGTCCCAATGCGATCGCGGCCGCCGAGACGATGGTCGGGCGAAAGCTCCGATCCGACGTACCGGTGCTGCCGCCGGAGCAGCAGCGTCAGATCGGCTGAACTTCCGCCAGCAGGCGCTGCATCTCCGACTGGATCGTGCCGTTCGAGGCGAGGATTGATCCCGCTGCAATGTCGAGCGGCGTGCCGTCGATCGCGCGCGCCGCGCCGCCCGCTTCTTCGATCATCAGCGCGCCGGCCGCGACGTCCCACGGGCTCAGATCCCATTCCCAGAACGCGTCGTAGACGCCGGCGGCGACGAACGCGAGGTCGAGCGCGGCGCTGCCGTCGCGGCGCAGCGCTTGCGCGCGATCGGAGACGTGCGCGAAGTATGGCCCGTTGCGCGCGTACCGCGCCGGGTTGAAGCCCGTGCACACCATCGCGTCCGCGACGCGGTTGACCCGCGACACGCGGATCGGTTTGCCGTTGCGCGTTGCGCCGGCGCCGCGGCGCGCGGTGAAGAGCTCGCCGAGAACCGGCGCATAGATCGCGCCCGCTTCGACCACGCCGGCGCGCTCGTACGCGATCGATACGCAGAACAGCGGGTAGCGGTGCGCGTAGTTCGTCGTTCCGTCGAGCGGGTCCACGACGAAGCGTTCATCACCCGTCCCGGCGTGCGTGCCGGTCTCTTCGCCCAGGATCGCCGCGCGGGGAAACGCGTCGCGGATGCGGCGGACGATCAGCGCTTCGCTGGCGCGGTCGGCGTCGGTGACGAGGTCGTGCGGGCGTTTCTCGGCGATGTCGCGCGGGTCGTCGAGCCGCTCGCGCAAGAGCGCGCCGGCGTCCTGCGCGAGCGCGGTGACGAATGCGAGCGGGTCCAACGGTCTCCTCCTCGGAAAACGGACGCGATGAGAAAACCCCCTTCCGGCCTGCGCGACCGCGTCCTCGCGGCCGTCGAGATTCCCGCGCTCGGAATCTGGCTCGGCGCGCTGGCCGGGTTCGCGTTCGTGTCCGCGCCGCTCGCGTTCCGGATCGTCGCGCCGCTGGACGTCACACGGTTCGCGGCGCTAACGGCGCAAACGGTCGGCGCGCTGACGGTGTGGGGTTACGTGCTGGGCGCGCTCGCGGTCGTCGCCGGGCTGCTGCGCGCGGTGACGGCCGGGGATCGCACGTGGGACTTCGCGCGCGCGGCGCTGATCATCGTCGCGCTCGGCCTCGCGACGTACGAGCAGCGCGCGATCGTCCCCGAGATGGCCGCGACGAGCGACGTGCGCAGCCCGGCGTATCACGCGCTGCACCCGAGCTCGACGCAGGTCTACGGCGGCGTGGTGCTATTGGTCTTCGTCGCGCTCGTCGCCGCCGCGGCGCGGCGCGACGACTGATCGGCGCGCGCTACGCGCAAGCCGTCGCGCTACGGGAGCGTG
>JAQBPK010000336.1 GCA_028287565.1 Vulcanimicrobiota bacterium
AGCGGGCCGACGAGCAGATGCAGCAGGTTGGTGAGAAACGCCGGCGACTTGCCCTCGTACGCGTGGCCGACGAACTGGAAGACCCACCCGATGACGAACGCTGCGATCGCGAACGGCCACGTGACGAACACCGCGATGACGTACAGCACCGCCAAGCCGACGATCGCGATGTACGTGGCCGCACGCGCTTCCCGCCCGAACGCCGCGGCGTAGTAGACCATGACGACGACCACCACGAGGCTCGCGAGGCTGAACGCCGACCCCGTCAGCGTGATGAGCCGCAGCAGCGCAATGACCCCGAGCACGATCAGCGGGATGCCGATCTCGTGGCAGATCAAATTGCGCCGGTCGCGGTGGTACGTGCCGTAGTCGGCGAGCAACGTGCTCGGGTTGGTCATGCGATCACCTCACGCCGATGAACTTGTGCGTCTGCAGCGAGAGCCGCAGGCGCCGCGGATCGCGCTTCGCGGCTTCGACCGCGAGCTCCACGTTCGACGGCTTGTTGCCTTCCGGCTGCAAGAACAGCGGCGTGCTCTCCGCGAACGCGCCGAGCCATTCCTCCGGCACGCGGCCGTCGACGATCAGCTTGGCCTCGTTCGCGCGCCGCGCCATCTCGGGCGCGAGCCGCTCCTTGGGCGACACGGTCAGCCACACGTCGTCCGGGAGATCGGTGGGGATCGTGCCGTTGGACTCGATGTGGACGCGGCGGCCGTCGGCGCGCAGGGCGTCGATCAGCGCGCGCGTCTCGCGCTGCGCGAGCGGCTCGCCGCCGGTGAGGATCACCATCGGGCACGCGCCGCCCTCGGCGCGCACGCGAACGACCACTTCAGCGGTGCTTGCGAAGAATTTGAGCGAGTAGTCGGTGTCGCAGAACGAGCAGCTGAGATTGCAGCCGGCGAGGCGGACGAAGACAGCGGGTGTCCCGGTCCACGTCCCCTCGCCCTGAACGCTGTAGAAGATCTCAGCGAGCTGCAGCAACTGGGCCTTTAGCGTCCGGCCTGGCGGCGTGCGCGAATCACCTGCACGGTGACGGCCGAGTTGGCCGGGATCGTCACGTTCTGCTTGGCGTTCTTCGCGTAGATGTAGCCGCCGGCAGCGCCGAGCAGGCCGCCCGCGTTCGTGCCGAGCTTCTTGCCGAGGATGTTGCCGACGATCATGCCGGCGACGGCGCCGCCCGCTTCGTTCACGGCGTTGCTCTTGGTGTTCTCTTGCGCGGCGACCACGCGGCCGTCGAGCGCGTACGAACCGCCCGAGCGCGTGCGCAGCTTGTCGAGCGCTAGCGAAATCTGCGCCGAGCGCCCCTGGCCGGCGGCGCGGACCGAGTCGACGTGGCCGTAGATCGTGGCGCCGTTGATGTTGTTGTCCTGCGAGTGCACGTTCGACATCGTGAAGCGCTGGCCGACGACGGCCGACTTCGAGTCGATCGACTGGTCGATCGTCCCGCTCAGCTCGGTCCCGGCCGAGATTTGGGCGGAAGCGGCGAGCGGCACGAACGCGACCGCGGCAGCGGCGAGGATGGTGGAGAGTCTGCGGATCATGGAAGTGGTAGCTCCTGTCGATTGGTTGGGCTCTCCGAGGCCTTACCCGCATGGGTCAGAGGATCGCCCTTCCTGATAACGACGCAGGCCTTCCGAGTCTCCCATAAGGTCAACTCGGCAAGATGAGGGAGCTCATGCTCAAGCCGCTCCCAGATCCACACGATGAGGTTCTCCGCGGTCGGGTTGTCCAGCAGCTCGTTGAGCGACCGGTGGTCGAGCTCGTTGATGACGGCCGCTTTGACCACCCGGGAGACGACCTCGAAGTCCTCGACCATCCCGGCGGCCGGGCCCGTCGCCTGGAGCGGTCCTTCCAGCGCGACGTCGAGGCGGTACGAGTGCCCGTGCAGGCGCGCGCACTTGCCCGGATGGTGCGGGAGCACGTGCGCGGCCTCGAACGTGAAGGACTTGCGGATTTGCACAGCCCACGGGTTTCGCCGTGACGACCAATCGCTCCCGACTCGTGGCGCAGGTCCTGAGCGGGCAGGCCGCGCCGCCGCTGCTGGCGTCCTCGCTCTATGACGTCGGCGCCGACGGCGTGCCGCGCATCCTGCCGTCGGTCGGCGGCATCACGCTCAACGTGCGCGTCGGCGACGGCGCGTTCGCGTTCGAGGCGGATCACATCGAGCCGGGCGTGAGCGTGCGCCATCCGGACGACAAGGTGAACCGCGCGTTCTGCACGTTCGCGTGCGTCGGCAACGTCGCGACGGTGACGAGCGGCGAGGCGAAAGGCGAGCGCGGCGTCGTGACCGGCAAGCACGGCGGCGTGGAGCACGTGATGGTCGACTTCCCGGAGGCGGTGATGGAGCGGATGCAGCTCGGCGACGAGATCCGCGTGCGCGCGGTCGGCACGGGTCTGGAGATCGCGGATGCCGGCGACGTGAAGGTGTTCAACTGCGATCCGGACTTCTTCGAGAAGCTCGGGGTCGAGCGCGACGGCGGGCGCTTTTCGGTGCGCGTCGCGCGGACCGTTCCGGCGCGCGTGATGGGCTCGGGCCTCGGGCGGCAAACCGTCGCGCGCGGCGATTACGACATCCAGTGCTTCGACGATGCGACGGTGCGCGAGTTCGGTCTCGACGAGCTGCGGCTCGGCGATCTCGTCGCGATCCTCGATGCGGACAACTCGTTCGGCCGCGTCTACCGCACGGGTGCGATTACGATTGCGATCGTCGCGCACGGCATGTCGCATATAGCCGGACACGGCCCCGGCGTCACGACGCTGATGACGTCCGCGAGCGGCGCGATCGAACCGCTCGTGGACGCGCGCGCGAATCTCGCGACGATCTTGGACTTGCGATGAAGGACCCGCGGATCGATCCCATCTCCCCTGAGCAGCGCGCCGAACCGGTGGTCGTGGTGCCGTACGATTCCGCGTGGCCGGCGGCGTTCGAGCAGCTGCGCGACCTCATCGCGCCGGCGCTCGGCGAGCTCGCCGCCGGCATCGAGCACGTCGGTAGCACCGCCGTTCCCGGGCTGGACGCGAAGCCGATCATCGACATCGATGTCGTGATGCGCCACGCCGAAGATCTTGACGAGGTGGTGCGGCGGCTCACGGTGCTGGGCTACACGCATCTGGGCGATCTCGGGATCGTGGGCCGCGAAGCGTTCCGCGCCACGCGTGACCTCCCGCGCCATTACCTCTACGTCTGTGCTGCGGGTTCCGCGCCTTTGCAGGCGCACCTCACGCTGCGCGACGCGCTGCGTGCGGATCCGCAGCTCGCTGCGGCGTACGCCGCGCTCAAGCACGAGCTCGCGGAGCGCTACCGCGATGACCGCGACTCGTACGCGGAAAGCAAGACCCCGTTCATCACGTCGGTCCTGCTCAACGAACGCGCGGGCCGCCGCCGAACGCACCGCAACGGATGAGGCGGCGCCGCCCCGCAGGGGCCCCGAGCGAGGGCGGCGAGAAGGGCGTTCCACCAGATCAAGCGAGGTGGCGATGTCAAACGAGCTGAGCGGACCCCAGTGGTGCGCGCGCTTTCCGGCGAGCAGCAGCGTGGAGACGCTGATCGAGCCGTTCCGCGGCAAGGTGAAGCGGTTCTTGGACGCGCTCGTCGCGGGAAACGCCGCCGTGTCGGTCAACGCGACGTTCCGGCCCAAGCAGCGCGCGTATCTCATGCACTACTGCTATCAGCTCGCGAACCGCCAGATCTCGCCGCGCGCGATCCCGCCGCTCAACGGTGTCGGCATCGGCTGGGTGCACCCATCGGACGCCGAGTCGGTGTCCGCGGCGCAAGCGATGGTCGCCGCATACGAGATCGCCTACGCGCCGGTGCTCGCGTCGCGCCACACGCAAGGCCTCGCGATCGACATGGACATCGAGTGGACCGGCGACCTCACGATCTCCGACGGCAAAGGCCGTCACCTGGCGGTCGAAACCGAGCCGCGCGACGGCGCGAACCAGTCGCTGTGGGGAATCGGCGCATCGTACGGCGTGATGAAGCTCGCAAGCGACCCGCCGCATTGGTCGAGCGACGGGCATTGATCGGCAAGGGGGTTCGCCGACAATCGGGCCGGCGGCGTCAGGCGCCACGCGTGGCGCTGGATCCACGTCGCGTTGCTTGCAACGCGACGACTAGCGTTTTGCGCGCCTGATGTACACCGTGCTTAGGCGGTAGTCGAACCACATGTCGTACGTGCGCAGTAGGTCGGTGCCGATGATGCCGTCGATGTCTTCGGTGCCGAGGTCCGCGTTCGCGACGTCGGCGGTCGCGCCGCGCGTCCAGATGCCGCCGATCTCGAACGCGGGCAGGCGCGTCGGCTCGGCGTTCGCGTAGCCGCCCATGCCGCGCACGTGCGTGATGCTGGCGACGCGCTCGGGCGCGAAGTCGCCGCGTTCCGCGAACGCCGTCTCGAACACGGTGCGGTTCGCGCCGGTGTCGAGCACCACGCGGCCGTTCGCGCTGCCGGCGCGGGCGCCGACCGCGGGCGTCTTGTCGTCGAGCGCGATGCCGACCGCGCTCGCGTCCGCGGGGGCGTGAAAGCGATCGGGCGAGATCGCTTCCGCGAGGTTCTTCGCGAGGTCGACGTGCACGACCGCGTCGGCGAAGAAGTCGAACCCGAGCAGCCCCGCGACGTGCGTTCGGTCGTCGACGCGGAACGGGATCTTCACGACGCGCGTCACGATGTTGCGCATGCGCAAACCGCCGATCGTCATCTGCGGGATGATTGTCGTTGATTCCGGGAACGTGCCGAGCGTCGCGCCGACGCGCTGCCCGTAGCGGTCGAGGTTCTGCTGGTCGACGACCGACGGATCGACCACGATTCCCGCGGCGCCCGAGTCGAGCAAGAAGTCGTACGCACCGCGGCCGACGATCACGCGCACTACCGCGAGGCCGTTGGCGAAGCGCACGGGCAGGCGCACCGTCTGCTGCTTCTCGGGAAACTCGACGACGCGGCGCGACGGAGGCATGTCGACGTCCCGCTGCTCGGGCGTTTGGTCGAACGAGCGGTTCACCAGGATCTGCTCGCGCTCGTTGCCGAGCGAGTCCACGGTGCGCATGCGCGACGGCTCGGCAACGCCGTCGGCGGTGCGGTAATCGTCGTAGGTCGAGGTGTAGCGGCGCCGCCGCTCGATGTACTCACGGCGCACGAGGTTACCGGTGCGCTTGTCGATGTACCGCCACTCGTGCCGGCCGTTGGACGGGTTCACCTCGACGACGTACGCGTTCAGCAACGGGGACTCGCCGATGAGGTGGACGTTGCGCTCGTCGCTCGGGTCGCGAAACGCCCGGTCGCTGACCGCGTCGCGCTGATCGTGAATGCCGGGATAGCTGAAGACGATGCCGTTGCGGTTCTGCTCCCAGTGCACGCCGTGCAGGACGCCGCGCTCGTACGCGAGCGGGCCGAGCGTCGTCATCTCGCGCACGTCCTTGCCGATCCGGTTCACGCGGTACGAGCCGACGGTGCCGTCCTGGAACAACCGCCAGTCTTCCATCATCGTCACGGCGCGCGAGTGGTCGCGCGGATGAGCGCGCTCGTAAAGCGCCCGCACGCGCCCGAGCGTCGTGCTCGCCGGCGCAAGACCCCCGGGCTCGTCGTCGATAGCTGCACTCGTTGCAGCAGGCGTGGCGCCACAAAGCAATGCAATCAGCAAGAGTACCGACCGCCACGCCTGGCGGCTTCGGGCGACGCCCGAAGCCACCACTAAAGCGATCCTGCCGGTCCCATCGCTTCGAGCCGCTTCTTGAGATCGCTCAAGAAGCCGCTGGCGACTGCTCCGTCGACCACGCGGTGGTCCAGCGAGAGGCACACGTTCATCATCGAGCGCACCGCGATCGCGTCGTCTTCGCGCACGACCGGGCGTTTGACGATCGCTTCGGTCGTGACGATGCCCGTTTGGCCCGGGACGAGGATGGGCGCGGAGAGGATCGACCCGTTCGCGCCTGTGTTGTTCACGGTGAACGTGCCGCCAGCGAGATCGTCGGCGCCGAGCTTGCCGCGGCGACCCTTGTCGATAAGCTCGCCCGCGGCCAGCGCGATGCCCTTGATCGACAGCTGGTCGGCGTGGCGGATCACCGGCACGACGAGCACGCCGTCGGCGGCGATCGCGATGCCGACGTTCACGTCTCGATGGACGCGAATGCCTTCGTCGGTGAACGATGCGTTCATGAGCGGGAACGCCGCGAGCGACTCGACCGCCGCGCGGATGAAGAACGGCAGCAGCGTGAGCTTGACGCCGTACGCTTTCTCGAACGCGTCTTTCTCGCGCGCGCGCCACTTCCACACGTTGGTGACGTCGACTTCCGTCATCGTCCACGCGTGCGGCGCGGTGTGCTTGGACTCGACCATGCGCTGCGCGATGATCTTGCGCACCGGCGTGAGCGGGATCAGCTCACCCGGCTGCGCGTTCGCGTCCGAGGGTTTTGCGGTCCCCGGCGGTTTGGGCGCGGACGCGGCGGGTGCAGTCGCCGGCGCGGCGGCGGGAGGCGCCGCCGGCGCCGCGGCTCGCTGCACCGACGCAGGTGCGACGTACTCCGCATTGTCGGCGCCGATCGTCGCGGCGACGCCGGCGCTCGGGCCGGCCTTTGCGGCGGCGAGGATGTCGTTTGCGGTGATGCGGCCGTTGTCGCCCGTGCCGCTCACGCGGGCGAGATCGACCTGATGCTCGCGCGCGAGCCGGCGCACCGCGGGCGACGTGCGGACGCCGTTGATGCTCGCCCCGTCGTGCGTGATGATCTTTTGCGGCGAGGAGCCGCCGTCGTGGCCGATGACCTTGTGTGGCGCGTTCGCGCCGTTGTTCGTCGCGATCGTGTTCGGCGGTCCGCCGCGCGCGCCGTTCGACGGCGAGTCGTACGCCGGTCCGCCAAGACCGACGTTGCCGCCGGGGACGGGCTCGTCGCTCGCCTGACGGTTCGCTTCCGCGTTCGACGAGCCGGCCGACGCCGCGACTTGCTCGGACGGCGAGGCGCTGCCGTTCGGCGCGGGCGTTTCGGCGCCGGCCGCGACGTCGTCGATGATCGCGATCGGCGCACCCGTCGGCACCGTCTCGCCTTCCTTGACGATCAGCTCGCGGATGACGCCGGTGACCGGCGAGGGAACTTCGGCGTTGACCTTGTCGGTCGACACCTCGACGAACGCTTCGTACTTCTCGACGCTGTCGCCGGGCTTCTTGAGCCACTGCGCGACGGTGCCTTCGGTAACCGTCTCGCCCAGCTGCGGCATCGTTATGGTAGTGGCCATCAGAATTTCGCCAACTCTCGCATCGCTTCGACCATCTCGTCGGTCGACGTCATGAACTCGTCCTCGAGCGGCGCCGCGTAGCCCATCGCCGGCACGTCCGGGCCCGCGAGGCGGCGCACCGGCGCGTCGAGGTCGAACAGCGCTTCCTCCGCGACCATCGCGCTGATCTCCGCGCCGATCCCGCCGAACTTGTTGTCCTCGTGGATGATCAGCAGCTTGCGCGTCTTGCGCACGGATTCGAGGATCGTCGTCTTGTCCATCGGCCGGATCGAGCGCAGGTCGACGACTTCGACCGAGATGCCCTCGCTCTCGAGCCGGTTCGCGGCGTCGAGCGCCTGGTGCAGGTTGTATCCGTAGCTGACGACGGTCGCGTCGGTGCCGGCTTTCTTCACGTCGGCTTTGCCGATCGGGATCGTGTAGTAGCCGGCGGGAACCTCGCCCTTCACGCTGCGATACGTCTTTTTGTGCTCGAGGAACAGCACCGGGTCCGGGCACTCGATCGCGGCGTTGAGGAGTCCCTTGATGTCGGCCGGCGTCGACGGCGCGACGATGGTCAGCCCGGGAACGTGGTAGAACAGCGCTTCGATCGAGACCGAATGCGAGAGCGCGCCGCGCACGCCGCCGCCGTACGGCGTGCGGATCACGAGCGGGCACGTGTAGTCGCCGTTGCTGCGATAGCGCGTCTTCGCCGCTTCACCGACGATCTGGTTGAACGCGGGATAGATGAAGTCCGCGAACTGAATCTCGGCGATCGGCCGCAGCCCTTCCATCGCCATCCCGATCGCGACGCCGACGATCGACGCCTCGGCGAGCGGCGTGTCGATGATGCGCTCGGCGCCGAACTCTTCGAGAAACCCCTTGGTGATGAGAAAGACGTTGCCGCGCGCGCCGACGTCCTCGCCCATGATCAGCACGCGGTCGTCGCGCACGAGCGCGTCGTGCAGCGTGGTGCGCACCGCCTCGACGTTGGTCATCACCGTCGTCCCGGTCTGCTGCTGCGCGGTGGCGGTCATCAGGATTCGAACTCCTGCCACGGGCGATGATCGCCCGCGACGACGTTGGTGTAGAGCGTTTCGGGGGCCGGGTACGGCTGCGCTTCGGCGGAGTCGGTCGCTTCGTTCGTCTCGCGCAGCACCTCTTGCTTCAGCTGCTTCGCGCGGGCTTCGTCGATCACGCCCGCTTCGATCAGCACCTGCTCGAAGCGCGGCACCGGGTCGAGCTTGCGGCGCTCCTCGATCACCTCGCGCGAGCGGTACGTGCGGTCGTCGTCGTCCGTCGAGTGCGAGAGGAAGCGGTAGCACTTCGCCTCGACGATCGTGGGCCCGCCGCCGGTGCGCGCGCGCTCGAGCGCTTCGCTCATCGTCTTGTACGTCGCGATCGGGCTGAAGCCGTCGGTGACGACGCCCGGCAAGCCGTAGCCGGGCGCCTTGTCGGCGACGTTGGCGACCTTCATCTGCATGTCTTGCGGCGTGGAGATCGCCCACTCGTTGTTCTGCACAAGGAACACGATTGGGAGGCCGTGCACGGCGGCGTAGTTGACCGACTCGTGCCACTCGCCTTGCGACGTCGCGCCCTCGCCGTTCGAGCAGATGACCGCGCGCCCGCTCTCGCCGCGGTACTTGAACGCGGCCGCGACGCCGACCGCGTGCGTGCAGTGGGCTGCAATGATCGACGAGATCGAGAGCACGCCCAGATCGTGGTTGGTGTAGTGGTTGGGGAACTGGCGGCCCATCGAACGGTCGGTGACGCGCGCGAACAGCGAGGAGAGGATCTCGAAGGGCGTCATCCCGACGCCGAGCGCGAGCCCGAGGTCGCGGTAGTACGGCACCAGCGCGTCGGCGCCGCGCTTAAACGCCATCGCGGCGCCCGACTGAACCGCTTCGTGACCTTCGGAGCCCAGCGCGAACGGGATCTTGCCCTGGCGATTGAGCTGAAATCCGCGGTTGTCGAGCTGGCGCTGGAGCAGCATGTTGCGGAGCATCGCGACGAGCTGCTCGTCGCTCAACCCCGCGCGGTCGAGCTCACGCCCGCGCGTGGCCGTGGTTTTCGCCATCGAGTCGATCCCCTGGACCATGAGAAGTGAGAACCGCGAATACTCGCGCGCGGGAGGCGTCGACTCCTGCGAACGCTTCCGGCGGCGGGGCGCCGAGCACCGCGGCGGTGTGAGCTTCGCCAAATGTAAAGTTCATGCTACGATTCAAGCAAGGAAACTCGCTGCGCATGTTCCAAGCACCACGGACCGGGCGGCCGTAAGGTCGACTCATGGATGAGCCTTCGCCGGTACGAGCCGGGTGATCGTGTCCCCCCTTCCCCCGCTCTCAGCATTTCCGGTAGAGGAGATATGCGTATGGGCGTTTTGCCCTTGAACCGTCCTCCGAGATCGCTCGGAACTCGCCTCCTCGGCGCGGCGATGCTCGCCGTTCTGGTTGCCGGCTGCTCCGGCGGCGGCGGCACCGCGACGCCTGGAACGGCCGCGGTGCCCCAGGCGCCGTCAAAGGGTACGGCGAGCGTGACCTTCACCATGAAGTGGAACAGCAGCACGCAGTCCACGCTCCGCGCGCCGAAATACGTTCCCGCCACGGCGCGCAGCGTCTCGGTCACCGTGAACAACGGTAATCCGCAGTACCTCAACGCGCCGGCCAGCACGATCGTGATCGATGCGCCGATCGGAACCGACACGTTCGCGTTCGCAACGTACGACGAGCAGAACGGACAAGGCAACGTCCTGAGCCGCGCTTCGGTGACGAAGAACATCGTGAGCGGCTCGGCCAACACCGTCACCGCCGTTCTGAACGGCGTCATCGTCTCGCTCACCGTAGCGCTCAGCAACCCGGCGCCGAACGCCGGTGTCCCGGCGACCGTCAACGTGAACGTTTCCGCGAAAGACGCCGACGGCAACACCATCGTCGGTCCCGGCGACTACAGCACGCCGATCCGTCTTTCGATCAGCGACGACACCAACAGCGGCACGCTATCGCTGTCCACGACCACGCTGCCGAACTCGTCCACGACCGCGACGCTGACGTACAACGGTGGGACGCTCAACAGCGGCTTGCCCGACGGTCCGGTCGCGTTCGTCGTCGCGCGAGCGACCGGCGTCGCGACCCAGGCGGCGGCGTTCACGCCGACGCCGACCTTCTACCAGTTCTCCATCCCGGTCGCGGCCAACCGGCCGCAATGGATCGCGGCGGGCAGCGACGGCAACATGTGGTTCACCGAGTTCCCGGGCAACACGGTTGCGAAGATCACGCCCGCCGGCGTCGTCACCGAGTGCCCGGCCATACCGACCGCGGCGTCGAATCCGCAGGGCATCATCGGCGCCTCCGACGGCAACCTGTGGTTCACGGAGTTCGCCGGCAGCAAGATCACCCGTGTGACGACGGCCTGCGCGTACACCGAGTTCAGCACGCTCTTCGCGGGCGACGGGCCGCAGCTGCTCACCGACCGCGGTGACGGCAACATTTGGTTCACCGGTTTCACCGGCAACCACGTCGGGTTCCAGGGCATCACGTCCGGCGTGTCCGGCGAGACCACGGTCCCGACGCCGAACTCTCACCCGTACGGCATCGCGCCCGCACCCGATTTGAACCTGTACTTCACCGAGAACGCGGTCGATCAGCTCGGCCGGATTCCGATGCTGTTCGGCGCGATCACGGAGGTGCCGATTGCCACCGGCAGCGCCCCGACACAGATCGTGCGCGGACCCGCCACGGAGACGAGCTGCGGCGGCGGACCGTGCATGTGGTTCACCGAGTTCGGAACGAGCCGCGTTGCGCGGCTCAACCCGGCCGGCTGGCCCGCGCCGACGATCAACGAGTTCCCCACGGTCACGGCATCGTCGAACCCGATCGGCATCACCGCCGGCAAGGACGGCGCGCTCTGGTTCACCGAGTCCGGCCTCGACAAAATTGGCCGCGCCTCGGTCAACGGCTCGGTTTCGGAGTACACATCGCCGGTGACCGGGCTCGGACTCAAGGGGATCGGGGTCGCACCCGACGGTTCGATCTGGTTCGCCGAATCGGGCACGGGGCTCAACCCCGGGCGCGTCGGAAAGCTGGTGTACTGAGATGCGCGCCAAGAGAGAGGGATCGCACATGACGCTTCGCAACGCGCTCGCCGCGATCGCGATCGCGTCGGCGGCGATCTTCACCGGCTGCGAAGGCGGCGGCACGAACCCGCCTGCGTTCAACAGCGGCCCCGTGGTACCGACGCCGACGCCGACACCGACCGCGGTCGGTGCGACGCCGACTCCGACTCCCACAGCGACGCCGACACCCACGCCGACGCCTACGCCGACGCCTACGCCGACACCCACGCCCACGCCGACGCCGACACCGACGCCCACGCCGACGCCGAGCCCGACACCGACACCGGTGCCGGCGCCGATCGGCGGCAGCGCCGTGTCGCTGTCGCTCACGTCGGCCGGGTCGAGCGCCCAGTTCACGGTTACCGAGAACAACTACACGGGACCGCTGAACGCGGCGAACGGCTCACCGTCGTGCGCCGGCATCGCGACGTTCTCGCCGGCATCCGGCAGCGGTCCGAGCGCGACGTTCACCGTCACGGCCGTGGCGGCGGGCACGTGCACGATCGTCGTATCGGACAATCACGGCGGCTCGGTCGGCGTGAACGTCACCGTCACGACGACGAGCGGAACGATCAGCAGCAAACGCCGCCAATAGCGGAGCAGCGCTGATTCGCGAGGCCCGTTGCGACTCCGGTCGCGGCGGGCCTTTGCTTTCGCTATTTGGACGGCTCGGAACCCAAGCGGCCGTTTGTACGCGTGCCGTCATGGGAAGGCTATGAGCAACGATCCCATTCGCATTTGGAGTCCGGAGGGAAATCCACTCGATGGCAGCAGCAAAAAAAGGCGGCCGAAAGAAGGCCGCCGCATCGGCGCGCAAGGCGTCGGCATCCAAGGGCGGCGCGAAGAAATCAGCCGCGAAGAAATCAACCGGGAAGAAGTCGGCCGCGAAGAAGAGCACGGCGCGCAACAAGAACCCCGTCGCACGCGCGACGAGCGCCGCGAAGAAGACCGCCAAGAAGGCCGCAGGGGCGACGCGCAAGGCGGCCGGTGCAACACGCAAAGCGGCCGGCGCAACGCGCAAAGCGGCCACCGGAACGGCGAAGAAAGTCGTAACCACCGCGAAGAAGGCGACGCGCGGCGCGCGCAAGGTCGCGACGACGCTAGAACAGGCCGGCGGGCTTCTCCAGGCCGGCGCGGCCGTCGTCGACGCGATTACGGAAAAGGTAACGACCGCCGCCAAGAAGGGCACCGGCGCGGTTCGCAAGCCGCGCGCGCGAAAGGCACCCGCCGGCAGCTGACCGCCGAAAGACCGGCGAGCTTTCGACTGATGTGGCGACGGCACGGTGGGACTCCATCGGCGCCGCCGTCCACCGGTCGGCGCTCCGTGCGCATGTACTACGAGATCTTCACCGACACGCTGCCGCGCAACACCGCGGGCAAGCTGCTCAAACGCGAGCTGCGCGCGACGTACGCGGCTACGCCGTGACGATCTTCGCCGCGCTTTCCAGCCCCAGCTTCTGAATCGACTCCTCGCGCATCTTGTACTTCTGGACCTTGCCGCTCACCGTCATCGGCCAGCCCTCCACGAACATCACGTAGCGCGGGATCTTGTAGTGCGCGATCTTGCCGCGGCAGTACTCGCGCACGTCCTCTTCGCTCAGCGCGGCGCCGTCGTGCGGGATGACCCAGGCGCACAGCTCCTCGCCGTAGCGCTCGTCGGGCACGCCGATCACCTGCACGTCCTTGACCGCCGGGTGCGTGTACAAGAACTCTTCGATCTCGCGCGGGTAGACGTTCTCGCCGCCGCGGATCACCATGTCCTTGATGCGCCCGCTGATGTTCACGTAGCCGTCGGCGTCCATACTCGCGATGTCGCCGGTGTGCATGTAGCGCGCCGCGTCGATCGCCAGCGCCGTCGCCTCCGCGTTCTCCCAATAGCCCAGCATCACGCTGTAGCCGCGCGTGCACAGCTCGCCCGGCGTGTCGCGCGGTAGAATGCGGCCTTCGCCGTCGACGATCTTCACCTCGATGTGGGGGTGCACGCGGCCGACCGTGCCCGTGCGCTTCTCGAGCGGGTCGTCGGTCATCGTCTGCGTTGACACCGGCGACGTCTCGGTCATGCCGTAGCAGATCGTCACCTCGGGCATGTGCATCTCGCTCTGCACGCGCTTCATGACTTCGACGGGACACGGCGAGCCCGCCATGATCCCGGTGCGCAGCGTGCGCAGGTCGTAGTCCTTGAAGTTGGGCAGCGCGAGCTCGGCGATGAACATCGTCGGCACGCCGTACAGCGACGTGCATTTCTCCTTCACGACCGCTTCGAGCGTGAGCTGCGGGTCGAACGTCCAGTTGGGGATCACGATCGCCGCGCCGTGCGTGGTGATCGCGAGGTTGCCGAGTACCATCCCGAAGCAGTGGTAGAACGGCACCGGCACGCAGACGCGGTCGGCGTCCGTGTAGCGGCAGCCCTCGCCGATGAAGAAGCCGTTGTTGAGGATGTTGTGGTGCGAGAGCGTCGCGCCTTTGGGAAATCCGGTCGTACCCGAGGTGTACTGGATGTTGATCGGCTCGTCGAACTGGCAGCGCGCTTTGCGCCCCGCGAGCGCGGCATCGTCCACTTCGCCCGCGCACGCGACGTAGTCGTCCCAGCCGGTTTCGCCCTCGTCCGGCTCGGTGTCGCCGATGATCACGACCTCGCGCAGCACGGGAAGCGACCCGCGCACCTCGCGCACCATCGCGAGATACTCGCTCGTCTTGTAGCGGTCCAGCAGCACCAGCGTGCTGACGCCGCTCTGCCGCAGCGCGTACTCGAGCTCCGAGAGCCGGTACGCCGGGTTTACGTTCACCAGCACGGCGCCGATCTTCGCGGTCGCATACTGCACGAGCACCCACTCGAGCGAGTTGGGCGACCAGATCCCGACGCGCTCGCCATGCTCCACCCCCGCAGCGAGAAACGCTTTCGCGAGGCGGTCGGTCTCGGCCGCGAACTGCGCGTACGTCAGCCGGCGGTTCTGGTGCACCGACACGACGGCGTCGTTGCCGGGGAAGCGCCGCGCGATCCGGTCGAGATTGTCGCCGATCGTCTCCCCGAGGAGCGGTACGGGGCTCGCCCCGTGAGCATAGGACGGAAGCGCCATAGTGGGTTCGTCCTTCGACAGGCTCGGGACGAACCCGCCGCGTCCCCATGGGCCGTCCACGCGCACTTTCGGGACAAGTCGGGCCCCGCGCTGGTCCCGGCCTAGCCGCGGCCGGCGTTGGTGGTATAGTCGGGCAGGATGGCTCTACACATCGAAAACCGCGAGGCTGACCGGCTGGCGCACGAGCTCGCCGCCGCGACGGGCGAACCTGTCGACCAGGCTGTGATCATGGCGTTGCGCGGCGAGTTGAAGCGCGTCGGGGCGCCACCTGCGCCGCGCCTGTCGCGTGAGGAGATGTTCCGCAGCGTCGATGAGATCGTTGCTCGTATCTCCGCTATGCCGGATGTCGACGATCGCGACCCCGACGACCTGTTGTACGACGAACACGGAGTTCCGCGGTAACGACAAGTTGGCGTTGCGAGTCGTCGCGTTCGGTACCGATGAAGCGCGCGAGGCGCGGCGAGCGTACGTTACGTTCGGTAAAGGTCGCCATCCCGCGCAGCTCAACTTCGGCGATTGCATGTCGTACGCGGTTGCGAAAACAACCGGTGAGCCGCTGCTGTACAAAGGCGACGACTTCTCACGACGGATATTGAAGCAGCGGCCTGACGTCCGCCCGCTCCTAGCGGTTCAGCCCGCTGTCGGGTCCGGGTCCGCTTTGCGCGTTGGGCGCCACATTCCCCGCACCAGCAGCAGCGCAATTCCCGTCCCGATCAGCGGGGCCGTCGCGTAGACCCACCAGTCCGCCAATCCGCCCGCGATGATCGCCGGGCCCAGCGTGCGTGCCGGGTTCATCGAGCCGCTCGAGATGTGTCCGCCGATCCAGCGGTCGAGCACGGTGGTCGCGCCGTTGGCGATCGCGGATTCCGGGCCGATGAAGCGCGCGACGTTCGCGGTCGACAGCGCCACGAGGATCAGGATCGCGGTCAGGACGATCTCAAGCCAGAATGCCGGCCACGTGCCGAGCATCATCTGCGGGAGCAGCGCTTCGCGCGAGGGGTGCAGGGTCCAGACGACGAGAGCGCCGGCGGCGATCGCGCCGAGGAACTGCACGGCGATGTAGCCGGGTACGCGCGCCCAGTCGAAGTCGCCTCGCACCGCGAATGCGAGCGTGGTGCACGGGTTGAAGTGCGCACCCGAGACGTAGCGCAGCGAGTAGATCATCGCTGTGGTCGCGATCCCCGTGCACGCCGTCTCCACCGCGTAGCCGAGGTGCAGCCCGAGGCCGCGGGCGACCGCCGCCGGCGCGACGGTTCCCAGCGTCACGACCACCGTGCCGGCGAACTCCGCGACGATCGCCCCGGCGGTGCCGCGCGGCTCGCGTTCCTCCTCGAAGTGCTCGCGGTTACCCGGCACCATGTGCTTGCGCTTGCCGGCGCTCTGTGCGCTCGCCACCTCATCGAGCTACCCGCGGGCGGCAAGGCCCGAAACCAAGGCGGCGCCGCCGCGTCCCGCAAAGACCGTCCGCATGACCACCACCGCGATCCCGCACGACGATCTCGTCGCCACCCGGCGGATGCTGCACGCGGCGCCGGAGCTGTCGATGGTCGAGCACGAGACCGCGGCGCACGTCGCCGCGGAGCTCGGCAAGCTCGGGCTCGACGAGGTCCGCACCGGGATCGGCGTCACCGGGGTTCTGGGGACGCTGAAGGGCGGCAAGCCCGGCCCCGTGACGCTCCTGCGCGCCGACATGGACGCGCTGCCGATCACCGAGCTCAATGAGCGGCCGTACAAGTCGGCGCGCCCGGGCGTCATGCACGCATGCGGGCACGACGGTCACGTGTCGATCCTCCTCGCCGCCGCGCGCACGCTGGCCGCGCGCCGCGCCGAAGTCCCAGGAACGCTGGTGTTCTGTTTCCAGCCCGGCGAAGAAGGCTACGCCGGCGCGAAGAAGATGATCGACGACGGCGCGCTCGAGAACCCGCACGTCGACCGCACGTTCGCGCTGCACTTGTTCAGCGGGCTCGACGTCGGCAAGATCGGCGTGCGCGACGGCGCGTTCTTCGCGTCGGCCGACGAGTTCGATCTGACGATTCGCGGCAAAGGCGGGCACGGTGCGATGCCGCAGCTTGCGGTCGATCCGGTCGCGGCCGGCGCATATGTCGTCACGATGCTGCAGACGATCGTCTCGCGCGAGATCGCGCCGAAAGACCCGGCCGTCGTCACCGTCGGACAGTTCGTCAGCGGCACGACGTTCAACGTGATCCCCGACGAAGCGAAGATGAAGGGAACCGTGCGCGCCTTCGACGCCGACGTGCGCAAGTCGATGCCCGAACGGATGCGCCGCATCCTCGAAGGGCTCTCGACGGCGATGCGCTTCGACTACGAGTTCGACTATCACTGGTCGTATCCGCCGACGGTCAACTCGCGCGAGGTCAACGACGTCGTGCGCGAGGTCGGGCGCGGCGAGCTCGGCGCGGACAACGTGGTGGAGCACGACATCGTAATGTGGGCGGAAGACATGTCGTTCATGCAGGAAGAGCGCCCCGGCGCGTATTTCATCGTCGGCGCGCGCGGAGGTCTCGACACGTCGTTCCCGCACCATAACGCGCGCTTCGACATCGACGAGCGCGCGCTGGACGTCGGCTATCGCATGATGGTCGCGCTCGGCTTGCGCGGCTGAAACGTCTCGTTTCTCAGCGATCTCTCATCTAAAACAGGCAACTTTCCCAGAGGGCGAGCGTACAGTCGGTGCATCCGACCGAGGAGTAGATTCGTGTACGCACCTCAGCCTCAGCCCATTGCGTCGCCTGTTGTCTTTCGTCTGATCGGCGTGCTCGACTCCGAGTTGATCGCCGCATTCGGCGCGCTCGAGCGCGGGCTTGCGAGCGCCGCAGGCGCGACGGTGCTGGTGGACGTGCGGGACGTGCACGTGCTGGGCGAATCCGAGATGACCGACCTCGCCCGCACCATCGCGGCGGCACGCGGGGAAGGCCGCGACGTGCGGCTCGACGCGCGCAGCCTGCACTGGAAGCGCGCCGCCAAGCAGAATATCTCCAAGCAGCCCGCCGTGAGCGCGCAACTTCGTTCCGAGGCGCGCCGCACCGTCATCCTGGCCCATAGCGCCAAGCGCAAGCGCCTCTGATTCACCGTTTGTCCAATGCGGCGCACCGTTTGTCGAATGACAGGCCCTTGGCGCTGGCCTTATCATCGAAGATCACATGCGCTACGACGACGAGCACGACGCGTGCGGCGTCGGCTTCCTCGCCGACCTCTCGCACCGCGGGGCCACCCATGAGGTCGTTCGCCTCGCGCTGAGCGCGGTCGGGGCGATGGAGCACCGCGGCGCGCGCGCCGCCGACGGCCGCACCGGCGACGGCGCCGGGATCCTGCTCGAGACGCCGCGGGCGATCTTCTTAAAATATCTGGCCGAGGCGCACGTTCGGGTGCCCGAGCAGCACTTGGCGGCGGTCTGCGTGTTCCTGCCGGTCGGCGAGGACGCCGCGGCGGCGATGCGCGCGAAGATCGAGCACGCCATCCGCTCGGAAGGCGTGAAGCCGATGCGGTGGCGCGTTCCGCCGGTCGACCGCAGCGTGCTCGGAAAGCAAGCGGCGTCCGGCGCGCCGGCGTACGAGCAGTGTCTCGTCGACGTCGGTCCCGGCAACGCGCGCGAGCGGATGCGCTCGGTGCGCCGCGCCGTGATCCAGACGCTGCGCGACGAGGGCGACCAAGCGACGCTCGTCAGCGCGTCGACCACCAAGGTCGTCTACAAAGGATTGCTCTCGTCGAGCGAGCTCGGCGCGTACTTCGCCGACCTGCGCGACCCGCTGTGCGCGTCGCGCTACGCGGTGTTCCACCAGCGCTTTTCCACCAACACCTCGCCGAGCTGGCGGCTCGTGCAGCCGTTCGGCACCGTCGCGCACAACGGCGAGATCGACACGATCACCGGCAACCGCGCGTGGATGCGCGCGCGCGGCGTGGTGTCGCCGCGCGGCGCGAGCGACTCGCTCGAGTTCGACGTCGCGCTCGACGCGATGGTCGGCGCCGGCTACCGCGTTGACGAAGCCGTCGATCTGATGCTGGCGCCGGTGATCGACGACGACGACCGTTTGCGCGCCTATTACGACGCGCACATCCCGACGGTCGAGCCGTGGGACGGTCCCGCGGCGATCGTGTTTGCCGAAGGCGACCGCGTCGGCGCCGCGCTCGACCGCAGCGGCTTTCGCCCATTGCGCTGGTGCCGCACGGAATCCGGCAAGGTGCTCGCGGCCTCCGAAGCCGGCGTCGTCGACTTCGGCAAAGACGATCCCATCGTCGAGCGCGGCCGCCTCGGTCCCGGCGAACGCATCCTGGTGCGTTTCGCAACCGGCGAGCTGATTCGGCCCGACGCGTTTCGCGCGCTGCGCCGCGACAACGCGGACTTCCGCTCGACCGTCGCGTCATGGCATTTCGATCCCCCCGCGACGGAGAGCCCGCGCGAAGTCGATAAAAACGTGCAGCGGCGCGATCTCGTGCGCTTCGGCTACACGGCCGACGAGCTGAAGCAGGTCGTGTCGTCGCTCGCCGGCGGGCTCGAACCGATGTGGTCGATGGGCGACGACGCCGCGCCAGCGTTCCTCGAACGCCGCCAGCCGGTGACGGAATATCTCCGCCAGCGCTTCGCGCAGGTGACGAACCCGCCGATCGACGCGCTGCGCGAAGGCTTCGTGTTCGACATGCGCGCGTTCGTCGGCAGCGGCGACACCAACGGCGACGTTCCCGCGCCCGGCAGCATCGTCGCGGTCGACACCGCGCTGCTCGACGAGGGCGCGTTCGACGCGCTCGCATACGACGCGCGTTTGGTGCCGCACCGCATCGCGCTGGACTTCGGCGGTACGACCCTGCGCGCGCGCATCAACGCGATCTGCAACCAGGCCGAGCACGCCGTTCGCAACGGCGCGACATATCTCGTGCTCGACGACCGTACCGCCGCGCTCCCGGTACCCGCCGTGCTCGCCGCCGGCGCCGTGCACCAGCGCCTCACCGCGGTGGGTCTGCGCCTGCAGGCGTCGATCGCGGCATGCGACGGCTTCGCGCGCGACGCGCACGGGTGCGCCGCGGCGATCGCGGCGGGCGCGAACGGCGTCACGCCGTGGCTCGCCGCGCGCGCCGC
>JAQBPK010000396.1 GCA_028287565.1 Vulcanimicrobiota bacterium
CCGCGGGACGCGGCGCAGCCTGCGGCTGCATCGGCGCGCCGCCGCCGCCGGGCGGCATCACGGGACGAACCTGACCCGCGGGAAACGTCAGCTTCTCCGTCGGCTGGCTGCGCAGCGCTTCGTCCGGCGGGCGCAGCGCGAGGCGCAGCGTCGCGTTGATGTCGGCGAGCGCGAGCATGTCGGCCTGCGCCGGGCTGACCTCGAGCGTGGCGGTGGCGCTGCCGTACTGGCTGCTGCTCTCGGGTGCCGGTGTTGCGGTCGTGGTCGGATCGATCGTTTGCCCGATCGAGAGCACCTTCGCCCCGCGGATGATCGTCATCGCCTTGGGCGCGACGTCCGTGCGCGGGCTGGTCACGGCGATGACGTCGACGCGGTCGCCGGGCTTCACGAGGTTCGAGACGCTCTTCACGCGGTCAATGGGGATCGCGACGGCGCGCATCCCGTGGCCGACCCGCGACGGAAACGTCGATGAGGCGGCGCGCATCAGCTTGGATGCTGTGACCTGGCTGCCGGCGGGGATGTCGTTGACCGCGATGCCGCCGACCGCCGCGGCGGGGACGACGAACGCGTCGGGATCGACGGCGCTGCTGGGCCGCTGCGTGGCGTTGACCATGTCGGCGGTGACGGTTGCGTGCGCGGGGATCGCTTTGGCGGCGATCAGGACGGTGCGCTGTGCGACGGGCGCGTTGGCATGGCCGACGGACGCGAGATAGTTGAAGGTTAGAACGCCGGTCCCGAGCGCGAGAACGCCGGCGACCGAGAGCGCGATGGTGCGCGTGTCTAACGGACGAGCAAGAACGCGGGACATAGGAGTGCCACCCACAGACAGAGGGCGCCGCCGCAGACGGCGACCGCGTACGGGAGCCGCGTGCCGGTCGCGGGGAGACGCCAAGTGATGAACATCGTCGCTATCCCGCGCGACGATGCGAGCGCGTAGAGCGACAGCAGGCCGCCGCACAACGCCGTATAGAGCAGAAAGTCGGCGGATTGCGACGGGATCAGCCCGCAGCATCCTGCCGCGAGCAGCTTCACGTCACCGCCTCCGAACCAGCCGCGCGCGTGCGCGACGGTTCCGATCAGCAGCATGACGGCGAGCATCGCGAGCGCGACGCCGGCGCCGGGTAAGCCGCGCGTGATGCCGGCCGTCAGTACGCCCGCGGCCGCGAGCGTGCCCGTGAGCACGTTCGGGATCCGGCGCGAGTGAATGTCGCAGGCGGCGGCCGCGAGCGCGGCCGCCGCAAGAACGACGACGAACGGCGTCACGCGAGCCTACTTCTGGACGCCGTTGAGCTTGGTGCCGATGTAGTCGAAGGTACCTTGGATGTTGGTGCTGAGCGTCTGCATGGCGACGATGCACGCAACGGCGATCAGCGAGACGACGAGGCCGTATTCGACGAGGGTCGCACCTTCGTCGTCGTTGATCATGGCGAGGAAGTTTTGCACGAGAGCTCCTTCTCCGAGAGGACGCATTACTTGGGATCTTTGGGGAGGTGGTCGAGATCCGTGTTGATCTCGGGGTGCGGCGCGTCGACGGTGACGCGGGCCGTGGCGGGAGTGACCCCGGGCAGCGACGTCGCGGTGACCGTGACGACGCTGCCGCGAGGGATGTTGGCGACTGCGAGCGTCGCGTGGAAGGTGCCGTCCGTGGCGAGCGTGACGCGGCCGAGCACCACGTCGGGGATGTCCTTGGACATCGTCCCGGCGAGGGTTATCGTGACGGGGACCGGACCGGGCGCCGTTCCGTCGACGACGATCGCCGCGCGGCCCACCGCGCTGCGTGCCGTGATCGTCAGCTTTCCAGATTGCTGAGCTAGGGTCGGACCCGGGCGCGCGCCCTCCGTGGCACGCGACACCGGGGTGGCACCGGCAAGTGCGCGCAGCTGCGTCACGACGTCGGCGGGAACGAACAGGTCGCCGTTCTCGTAGGCGGGTGCTTCGCTGGCGTACGCCACGCGGTCGTTGATCTCGTACCGGCGGTTGCCGGGCCGAAGGACGATCGTGAGGCCGGGGCGCGAGAGCGTGACCTCGGATGCGGACGCCGACCACGAATAGACGTAGCCCGCCGCCTGAGCCACCCGCATAAGCGGGGTTCCGGTGTGGGCGGTAGCCGGAGAGATCAGGAACGCCGAAGCGACAATCGTCGCACCGAGGCGCCGCATCCAGAGAGTCACGGGAGGGTCATACCGCTACTAGGACCTTCGACTCGCGTGAACGTAGGAAGTTTTACCATCCGTCGACGGGACGTTGACGCGTTTACGGGACTCGGGCGGGCAGAACGAAGTCGGATGAAACCGCTGGCTTGCTTCCCGTCCATCGTCGCGTCACTCGCGATCGCCGCTCCGGCGTTCGCGCAGCCCATCGCAGCGATATCGCTCCCCTCGGGGCGCTCGACGACGATCGAGGCGCCCGGACTCACGCGCGTCGCCGTGGGTGACGGCCGTATCGCCGGGGTGGTCCCCGTCGGCACGCAGCAGATCATCGTCAACGCGAAGGCCCCGGGCCACACGACCGTGCTCGTGTGGACGAACGCGGGCCGGCGCGAGTACGACGTGACCGTCACCGAACAGACGCTGGACGATCTCGCGCAGATGCTGCGCACCACCCTGGACCAGCCCGGCGTCACGGTCGAGCCGATCGGACGTGCCTTAGTAGTGAAAGGCGGGGTCTCCGATCAGGGCCAGGCCAACCGCGTGGCGGACGTGCTCGGGCGCTTCACCGTGCTCGCGAAGAACCAGAAGTACGACATCGTGAACGCGGTGACGGTCGCGCGGCCGCTCGGCGACCTGCAGGCGGCGCTCGGCTCCGCGGCCGACGCGCGCGACGTGCACGTCGACTACGACGCCAAGGGCAACGTGATCGTCAGCGGGCGCGTGCGCGACCGCGTCGCGGCCGAAGGCGTGCTGCAGCGCGTGCGCAGCATGTCGGGCTCGCAGCTCGCAGCCGACGGCAAGGTCATCGACCGGCTCGTGCTCGACACGACGCAGCAGGTCGACACGCACGTGTACGTCCTCGAGGTCGACAAGACCGCGCTCACGCAGCTCGGCATCCGCCTCCAGGGCGCCGAGATCGACTCTAGCGGTAAGGTGACGTACCTCGATCCGAACTTCCCGGTCTTCGAGAACCCCGGGGATCTTGCGGTCCGCGGGCGCGGCACCACCATCGCGCCGTTCGTGCGCGCGCGTTTCCTCGCTCCGACGCTCGACGCGCTGATGCGCAACGGCAACGCGCGCGTGCTCTCGTCGCCGAGCCTGGTCGCGATGCCCGGAACGCAGGCGAACTTTTTGGTCGGCGGCGAGATCCCGTACATCGTTCCGAGCGGCCTGGGCACCGTCACCGTGCAGTTCAAGGAGTACGGCGTGCGGCTCCAGGTGACGCCCACGATCCTCGCCGACGGCGGCGTCGACTCGAAGATCACGCCCGAAGTGTCCGATCTCGACTTTCAGAACGGCATCACGGTCGCCGGCTACAGCTTGCCGGCGTTCAAGACGAGCCGCATCACGACCGACGTCGTGACCAAGTCCGGCGAGAGCATCGTGATGGCGGGGCTGCTGCGCCGCCAGGAGACGCGCAACGTCGACAAGATTCCGGGCTTGGGCGACATCCCGATCCTCGGCAAGCTGTTCCGCTCCACGCGCTATCAGAAGGCGGAGACCGACGTGGTGTTCGTCATGACCCCGGAGGTGATCTCACGGTGAACGCGTTTCTCGCGCTTCTGCGCGACGAGCAGGGAGCGACGCTCTACGAGTACTGTTTGCTCCTCGCGCTGGTCGCTGTGGTCGCCATCACGGGGTTGAATACGATGTCGAGCGCGATCTCGACCGGGCTGGTCAACATGGCGCAGGCGCTCACGAAAGGGCAGACCGGGCCGTGAGATGGACGCGCGGGGCGGCGCTTCCTGAGACGGCCGTGACGCTGGGCATCACGCTGACGCTGCTTTTCGGCATGTTCGAGCTCGGCCTCATCGGGTGGACGCAGCTTTCGTCCGACGGCGCGGCGTTCGTCGCCGCGCACGCCGCCGTGCTCGGGAACGATCCCAAAGCCGCCGCCGCCGGACCGTTCCCGCTCGTCCCCGGCGCCGCGATCTCCGTCGCGACGAACAGCGCGGACACGACGAGCGTCCCCGTCGACTTCCAGGCGACCGATCCGCAGAACCGCCACGGCGGGCTGCAGGTCGTGCGGCCGTGGCACTTCCAGGCGAGCGTCGACATGACGGACGTCGGCCTGGGCAAGGCGCTGCCGAAAGTCGGCGTCGGCTCGGGCGCGATCGAAGGCAAGATGCTCGTGTCGAACCCGGGCTTCGACATCGACTCGACCACGTACAATGGCGCAGGCACGCCCAACCAGACGTATTTCGGCGACGACGGCAACGCGCCGCCGTACTTCATCGGCTTCCGGCTGATGCACGACTGCTTTGCGGTGCAGGTGGACCGCGGTTGCACGAACGCGCATACGACCACGCTCGGCATCGCGGAGTATCTCGATGCCGACAACTGGTCGCAGCCCGGCAACGGGATCGGCGCCGGCTCGGTCTACTCCGCGATGATGCTGCACCAGAACGTCTACGCCAACATCCAGGCGGAGCTCGCGCGGATCGCCGCGCACGGCATCGCCACGGCCGTGAACCCCGCTCCGACGTCCACCGGCGCGTGGCTCGACCCCGCGATCGATCCGTGCATTCAGACCGTGCACGGCTGGGACAACACGGGCGGTGGCCAGCAGTGGAACTGGAAGGTCTCGCCGCTGCACCCGACCGCGCCCGGGCCCGGATGCTGATCTCGCACTCGCGCGGGCAGACGCTCCCGCTCTGGACGATGGGCATCGCCATGGCGCTGATGATGGCGTTCGCGGCGCTCCAGTACGGACAGGTGCTGCGCTGGCAGATCCGCGCGCAGAACGCGGCGGACGCCGCCGCGGCCGGCGCGCTGTCGGTGCAGACGTCGGCCTGGAACCAGCAGGTCGCGCTGCTCTACGCCGCCGCGGTGGAAGAATACAGGCTGCGACAGCTGATCGGCGCAATGATGCTCGCCGCGAACAACGACGCGAGCTGCCAGCCGCCGCGCCCGGGCGCCACGTCGTGCGCGCAGACGTTCGCCGAGCTGCGCCGCGCGTACGCGGCGTCGCTGCAGCGCTATACGACGGACGTGCAGCTCGTCAGCCGCGCCTCGCAGTACACGCTCGACCAGGCGAAGTCGGACGCGCGCGCGATCGTCGCCGATTTCCAGGCGAAGTGCGGGCAAGCCAACGGCGGCGACTGCGCCTTCGCGTACAACGTCGTCGACGTCAGCCGGCGCACCGGTCAAGTGAACGACGTCGAGATGTCGGCGAACGTGTGGGCCGTGAACACCAACGGCCTTCCGGGCGGCGGGTATGCGAACGTCAAGGACGACTACGCGCCCGCGCAGATCGAGATCGTGACCTGCGCGAAGGTGGATCCCATCGTGCCCTCGTTCCTCGGGTTCACGCCGCCGGCGTTCACCGCGGTCGGCCGCGCCGCCGCGACCAGCGCGATGGTCACGCAAGAGTGGATCCAGCCGGGCGTCATCATCAACCCGCAGACCGGCGCGCCGTTCCAGCCGGTCGAGACGTGGGCGACCGGGGGTGCGGCCGACGACGGCAAGCACTGGTACAACGTCGACTTCGGCGGTAACCAGGCGAAAGTCGTCGGGAAAGTCGGCTACCTCATGCTGTTCAGCAACGAGGAGTTCTCCGTCGCGACGGGCTGGTGGAACACGATCCCGATCAAGCCGTACCACGGCGCGCTGGCCGACAAGGACTACGCGTGCCGCTGATCGTGCTGCGCTCCCGCGGGCAGGCCCTCATCGAGACGGCGATCGCACTGCCCGTGTTTTTGCTCGCGATGTTCGGCGTCGTCTGGGCGCTGCAGACCGGCGTGCTGGGCGAGCGCATTCAGCTCGTCGCGCGCTACGGCGGGATGGTGTCCGCGGAGATCAACCCGTACCAGCAGTACAGCCTGTACTCGATGTACGCCGCGGCCGCGAACCGCGCGGCGCCGGTCGCGTGCACCGCGCCGCCCGGCGACCTGCTCGCGAACGGCGCTCCGCTCGCATCGCCCGCGCCCGCATCGCAGCCGTTTTGGCAGCCCAGCAGCGGCTCGACGCAAACGGCGACCGCGTGCACGCGCACGTTCTCGAGCGCCGCCGGGCTCACCACGCCGAAGATTCTGGGCTCGGCGAACGTGACCGTGAACGCGACAAACGACGTGCCCAGCTTCTTGCACTTCGCGACCGGCAAGACGACGGCGTGGAACGCGACGATGAACCAGATGCGCTCGCCCGACATGACCGCGCTCGCGCAGTGCTATCCGGCGGTCGGCGCGGCGTTCCAGGCCTCCGTGAGCCCGCCGATTCCCGCGCCGCCGCTGCCCACGAACGACGTCCCGCCGATCACGCAGCCCGACACCGCACCGCTCGCACCCGACGGAGGGTGCCTGGGACCCTAGCCTCGCAGCGTCGCGATCACTTGCCGCAGCGACGGCGGGCGGCCGTACAGCAGCAGCCCGACGCGGTAGACCTTTCCCGACAGCCATGCGAGCAGTACCGCCGTCGCGACGTTGAGCACGAGCGAGAGCGTGATCTGCCATACCGGGACGTCGGACACGATGATGCGCGTGAACATCACGAACGGCGAGATCAGCGGGATCAGCGAGCAGATGACGACGTTCGGGCTGTTGGGGAACTGCAAGCCCAGCTGCGCGAGGATGATGCCGACGACGACCGGCACGACGAGCGGCCCGGCCACGCTGCCCAAGTCCTCGGTGCGGTTGATCAGCGACGCGGCGGCGGCGTAGAGCACGCCGTACTGCGCGAAGCCGACCGCGAAGAACGCCAGGAAGACCAGAATCTCGGCCGGCGAGACGTCCATCGTCCGCAGGAGCGAAGGCGCTTCCCGCGCCGCGGCGTGGCCGTGCGTCACCGCTTGCCCGACGAGGAGCCCGCTGGCGACCCAGACGCCAAGCTGAATGAACGAGGTCGCTGCGGCGGCCAGGATTTTCGCGGTGAGCAGTCGCGCCGG
>JAQBPK010000397.1 GCA_028287565.1 Vulcanimicrobiota bacterium
GCGAATCGCGTTCGGCGAAGCGACGTTCGTCCCGCTCGCCGAGGCCCTGGGCGCGCGCGGCCATCGCTACACCCCGCTGTCGCTCGACCTGCGCGGCGTCGCGGTCCTGACCGGCCCGAACATGGGCGGCAAGAGCGCGGCGCTCGCGACGGCGGGATTTCTCTGCGCCTGCGCCGCGCTCGGCGTGCCGCCGCCGGCGCGCGCCGCGGCGCTACCGCTGCTCGAGGCGACCGTGTGGATCGGCGGCGAAGGACCCGAAGACCGCACGCGGCTGCTCTCGTCATACGCGGCCGAAGTCGTGCGCGCGCGCGACACGCTGCACGGCGCCTCACCGCGCGCCCTGATCCTCGTTGACGAGTTCGCGCGCACGACCGGTCCGCGGGAAGGACGCGCGCTGCTGGTCGCGTTCACCGAAGCTCTCCACGCGCGCGGCGCGCTCGCATTGATCGCTACCCATTTCGACGGCATTGCTACGGCTGCGCGCACGCCGCATCTGCGCATCGCGGGATTTCGCAACGGCGCTTTGAGCAGCGTCGACGCCGCCGATCTGGACGCCGCTCTCGACGAGATCAACGCCGCGATGGACTACCGCGTCGTGGATGCACGCGACGCCTCCGCGCACTCCGACGCGTTGGCTCTTGCACGACTATTAGGTTTCGACAAAGACGTCATCGAGCGCGCAATCGTGCTTTACGAAGCGCCGTAGAGCAGCCGGCTACAACCCCAGCGCCAGCGAGTCCGCGCGCGGGTCGCTCCCGCCGGCGAGCGTGCCGCGCTCGCGGTCGATGAGGATCGCGTGCGCGTGGCCCATCGCGTTCTCGAACGGGCCGAGCGCTTCGACCTTGTGGCCGCGTCGTTCGAGCCCGGCGACGATGTCGTCCGGCATGCGCGACTCCACGAGCACCATCTCGCCGGTCGGAAGATCGGGGCGTTCGGTGAGCTGGTGGCGCCCGTAGACCCAGCGCGGGTGATCGAGCGCGCGCTGCACGTCGAGCCCGCGGTCGGCGAGCTGGTGCAGGAACTGCAATTGAATCTGCGGCTGGCCGTCACCGCCCATCGTGCCGAAGACGATCTCCGGCGTTCCGTCGCGCAAGAACATCGGCGGCGAGAGCGTGTGCACCGGCCGCTTTCCGCCCTCGTACACGTTCGGATGACCGGGCTGCGTCGAGAAGTACGCGCCGCGGTTCTGCAGCACGATGCCCGTGCCTTCGGCCACCACCCCCGAGCCGAAGTTCATGTACAAGCTCTCGATCAGCGAGACGGCGATTCCGTCCTCGTCGACCACGCACAGAAAGACCGTGCCGCCGCGGTCCTGGCCGAGCTCGCGCGGCATCGCGTGGTCGGGATCGATCGACGCGCGCAGCGCGTGCAAGCGCTCCGGCGCGAGCTGCTCCTCGATTCCGGTCGGACCGAACGCGGGATCGCGGAACGTCGCGTCGCGGATCGCGATCGCGCGCTTCATCGCCTCGATGCCGAGATGATGCCACAGCGGTTCGTCCGCGCCGCCGTCGCCGGCGAGCACTCCGGCACCGAGCAGCAGCAGCGCGCCTTGCGAGTTGGGCGGGTGCGCGAGCAGCTCGCCGCCGTTCCACGCGATGCGCAGCGGTATCGTCTGCTCGGTGCGGTGCGCGGCGAGATCGTCGAGCGTCATCGGGTTGTCGCCGCGGTTGAGCGTGCGCACGATGCGCTCGGCGATCTCGCCCGTGTAGAGCGCATCGGCGCCGCCGCGCCGGATCGCCGCGATCGTCTCGCCGAGCTCGCGGTTGCAGAGAATGTCGCCGCCGCGCGGCACGCCGTCCGCGAGGAAGATGCGCGCCGCGTCGGGGTCGGCGCGCAGCACCGATTCGTTGAGCCGGACGTAGTTCGCCACGACGTCGGTGAACGCGGCGCCGTTGCGCGCGTAGTGCTCGGCCGGCGCGAGCAGCTCGTCGAGACCGCGCGTGCCGTGCGCCTTCGCGACGTCTTCCCACGAACGCACCGCGCCCGGGACCGTCACGCTGAGCGCGCCGCGCTGCGGCAGCACGCCGCCCGGCAGACGATCGAGCGAGGCCGCTTTCGGCGTGCGCCCGCTGCCGTTGTACGCGACGGTGCGTTGCCCGTGCCCGTCGTGGACGAACCAGTTGGGATCGTAGACGATCCAGAACGCGTCGCCGCCGATCCCGCAGCTTGCCGGATACACCACCGTCAGCACCGCGTTGGCCGCGATCGCCGCGTCGACCGCGTTGCCGCCGCGCCGCAGCACGTCGATCCCCGCAGCCGACGCCGCGGCGTGCGGCGACGCCACCATCCCGCGCGTCGAGCGCGCGACCGCACGTGTCGGCCAATCCGTCGAACGAAAGCGCGCGCTCACTTCAGGCGCATCTCCGTGGAGTAGATTGGCAACGCCTCACGATTCTGTGGTTCCTCGCTCGATGGGGGACGGAACCGTTCGCCCCCCGGCGGAAGAGCCATGCCGTGAGCGCCACCTCGACGAGCCCGGCCGCGGGCGGGCCGCCCCGCAAGATCGTGCTGATCCGGCACGGCGAGAAGCCGCCAAAGCCCGGGCCGCCGCCCGCCGGCGTGCGCGAGGACGGGTCCGAGCACGACCAGGCGCTGATCGTGCGCGGCTGGCAACGCGCTGGCGCGCTCGCGCTCTATTTCTGCGAACCGCGCGATCCGGCGATCGAGTGCCCGACCTACCTCTACGCGCCGCCGCCGCACGGGCACGACGGCGACCACGGCCGGCCGAACCAAACTATCACGCCGCTGGCGGAGAAGCTGAACCTCGCAATCGACGTCCGCTTCGTCTTGGACCAGGAAAGCGAGATGATCGCGGACGCGCTCGCGCGCGACGGCGTGATCCTGATCTCGTGGGAGCACAAACGCATCCCGCGCATCGCGAACGCGATCCTGCGCGACGAGACGACCGTGCCGCAGGAATGGCCCGGCGACCGGTTCGACGTCACGTGGGTGTTCGATCTGCAGCCCGGCGGCGGCTATCGCTTCAGCCAGCGCCCGCAACTACTGCTGGGCGGTGACCGGCCGGACGTGATCGCGACAAACGGCTGAAGGGGCCGCCCGCGCCACGGCCGTATGCGCGACCAATGAAGCGCGTCATCGTCCTCACGCTCGCCGCCGTGCTGGCGCTGTCGTCGAGCGGACCGCTCCGCGCGGCGGACACGGCCACGGTCACGATCTCGCAAGGTGTCGACGCGGACACGCTCAACCCGCTCGCGACGACGATCACGCCGACGTTCAACGTCGTGCAGCACGTGTACGAGCGCCTCGCCGATTTCGGCGCGCGCCCCGGCCAGTACACGCCGCGGCTCGCGGTCTCCTGGAAGCGTATCAACCCGACGACCGAGGAGTACACGCTCCGGCGCGGCGTGACGTTTTCCAACGGCGACCCGTTCACCAGCGCCGACGTCCGGTTCAGCGTCGACTGGATCAAGGACCGCTCGCATGCATCGGAACAGACGCCGTACGTGCGGGACATCGACCGCGTCGAGACGCCCGACCCGTACACGGTGCGCTTCAGCTCAAAGACACCGACGGCGATCCCGCCGGGATTGCAGCAGCCGATCTTCATCGTCGACGCGAAGTATTTTCAAGAGAAAGGCAACGCGTACGTCGCCGAACACCCGGTCGGTACCGGCCCGTACGTGCTGCGCGAGTGGAAGCGCGACGATCAGACGGTGTTCGAACCGAACGCCAAGTGGTGGGGCGGGCGCCCGAAGATCGAGCGCGTCGTGTTCAAGCCGATTCCCGAAGCCGGCGCGCGCGTCGCCGCGCTTCGCACGGGCGCGACCGACTTGATCACGAACGTGCCGCCGCAGTACTACATCCAGATCACCGGCGGGCAGAGCACGAAGCTGGTGAGCACGCGCAGCCTGCGCCAGCTCTTCATCGCGTTTAACACGCTGCAGCCCGGACCGCAACAGAACAAGCTCGTGCGCCAGGCGATCAATTACGCGGTCGACGTTCCGGCGATCGTGAAGAACGTCTTGGGCGGGCGCGGCTACGAGCTGACGTCGCCCATACCGCCGAACTATTTCGGCTACGACGCTTCGGTACCGGGCTACCACCACGACACCGCGCGCGCGAAAGAATTGCTCGCGAAGGCGGGATACCCCGACGGCAAAGGTATCTCGCTCACGGTGAACGCGCCGATCGGGCGCTACAACCGCGACCGCGAGGTCGCTGAAGCGGTCGCCGGGCAATTGCAGGCGGTCGGCATCCAGGCGACGGTGAAGCCGCAGGAATGGGTGTCGTACTCGAACATGGTCGGGCGCCGCGCGCTTTCGCCGCTGTACGAGCTGGGCTGGAATCAGCCGTCGGC
>JAQBPK010000028.1 GCA_028287565.1 Vulcanimicrobiota bacterium
CGCTTCGACCCCGCCGACGCGCAGGCGCTCACGCGGGCGCTGGGCGAGGCGTGGGACGAGGCGCTGCGCGCGCCCGGGCGCACGGCGCCCGAGACGGTGGCGGCGCTCGCACCGAGCGCCGTGGTGCGGTCGATCGTGCGCGGTTACGCGGCGATCGCGAGCCCCGTCACCTAAACCGCCGTTGTCGCTCGTCCGATAGTTTGACGAGGAGGATTCGATGAACATGGACGTTCAGGCGATCGATCAGGCTCAGGCGACGGGACAAGCCGCAGCCGCCGCACCGGCCGGGCTTCCGGCTTTTCCGGCAGCGCCGGACCCCTCGCAGAAGGCGCAGCACGTCAGCGACGAGACGCTGCACCACGCACTTTCGCAGCTCGTCGGGGGCGGCTCGCATGTGTCCGTGCAGTTCAAGGTCGTCGGCCCCAACGACGTCGTGACCGTGTTCAAGAACACCGAGACCGGCGAAGTGATCACGCAGTTTCCGTCGGAAGCGATGGTGCTGATCGCGCAGTTCTTCAACAAGCTGGCCGGCGCCGTCGTGGACCGGACGGCCTGACGTGAGCACCGTAGGATCCACGTCGAGCACGGCGAGCGGCTCGACGACCGTCGGCACGAACGTGCCGCCGATCTCGTTTCCGGGGATCGCGTCGGGGATCGACTACAACACGATCATCCAGAAGTACACCGACATCACGCTGGCGCAGGAGAAGCCCCTCGAGACCAAGGTCACGGCGCTCAACAACCAGCAGGCCGAGCTGCTCAAGATCCAGGACCTGATCGCGAAGTTCCAGGACACGTTTCAGGCGATCAGCGACCCGGCGAACTTCACCGCGACGTCGCCTACCTCGTCGAACTCCTCCGCGGTCAACGCGTCCGCGATCGCGAAATCGATCGCGACGCCGGGCACCTACGTCATCACGAAGGCGTCGCTCGCGACGGCGACGCAGCTCACCAACGATCCGGCCGCGAACGGCGCGTTCGACCCGAACGCGACGCTGGTGAATTCCGGCGCGTCGATCACGCCGAGCAACGGGCCGGCGGGCGCGACCAACGGCAAGATCACGATCGACGGCGTCACGCTGCAGTACGACGTCAAGACGCAGGACCTCAACAGCTGGATCACCACGATCGCCAACCCGGCGCTCGCGGCGGCCGGCGTCGGCGCTTCGCTCGCGTACAACGCCGGCAAGGTGACGGTCACGTCGTCCTCGCCGCTCACGCTGGGCAGCGCGGGCGACAGCGGCAACATGCTGCAAGTGCTCAAGCTCGACACCGCGCAGATCACGTTCAGCGGCGGGGTGTACACGGCGGCGAGCACGGCCAACATCGGCGGCATCAACGTCGGCGCGACGCTCAACAGCGCGAACAACGCCGGCTTCGCGACCGCCGTGACGGCGGGCAACTTCACGATCAACGGCGTGGTGTTCAAGGTCGACCCGGCCCTGAACAACCTCAACGACGTCCTGCAGCAGATCAACACGTCGTCAGCGGGCGTCATCGCGTCGTACGACTCGGCGAACGACCGCATCGTGCTGACGGCGAAGACCAGCGGACCGCAAGGCATCAGCCTGGGCAAGTCCGGCGACACGTCGAACTTCCTGCAGGCGGCGGGCTTTCTGACGAACTACACGGCGCCGAACGGCATTAGCGCGGGCGCGCAGCTCGCGGTTGGCAAGTCGGCGCACGTCCAGTACACCGACAACGCGGGGACGGCGCACGACGTCTACAGCAACTCCAACGACATGACGAACGTCATCTCGGGCGTCGATTTGAAGCTGCAGCAAGCCGTCGACGGCGTGCTCGTCGCGCCGGTCACGATCTCGGTCGCGCAGGACAACAGCGCGCTGCAAAGCTCGATCAAGACGTTCGTGACGGCGTACAACGCCGTGCTCGACGAGATCAACACGGCGACGCAGGCGCCGGTCATCGGGACCACGACGACCGCGAGCGGCCAGACCCAAGGCCAGCAGCTCACCACCGGCGGCGTTCTGTTCAACAACCAGGACGTGCTGTCGCTCAAAGACCGGCTCGTGAACATTGTCTCGGGCTTCGGAGCGACCGGCTCGACCGCGTACAATTCGCTCTCGTCCGTCGGGCTGGTGCTCGACGCATCGTTCTCCGTCGCGTCGGCATCCTCGAGCAACGCGCAGAACACGACGTCGCAGAACAACGTCTCGCAGCAAACGTTCAAGGGCACCAGCGGGCGCCTCGCCGACCTGGACGTGTCCAAGCTGAGCGCCGCGCTGGCTGCCGACTCGACCGCCGTCGCCAAGCTCTTCACCGGCACGTCCAGCATCGTCGGGCAGATGGGCGCGTACCTGACGAGCGTGTCGGGATTGCCCACGCAGCTTACCGGCTCGCTCGCCGGCAAGATCCCCGCGGTGTCGCTGTTCAGGACGCTGATGTCCACCACGAGCGACCAGATCAACTCGTTTCAGCAGCAGATCAAGCTCGTCACCGACCAGGCGAACCTGCAAGCGGACCGCCTGCGCGCCGAGTTCGTCAACAGCGAAGCGATGATCGCGAGCCTTCAATCCATGCAGTCATCGCTCGGCGCATTGACCGCCAAGTCGACGGGGTAACGTGACGCTCTCGAACGCGAACCTCCGGTATCTGGAAGCCTCGATCAACTCGGCCAGTCCGGAAGAGCTCATCATCAAGGTGTACGACGCGCTGCTGCTGTTCGCGCGCCAGGCCATCGAGGTGATGGAGGCGCGTCCGAACGACATCCAGGGGCGCCACGACCTGCTGCGCCGCGCGCAGCGCGCGTGCGCCCTGCTGATGGGTTCGCTCAAGCTCGATCTCGACAGCGAGATTCCCGGCAACCTCTTTCGCATCTACGAGTTCTGGCACCACCAGCTCGTCGCCGCGAACATGCAGGGCGACGCGCAGAAGGTGCGCGAGCTGCTGCCGCTGATCGCCGGAATGCGCGAGACGTGGGTCGAGGCGATCAAGCGCTATCGCACGCAAGGCGCCGCGGGCGCGCAGCTGGATGCCCTCGTCTGCTGACGCCGCGCTCGACGCGGTCGTGCAGACGATCATCGCGCTCGAGCGCTCGTGC
>JAQBPK010000087.1 GCA_028287565.1 Vulcanimicrobiota bacterium
ACGTCGTCCGCCTTAGCGGCCGAGACACGATCGAGAGTGACGGGTCCCTGGAGTGGCGCCACGAGGACGGCAGCGCCACGCCGATGAGCAATCTGGATTCTCTTCACGTTCGGGCTACCACTTCACGACATGAAGAGCGACACCCTTACTTGCCGCGTACGCGGTAGCCGCGTCGAGCGCCCCTTGCTGCGCAGGCGTAAACTGCGGTGTTCGGAATTACGGGCTCGAGCACGCGCAACGTCGAGGGATCAGAACCAACCGTGAGTCCCCCATACGTCGCCGTCTCGAATTTAACGACCGAATCGACGCACGACTCCACTTTCGATTCGATTTTTACGGCTATTTGATACGTCGCCGCCGTAAGATCCACGACTTGGTGCCGACGCGCGGGAACGATACGCAGTCACACAACGCCGTCCGCATCATACCGAGCGATAATGGCAAGAAGATCTCTGCGTAATTCCGGTTCGGCGACCAGCACGAATCCGGCCACCTCAGCATCTGCGCGCTGCAAGTACTCCGATGACCAATTCTCTCGTAAATGTCCTGGGACAAAATCCTCAGTCTCGGATGCGAATCCTCGTATTCCATGAAATAGCGGATCATTCAAACCGACGTCCAAGTAGAGGCGATCGATTTCTCTGGCGCCGAGTACGAGATGCATCTCACCCGCCAGCATAGCCTTCGCTACACGGATGAGTTCGCGAGGCACTTCTCCAGTGCTCATGACTGCCTAATGCTCTTCCATGATGGAACTCTACGATCTCTGAAGGCGAGATTCCAACTCGGTTGCGACGCTCGAAAATCTTGCGCAGCCTCGTCGGTACGATCCCCGAGGGGATTGAGTAGTGCGGAACGCCAAGTCCGTCGACCTTCAGCGTCTGTCGTACCGATTGTCACGGTTCGAAATGACCGCTTGCCTCCTGTTCCGCGTCGATGCGGCGCTTGTCCTGATAGCGCTGCTGCCCCAATTCGCTAAGACGTTCGGTCGCCTCACAAAGATCTCCACGAAGCGCGCGTTCGTCACGCCGGCAGCCTCTTCGTCGAAAGAACCATAATCTGCACCTTCTTCTCTGCGTAGGTATGCTCTTTTCTTGAATATGGATGATCCGCAAATGCGAGGGAGTAGACCAGATGCTGCGCGAAATTTCGCCGCGCACTTGTCAGCCGAGCCGACGTCACATCCTGCGGTGTGATGTCGCCGTATGGGCTGGCTTTGAAGCGGCAGAACCCCGTGCTCGGGACGACGGTCACACGCGAGGGCGTCGCGTTCGTTTCGCCGCTGCGGCTGGTGGAGACGGAGCTGCAGTTCACGTTCATCCTGCGCGAGCGCGCCATCCCGAGCCACGTGCACGTGGATCACAGCGAAACGATGCAGGCCGAGAACAAGCCCGAGCCGAAGAAAGCCGACTTCACGCCCAAGACGGACGACGAGTTCCGCTCGCTGCCGGCGACGATCCAGAATGCGGTCGTGGACCAGCTCGTGCGCGCCGGGCGCCTGAACGCGCCTGCACCGGGCACCGTCCCGCTGATCCGCATGATCGCCGGGCGCGTCCACGAGCTGGGCCAGGGGCGCACCGCGCAAGACCTGCTGATCCACAGCCGCGTGAAGATGGACGACGGCGGCACGCGCGCGTACGATACGCGGTTCCGCATGTTCTCGAGCCAGCGCATCCAACTGATCGCGTAGAGCTCACTTCACAAGGCGAGTGACGATATGTGGCGCGGGTCGCTGCGGCGACGACGCCGGTATCCTCGGCGCAGCACACTTACTCAGTCAGCTTCGTAGGCGACGACATCTCGATGACGCTTATACGAGCCAGCACTTAGATGTTCGAAAGCTCTTCAAGTCCAGAGTGAATGAGTTCTGAAAGACCTCTTGCGCCTTTTCCGGCGCGAAGCGCCTTCTCGTAGTACCAGCAAACACGTTCCTTGAGCGATCGATCGGCGAAGACACATAAGAGAAGTAGATCGAGACAGTGATGTACTTCCGTTTGGCGATCTGAGTTCACACTGTCCTCAAGGATGTTGACGTAAACCCCGTAGTCTCGCACCAATTCGAAACGGCAGGATTCAGCGATTTGCTCGTTCCCGAGCGCAACTTCGCTAGGATCCGGTGTGCCATTTCCGAGCTGGAATAGGAGTTCAAGAAAATGTGGTCGCGATACTATAGAACAGCTTGGCAGCGCGCTCACGAGGCACGCGGTCGTCGGCAGGGCTGCCTCATAGAGGCTCCCTTGAACCACGACGACATTGTCGATTTGCCAATACGCCGCGCTGCTCTCTGCGATCGATGATGCCGTTCGCATGCGCTCGATTGCATCGGGAACTCGAAGAGCCGATCCCATCGCGCGTAAATGAGTCCAGTCATATCGCTTTGCTTCCCACATTAGCGACTCTCAGGTAATTGACCGGGTAAATTGTATTTAACTCGACACCGGGCACAGGACGGCACGCGTTGATAAGGCGGGCCGTCTTTGCGTGGTCTAACGGCCTCCGTGAACTTCACCTTGCTCGCGTCGCCTCCGAGTTGTTCTACCACGTCGTCCTCCGCGCATCGGCCACCACCCGAACAACCTGCCGCGACTTTGCCGGTATCGGCTCGATATCCCCTGTGACAGTCGCTGGACGACCCTTCGCAGGCGTTGCTACGTTCGCAGCAAGCTTGTTTCGCGCAGCCACCGCACGAGCCAGAGAAACGGCTCCTGCTGCTGCTGCGACACCCTCTGCTACCTCTGCAACGCCGGTCAGGGCTGCGACCCCGATCACCATGACCTCGACAGTAGTCTTCGTACACGTGGCCGCACCCGCGTTGATGCAGTTCACCACTTGCCCTATCTCCGGAAACGCTAACAGCGGTGTATATCCGCTCGGATCGCTATAATCGACCGGATTACCACGATTCCACATGTACTTCTGCTGCGAAGCAGGGTCGTGGACATCACCTTCGAAGGCATCTGGGGTCGTCCAACTGCCGAGGTTCTTGTCGAAAGCGCGCACGCCGTTGATCTGAATGTCGGCGATCTTGAAACCGTCGGAGCGAGCGTAGAGCGCCTGTACCGAAGTTGACGTCTTGAAGCCGGTCGGTCCATTGTTTGGCACGCCGATATCACTTGCGTCGAAGGGATTGAGCGGCGAGAGGTACGATTGCCCGGTCGCGTTCCTGCTCGCCAGCAGCACGCCGGCCTGGTCGCGGTCGTAGATGGTGAGTCCAGCCCAGGTCGCGTCCTGCGGCGTGATGTCGCCGTCCAATCCGGCTTTGAAATCGATCACGCCTCCACTGCCGTCGGTAATGAATAGGATCATGTCGCCATCCCAGTGCAGTGTCGTGTTCTGCGCCGCTACGGTTGGCTGGGACGGGTCGTGCACGAGGATCGGGTGCCCATTGGGCCCCCAACCCAGCGTGGTCCCCGGCCCATTGCCGGACGATGTTGTCGTGACCGTGGAATTTTGGTCGGGCTTGGTGATCGTCGTGGTCGAAGCAGTGATAGCCCGACCGATGGTATGGTTCTCCGCATCGTAGGTGGTCGTAGTCGTCGTGTGCGTCGATCTCGCGGTTGCGGTCGAATGCGGCGGATTCTGGCGGGTCGGATCCGCCGAGTCTCCGCCGAAAAAGACGCTGTGGTCGTCGATCGTGCGGCTGAGGCGTCCGGCCGCGTCGAACGCGAATTGGGTCGTCTTGCCCGAGGGATAGCTGGCTCCGTTGTAGTCCACTGCGCCCATCGTTCCGGTCTTGGTGACGACGCACTGGCGGTAGTCCTGATCGGGGAGTGCGGTCGGATCGTATGTTCCGTCGCCGGTAACCGTCTGGCGCGCCGTGCAGCCCCCGTCCGTGTGGACGCGCGCGACCGCGGCCCACGGCGGCGGTGCAGCGCCCGGCGGCGTCATGTCGATGAGCTCGCCGCGCACGTTGATCGTGCTGTAGTTTACGATCGACACAGGCGCGGTCGCACCGGCCGGCCATACGCTGGGAAATGCTTCGGAGAGCACGCTGCCTTCCGGGTCGTGCGTGTACGAGATCGCCTGTCCGACCACCGTGTAGCTTTGCAGCTGTCCCGTCGCATCGTACGTGCGCGTCGGCGCTCCAGCACCAGCGATCGAGCGCAGCCGGCCTGCATCGGTATAATCTTTCGTCCAGGTGCCGCTGGCGAAGGCGTTGACCGCCTGCGTCTGCATTTGGCCGTCCGTGCGATAGGAGTACGTCAGAGCGTTGGTTTGATTCAAGCCCGGCGAGGTGATCGAGACGGCGGAGCGTTTGCCGTTGCCGTAGTAGGCGTACGTGATCTGCGCCGCGCTGGTGACGCCGCCGCCGCTGGGCTCCGTCGTGGACGCCAGACGGCCGTCTTCGTCGTACCGGTACTGCTGCGTGCCGAACCGGCTGGAAGTCACTGACGCGGCGCGTCCGTTCGCGTCGTATACCGTCGTCTCGGCGGGCGTTACGCCATTGTCGCCGGCGTAGGTCTGCGTCAGGACCCGGTTGATCTGGTCGTAGCTGTAGGACACCGACTCACCGGCGGGATTCGTTTTCTGCGACAGGAGGCCCAGCGCCGTTGAGGTGCCGCCATCGTACTGGAGCTGCGTAGCCTCGACCGTTCCCGGATCGGAACCGACGAGGTACGAGAACTTCGTCGTTTCGCGGTCGAGCGCATCGAACGCAGAGCCGCTCCCGTGCATGCCGCTCTTCTGTGTCTCGTAGAGGTTGCCGTAAGCCCGGAATGGCGCCGAGCCCGGTAGTGTGACGGTGCTGCCCGCCGAGAGGTCGTACAGATACCGCATCGTCCCGACCACCCCGTCGTACGGCAGCGCGCTGGGCGAGCTGTACGAGCGAAGTGAAGCAGCCGTGGGATCCGCGACCAGCCGATCCGCGCCGTCGTACCACTTCTGTGTCGTGCCGGGGGGCACGTTTGGTTGGGCACGCAGCCGTGATGCGTTGTCTCGGAGACCACGTTGCCGTCGAGGTCGTACACGGAGGGCGCGTTTCACGCCGAACGCGCGCCGTACGATCGCCGGGCAACGAAACACCGAATGCCTTTGCCTGTCCGCAAAATCAGCGTCCTGAGTTCCGAAAGTCACATCGCCCGCTGGCCCAGCGTTTGGGGCACCTCCACTCGGTCACGTCGCTTGAGATCTTGCCACGATGGCTGGACCTAAGTCGGGGTCACGTCATCGTCGATGCTTCACCCCCGCCGTCGGAACAGGCTCCTCGGTAAAAAACGGATTGAGAACCCGAGCCGTTCAGAACTTAGGCGCCCGAAGGCCAAATCGCATCCCCAGCCACGTGCACGTGGATCAGAGCGAGGCGATGCAGGCGCCCGAGCGCGTCGTGCACCGCTATTTCTGCACCTTCACGGCGACCGCGGCCGACGACTGGGACGCGGTCGTGCGCTACGTCGAGAACAAACCGGAACCGAAGAAAGCCGACTTCGTCCCCAAGTCCGACGACGAATTCCGCTCGCTGCCGACGGCGATCCACGGCGCGATCGTGGACTAGCTCGTGCGCGGGGGGCGCCTGAACGCGCCGGCCCCCGGGCACGTCCCGCTTATCCGGATGGTTGCTGGGGTGCGTCCACAAGCTCGGCCAGGGCCGCACCGCGCAAGACGTGCTGATCCACAGCCGCGTGAAGATGGACGACGGCGGCGCGCGCGCGTATGATACGCGCTTTCGCGTGTTTGCGAGCCAGCGCACCGAGCTGATCGCGTAGCCGCGCTTGGGCTCATCGGCGCGGAATAATCAGCGCACCCGCGTTGCACTAGTGCAAATCGAAGAAGTGGCCCTCTTCAAAATCCCAAATACCGTATTCAACACCCAATTCGAGAACGTCGTATACCGCCTGAACGGGTACGCCGGGTGGCACGTCGATAGCAAAGAAACGCTCGGAACCAGCCTCGATAATGACGCGTAAGTGCTTCAATGTCTTGAGCAGTTCGTGATATTCTTCATGTTTCGTGGCATCCAGGTCCGGACTGACGATCACACGGTACGTGGAGTGACCGCTGCGTTCCAAGACCGACGAAACGTTCGGCAACTCGTCTTCTGTGGACTCGGTTTGAACGATGTCACCGAAGCTGAGATTCTTGGCAAAAAAGGGGACATTGTCGACCTTGTAACGCCCGTCCCCAAGATTCAACGCCCAGAGGGCTTCCTGATGCACCGGCGGCCAGTCGTCAACGTCACGCCGCAAATCCTTGACGATGATCTTGTGTGCGTTGCCATCCTGCGATACCCGGCCGTGGGCTCTAACTGGCCAGACTCTAAGATTGTCGGTCACCTTGAGGTCCCTCCTATTTCGGCGCTGCGCCCGGCGATGTACCGCTTTGCGGGCCAGGATTGTAGCCTTGCCCAAAGAGTCGCCTGAGCCATTCCCAAGGATCGTCTGATCCCTTGCTTGCGTTGCAGATCCGGCAGAGGCCGTCTCGGTTCTCAGGGGTGTTGTTGCCTCCAGTGCTTCGCGACTGAACATGATCTGCTTCCAACGGAAGATCGCTGCGGCCGCACGCGCTACAACAGTCTTGACATTGCACAGCCTTTTTATCGGCATTGTTGAATCGCTTAGAGGAGCCGGGGCCGCCTCGAACTCCCGGCTTCGTTGGATATTTTCCGGCATCGGCTCGTGCGCGAATTTGCGCGAGCCGATCTCTTAATGCTTGCGATGTCCGAGCTCCGATACTATTCAACTCACGTTCTAAGATCGCGCGTTCCATCGCCTGCCCGCCGAAATCACGCATAAGAAGTTCGGCTTGCAGTGCGCTTTGCTCCGTCGGCGTATAGCCGCTCGGATCACTATACACGTACGGATTATTGCCGTTCCACATGAACGGTTTCATGCTCATGGGGTCGTGCACATTGCCCGCGTAGGCGTCGGGTGTAGTCCAGGTTCCGGTGGACGGATCCGAGATTCGCGTTCCCTGGATCGTGCCGAATTCAGTATCGAAGCCGTCCGGATGGACGTACGGCGACCATGACGAGACTCCGATGCCGGTGGCATTGCCTGGTTCTGACAATTCCACTGGGAAGGACTTCGGCGACCGATATGCCCCGATCAAATAATCGAGCTGGTCGTAGCCCGTTTGATTGTGTGCCGTGACGCCCATGTTTGCGAAGTCGCGGTCCTGTACGGTGAACGTCGACGTCATGTACGTGTTCGCCGGCATGTAGCGGCCGAGCAGCTCCGGCGAGACCCATTCCAGTTGCCCGCTCGAATCCGTTCCGAACAGCAGCATGTCGCCGTCGTAGTGGAGTGAGTGGGTCGTCGGGTTGACCAGCGTCGTCGAATTGGCGCTGATGCTCCGCACGGAAGGATGTCCGTTCGGACCCCATCCCAACCCCGCAGCAAGAACCGCGCCGCTCCACGTACGCGCTGGCGCATCTAGGCCATTGGACGACAAGAGGTAGGCATGATTTTCCGCGTTGTACGAGGTCGTCAAGCTGCCATTTTGCGAGGTGCAGTATGTGTCGAGCGTTACGACGTTCGTGACGGTGTGCCGTGACGCCACATCGTAGATTTCTGCCGTCGTGTTCGGAACGTTGCACTGCAGCCCGCTGTCGTTGACCGTCCACGTGTTCGTGCTCATTTGGACGCCGTTCACGAAATCGTACGTCGCGCTGGCAGTATGCGGCCCGTGCTGAAAACCGAAGTCCGCCTTGCGGGTCCCGTTCACGTATCTCGTGGTCGATAGCACCTGTTCGGCCTGGCCTTGAACCTGTACTGTTTGGCTCGCGACTTCGCCAGCGACGTTCGGCTTGATGCGCAGCGTATTATCGGGTTTTCCGTACGGCTGAACGTGATAGCTCGTGACCGCTCCTTCGAGGTCGTGCGCAATCTGGTTGTACGTGCCGATCACCGGCAGCTTCAGCGTTGCGAGATCCCCGTTGCCGTCGTACGTCCAGCGCTTGGGCGCGTACAGCGTGCCGGCCGGCACGTTCGGTTGCGGATTCGGCACCGTTGTGCCCGTGAACGGATCGGATTGAGCCGTTGCGCGGCCCGCGTTCGTGTACGTCCAAGAGAACGGAAAGTTGAAGCCCTGGACCTGCAGCGCCGTCCCACTGCGCAGACCGTCCGCACGGTATACGTATGTCATCAATGGCGATGCCGTGAGGGCTGCTGACTGGACTGTCAGGTTCTTACGACGTCCGTCAGGATAATAGTCGTAGCCGATGACCGCCGACGACGTGAAGCCGCCGCCCGAGCCTTCCGCCACCGTCCGAAGCCGGCCGTCGGCGTCGTAGGTCGTAACCTGCGTGCCGAATACGCTCGATGTGATTTTCGCGGAACGTCCGCCGGCGTCGTATGCATAGGTCCGGTTGGGTGTGGCGCCCGCGTCGTTGCCGAACGTGATCGATCGCTTCCGGGCCGCCGCGTCATAGGCGTAGGTCGTCGTTTGGCCGAGCGGATCGACGGCTGAGGCGAGCAAGCCGAGGGTCGTGCTTGCATCGTCATACGTGAACGTCGTTTTCCGCAACGTCGTGTTGGAGTTGGGCGCGAAGGCGTACTTGCCAATCATGCGATCGAGCCCATCGAACTCCTGCGCCCGAATGTCGCGCCACGGGCCGCTCGTGGACCCAAGGTTCTCCTGCGTGTCGAAGAGGCCACCGTACGCGCGGAACGAGGTGCCGCTGACGGTGACGTTGCTCCCTGCTTGGAGGTCGTAGAGATAGCGGGTGAACCATTGCTGTGCGCCGCTCGGATCGTTTTCCGGCTGCTCGACCTCCACTAGCCGATCCGCTCCGTCGTAGGCTTTGACGATTACGCCGGTCTGGTTGCCGTGATGGTGCGTCTCACCAGACATATTACCGTCGAGATCGTACGCATAGAGCACGCCCGCATCAAACGTGAATTGACCGCCCACATTCGCAGCATGCTGCGCGGGTGTCTCCAACTTTTTTAGCGTCCCGTCGGGAAAGTAGTACTTGCGGCTCGCGAGGCCGTCCGGGTCGGTCGCCGACGTCAGCCGGCTCAAGCTGTCATACGCGAGCGACCACGTCCCAACCCCAGGTCCGTAGCTGATGAGGTTGCCCTGTGTGTCGTACGCAAACGTCTGATGCGCTTGGACGTACGTCGTCCCGTCAACCTCGGTGAACCCGTCGCCTGTCACCTCGGTCGGGAGTCCGAAGTCGTTGCCCTGCTGCGGTCCCAGATCGTATCGATAGGTCTTGTGATAGCCCGATGCCGTTACGGATTGGCTGAGGCGGCCGTACGGCTGGTACGGCGGGTACTCGTATGTGAACGTCGGCACCGTTGGAGCCGACGCACCTCCCGCGACGGCCGGGCACAACGTGTCGGACGACCCCGGATTACCGGTTTGATCCCAGCTGCGACCGTGCGCTTGCGTCCAAACCTCGTCGCAGTACGAAACGACGTTGTCGGTCGTGAACCCGTTGACGACGTCGTACGAGAACAGCTTTGTCGGGCGGGTCGTGACCTGTCCTGCGGCGCTTTGCACGTCGACGGCCGGCTCGGCAACGGCAACGGTATTCCCTACGGAGTCATAAGCGTAGTCGGTCTCGTACCCTCGCGCATCTGTCTCCGATACGAGATTATTGTTGCCATCCCATGACTCGTTGAGCAGCAGCCATTGCCCGGTGCACTGCTGGCCTTGGTTGACGCTCGCTGTGCACTCCTGCGTCTGCATCGGCCGTCCCGTATTGTCGACCACCCAGTTGGTCATGTGGCCGTCGGTGTCGCGATAGGTCGGCGTGGTCACGCCGGTCGTGTACGATTCGCCCAGATACCAGAACGCCGCCGTCGAATAGCTCGCTCCCTGGAGCGCCCCGGAATTCGTCCCGTCGGAGACGATCGGGTTCACCACGGCATAGTGCCAAATCGAACTCAACGCCGACGTGTCGACGGAAGACCCGGTGAACGTGAATGTGAGCAGGCCGCCGTCCGTGCCGCAGCCCGCCGCGCGGCAGCCCGCGTCGTATCGCGGACTCGCCGCGTACTGCAGGACCGAGCCCGTGCCGATCGACTGATAGCCGAATGTCTGGATGGGACGCACGCCCGACGCATTGTTCTCCGGGCGTGAGACCCACGTCAAATTGCCCAGCGCATCATAGCCGTACCACAGTGACGTCACACCGTCCGGATACACCAGCTGCTGCAACAGCCGGTGGCCGTTGACGTCGCCGAAGTACAGCGTCGCGGATCGACCGGCCTCGGTCTGCGCGGTGATCGAGCTGATCTTGCCCGTGGCCGAGGCAATACCGCCGTCCCAGGCATAGCTGAACGTGATATACGTGTTGCGATTGCGCCCGATGATCTGGTACAAGCGCCCGGCGAACCCACCCGCCAACCCGCCATTGTTCGGAAACCCCGGACACGGCGCGTTGGGATTGGGCCGGTAGAAGTAGTACGTCGTGCCGCTCTTCTTGGTCCACAGCACGCCGCACGCGTTGTCGTACGTGAGCGTCGTATCGTTGCCGGGCACGGGGCTGTACCAGCCCCCGCCCGGTACGAAATCGTAACGCGTCCCGTCGATGTCGAACACGCTCAGCTGCGAGCTGTCGGGCGTTCGGACAAGGTGCGCGTCGAACGTATTCGTCCAGCCGTTGCCGTACAGCCCGGCCGGTTTCCAATACCAGGGCGCGGCGTCGCTTGCGTTGACGTCGTGCAGGCTTTGCGAGTTGTACGTGCGCCGGAACGCCAGCGAGATTCCTTTGTTGGGAACCGCCATGTCGTCGTCTTGGAGCAGCACGTTTCCCGTACCGACGTTGGCCATCAAACGTCCGCCGCCCGGAATGTTTTGCTCCTGGTAGCGCCACCAGGGATTGATCCCCGTCCCGCTCGAGAAGCCCGACAAGCTCGCGGTCGTGCGAACGGTCGCCTTTGGCGCAACGGGCGCCCCGGGGCGCGTCCGGGTTACCGTCACCGGTGTGGTCGGCGACAGAACGATGGGCTTGGGCAACGCCGGCTGCAAAGCGCGTGATCGCGCTTGCGCCCGCGCTGCACGCAGCACATGGTCTATCTCGCTCGGGCGCAACATCGCTGGACCGGGCACGCGCACGCCGGGGCCGCCGGACCGCGATAAATGAACCGACGGCGGACGAATAGCTGACGGAACGAAGGACGGGCGCTTGTGCCGCGGCGGATCGGCCACCGGAATACGCGTACGGGGATGCAGGCCCCCCGATTGCGCGACGGTTACGTGCGCGCTGCCGTGGAATGATATGTGAGTCACCGCCGATGCGACCGGGCGCAGGTCGATCGCGCCTGCCGGAACAGCGCTCACGAGCATGGCGAAAGAGAGCGCGAGGGACATCGTCCGCATCATGATGATGTTGCTTCCTACACAAGACTGCTACCGCGTTCGCGGCAACAACGAAGGTATCGTTCGGCCCAAGTCGCCAAACAGACGTTGCTCAATACTGAAGCGTATCGACCCGCTCGTCCAGAGCGAGCTGTACTAGAGCGTCGCTAGTACGATCATCTCAGGAGGCGGTGAAGCCTTGGAAATGCTCTTCGAGAGCGCCGGAGCGTATGCACTCCGCGACTAGTTCCGAACGGCTCTGCACGCCGAACATTTCGAACAGAGGCACGATTTGATTGCGCACGGTGTGCACCGATCGATTGCGGATGCGGGCTATTTCCGGATTCGACTTCCCCGCACAGAGCAGCCGCAGATATTCGCGCTGAACGGCGGTCAAGCGGTGGCCTGCCGCTCTGCGCCGCAGTGCCGGAACACCGGACCGGATCCACGATGACTCCGCGAGGTTGGCCGTCACGATGTCGACGTGGCCCCAGACGTACTGGTCTTCAGGCATCATCTTCACGATGCGAAGCGCCGCCGTCACGGACCGCCGGACGTAGCCGATGCGCCGAAACAGCTCGAACGCTTCACGATAGGTCCGTAGTGCTTCCGAGCCGTTCCGCTCCGCGTCCAGCACCTGCGCCATAACCAGCCGTTCGTAGCCGTGACGCCGGATATCGTCCGTAATGGCAAGCAGGGGCGACGTCACGGCTATCGATTCATACACGTCCAGAACCCGGCGCGCTTCCGCCGATCGCCCCGCATTGGCGAGCTCTTCCGCGACGACGAGCGGGAGGAGGCGTTCGTCGTCGTTCAGCGCCTGAGGATCGAGCTTCGAAAAGATCTCGATCGCTGCATGAAGATGGTCCTGCTGTCCGACCGATTCGCCGGCATGCCGCGCGATCGAGGCGCGCATGCACAGCGCCTGCGCGCGGTATGCGGGGCTCGGAGCGACGCTCTCGGCGAGGCGCGCCTCGGCCGCCGCCTTGATCGGCTCGCCCTCGACGTCGAACGCGAAGGCGGCGCCGCTCATCGCTACAAGAAATTGTGGATAGGCGAGGCCTTGGGCAGACCAGCGCAAACCTTCTCGGCGGTCGGTGACGAAGCGCCACGTTCCACGGTCAAACCGCTCGACAGCGAGAAACCCGAGCGCTTGAAGGCAATTGGCCTCGAGGAAACCGTCGTAGCCGGTGCACGACTCGAGCCGCCGCAGTGCGGCGATGAACATGGCCGTCGCGCGTTCGAATTCAGCGTTCCCGCTGGCGACCCAGCCCCGGTACTCGAAGGCGCGCGCATGAGCGACATCCGCGGATGAGTCGACCCGGTCGAGAGCTTCCTGCGCCGCGGCAAGATCTCGCCGCGCGTAGTGAGCCAGAGCAATATTGAGCGCCGCCTCCGATCGGATCGCGAGATCGTTGCGTTCGGCGTCGCGCTCCACTGTGCGCATAATGTCGAGTGCTCGGTCGATCTCTCCGAGCCGCAGGAGCGCGCCTCCGCGAAGCAATCTCATCGTGAGCGACGTTTCTGACGAATCATCTTCAACGGCGAAGCCGCACAGCTCATCGAGCACTTGCTGCGGCTTGCTCAGCCGAAGTAATGCACGTGCTCGGAGCAGAGCTTCGCCGAGGCCGTTGCCGCTCTGCGTACGACCTATCAATTCGAGACACTGTTCGAAGTCACCGCGCACCAAAGCATGCGTCACATCGACAAGATCGGAACGACCTACGGACTTAGCGTCTAACATCCGAGACACCCTCACGGGAAGCGAAAAAGGGAAACCCCAGCTGGGAAAATCCCTCGACACACCGCAGCCAGCATTGTTAGGCGGTATGGCAAGGTCCTCTCAGATTTTTGCAAGATTCACAGTGTCTTAGCGTAATGTTTGCTGCATAAACACGCTGCCTAGGTCGTCCTATCGCAGCATGATAAAAAGCGCAAGAAAACGCAGAAGTACGATCGTACTGTTCAAGCGCTAGTACGGACGTCTCTATCGCATAGCGATCCGGCTCGTCGACAATCGGACAACGTGGACACGACTAGACGGTGCGCAATCGTCGTCTTCGGCGCCCTCGTCGCGAACACGATCGTGACGGGAGGTCGCTTCAGTTCGGCCGCCGCGCCGAGTGCGCCGGCCGCTCGCGTCACGGTGAACGCTCGCACTCCAGCCTCCGATCACATCCGTCTGCTGGCCCATGACGAGCCTGTTCGCGACGTCTTGCTCCGCCTCGGAGACCTCGCGCACCTCAACGTCGTCGTGGCCGATGACGTGCGCGGCAACGTCAATCTGTCGCTGCCTGACGCGACAGCGGACGAAGCGGTGCGCGCCATCTGTGGTCAACTACAGTTGCGCTGCGCGCGGGATGGTCGCACGCTGATAGTTTCCATGCAGTCGTCGGTGGTCGTGCCCCTTGCCGTCGTCCAGAGCCGGCGCGCCGCGCAGGTGATCCGCAGCGTTTTTCCGCGGCTCGCGGTCCGCGTGGAGGACGGGGCGAATGCGCTGGTGCTGGTCGGTTCGCAGAGTGACATCCAAACTGCGCGAAACATCATTCAGGGCATCGACGTTCGCGACGCCACGAAGCCCGCTACCGAAGGAATCACCCTTCATGCGCAGCAGGCGCACGCGGTGGCTCAACGATTGCGCGTGCTGTACCGGTCGGCCAAGATTGAAGTTCTTTCTCCCACCACGCTGCTGGTGAGTGCCGCACCGCCCGACTTGACGCAGATGAAGGCACTGATAGCGTCGATCGACACGGCGACGCCGGCGCCGAGCGCAGCGCCTGTTTCAAGCGAAGCCGTCAAAGTGCTCCAGCGGCCGCCGCAGGACGTCGCGCGTGCGGTGAAGTCGCAATTGCCGCGTCTCCGTACCGCGGTGTCCGGCTCGGTGGTGACCCTTACCGGGCCGCCGGACGACGTCGCTCGTGCGAAGTCGCTCGTCGCGCAGCTCGATCTCCCGGGCTTCGGTGAGCGCTACACGCAGGTCTATCGCATCAAGTCGCTAGATGCGTCGTCGGTCGCGGATCTCTTGCGGCGCAGTTTTCACGATCTCGAGGTCACCGTCGATACGTCACTCAACGCGATCGCGGTCACCGCTACGGCCACGCAGCAGCAGCGCATTGCCGATGCAATCGTGCAGCTCGATCCGCCACCGAACCAGCAGACCGCAACGTTCGGGCAAGGTGGTGCGCAGGGGAACGGCTCGACCGAAGTCGTGACGCTGAAGTCCTTCATCCCTGGACAGTCGCAGGGTGGCATCGATGCGGTCGCTTCGTTCACGCAAGCGCTGCAGGTCGTCGCACCGGACGTGCGCGTGGTACAGCTGCCGACGCCGGGACAGATCGCGCTCCTCGGGCCGCCGGCGAGCGTGCGGTCCGCGCGCGCGTTCATCGACAAAGTGGATGCCGTGCCGGCGCTCGTCGTGCTCGACACCGAGATCCTCGAAGTTGATGAGAGCGTCGCGAAGAACCTGGGCTTGCAGCTGGGCACCGCGGCGGTCAGCACGACTTTCAGCGAAGTGCAGCCGCTGGCGAATGCGGACGGCACCCCGACCCGGATCGGCCGCTTTCAGGCGCTTTCGCGCACGCCGCTCTCGTTCACGGCGCAGTTGAATCTCCTGGTGCAGAGCGGGAAAGGCCGCGTGCTCGCCGACCCGCGTATCACCACGCTCTCCGGCCGCACCGCGTCGATTCGCGCTGGGGACACGATCTCGATTCTCACCACCACAGCGGGCAACGCCGGCACCATCGCGACGACGCAGGTGCAGAGTTTTCAGACCGGCGTCACGCTCGACATCACGCCGTCCGTCACACCGGACGGCGGCGTCACCGTGGCGCTTCATCCCGTCGTGAACAGCCTGATCGGCACGAACGCCGGCGTACCGGAGATCAGCACGCGCGACACGCAGACGACCGTGCATCTTCAGGATGACGAGACGCTCGTGATCGGCGGACTCATTCAGGAGAGCGACACCCGCACCACCACGAAGGTCCCGCTGCTCGGCGATTTGCCGCTGCTCGGGCGCGTGTTTCGCAACGACAGCGTTCAGGGGCAGCGCAACGAACTCATCATCGTGGTCACGCCGCATATCGTGAAGCCGGGAAAATCGGTTCTGCCCGGCCCGCCGCTGCGGGCGCTCCCCACGCCGCCGGCCCTGCCGACGTTGCCACCGAACGCGCGACTGCCCGCGCCTTCGGGCCAGTTGCCTGCGCCGTCGCTGGTGCCGGCCACTGCGACGCCGATGCCGGTCGCGTCCGTTGCGGCGCGAGCCGTCGAGACACCCGCGGCGACGCCGACCGCCTTCGCGCAGACCAACGTGTTCACGTTCGGAACCGCACCGCAGAGCAATTTTGCCAAACCGGGCGATCCGGTCCAGATCTTCTATGCGACGCTTTCGCCGACGGTCGTCGCGAACGGTACGTCCGTGCACGTCGCGGTCATCACGACGAGCAACGCCAACGCGGTAAAGCTGCAGGCGGGAAGTCAGAGCATCGGGTTGAGTCTGACGGCACCCGGACAATGGCAGGCGACCTTCCCGTTTCCCGCTGCCGTCGCTCCGCCGGGCCAGACCAACCTCACCGCAACATTGACGGCAAGCCGGCCCGATGGAGCCTCGGCCTCGATTCCCATACCGCTCAACGTCCCGCCACGCTCATGACTTGACGGCGAACCGACTCGGCGTTCACGGCGCGAGTCGACGGCATCCCCGGCCGTTCGAGAGCTCGCGGTACGGTCGTACTGCTAGCGCCTGTTCGTGCCGCGTGTCAGCATGGGATGATGAGGTTCATCGGTCTGCTGGTCCTCGCGGCCGTGGCAATTGCGTTGCTCACGGCGTGCGGCGGTGCCGGCGCGAGCTCGTCCATCCCGACGATGGTCGAGGCGGGGCCGGTAAGGAACGCCTGCTGAGCTCACGGGCGCGGATGCTGTCGGCCGCAGGTTCTCGTTGTAAGGGCCGCGTCGATGAGCGCGACGAGGCCGTCGCGGTAGAGCGATTTCGCGCGCACCGCCGCCCAGTGCGGCGCAGCTTTTGCGAGCAGGGGGAAGCGTTGGGGCGGTGCGGACTTCATCGTGCGCAGGACGGCTGACTTCTGCGGTGTCGTGCGGGCTGCCGTTGCGCTCTGGACCGCGAGCTCTCCGACCGTGTGCTGCCACACCATGCGGTAGAGGCGTGCTGCCTGTTCGAGCGTGAGGCCCGCCGCGAGCGACGCTTCGAGGATCGCTTCGATGTCCGGCAGCACTGCCGGCGCGATCGTGTCGCTGTTCAGCAGCGCGTCGACGACCCATGGATAGCGCGCCAGGCCGGCGTGCAGGTGTATCCAGAGGGCGATCAGGCGGCCGCGCGGGTCGCGCGGCAGTCGTGGCCGGGGCAGGCGTTCGTACAGCGCATTTAGGACCAGCACGAGCAGCGCGTCTTTGTCCGGCACGTGGCGATAGAGCGCCATCGGCGTTGCTCCGAGCTCTTTCGCGACCGTGCGCAGGCTCAGTGCGTCCGGTCCCGCGCGCGCGATGATGCCGTCGGCGGCTTCTACGATTGCGGCGCGGTCGAGTCGTGCGCGCCGTCTTTTCGGCGGCTTGACAGAACTCACGTGGCATGCTTTTGTATACGCGTATACTGATCCTGCGCGGGGAGAGTTTCTTGGTCAACCGTCGCCGGGCTGCGATGTCGTTCATCTTCGTCACCGTCGCGCTCGACATGCTCGCCCTCGGCATCATCATTCCGGTGTGGCCGACGCTCGTGAAGTCATTCACCGGCGCCAACGACTCCAAAGCGTCGCTCGCGATCGGGCTCATGTCGGTGCTCTTTGCCGCCACGCAGTTTTTCGCGGCGCCGATCCTCGGCGTGCTTTCGGACCGCTTCGGGCGGCGGCCGGTCGTGCTTCTGTCGAACCTTGGGACCGCGATCGATTACGTCATCATGGCGCTTGCTCCGTCGATCTTGTGGCTCTACGTCGGGCGGGCGCTTTCGGGCGTGATGTCGGCCAGCATTCCGACGGCGTATGCGTATATCGCCGACGTCACGCCGCCGGAAAAGCGCGCCGGTGCGTACGGTTTGATCAGCGGCGCGTTCGGGCTCGGGTTCGTCGTCGGACCGGCGCTCGGCGGCTGGCTCGGCGGCTTCGATCCACGGCTGCCGTTTTGGGTCGCGGCCGCGCTAGGGGCGGCGAACTTTCTATACGGGCTCGTCGTGCTGCCCGAGTCGCTGCCGGCCGAGAAGCGCCGGGTGCGCTCTGAGCTACAGCGTGCGAATCCGCTCGGTTCGCTGCGGTTGCTGCGCTCGCATCGCGAGCTCTTCGGGATCGCGACCGTCGTGTTCATCGGGTACATCGCGCACGAAGTGTACCCGACGGTCTACGTGCTGTACGGCCAGCACCGCTATGGCTGGAACACCGCGACGCTCGGCATCGGGCTTGCAATCGTCGGGATCTCGTCCGTGGTCGTGAGCGTGCTGCTATCGCAGCGGGCGGTAGATACGCTCGGGGCACGCAACGCGCTGCTGTCGGGCCTCTTCTTTGGCGGGGTCGGGTTCTGGATGTTCGGTTCGCCGAGCACGGTGTTGTTCTGGATTGCGATCCCGATCAACGCGCTGTGGGGCATCGCGGGTTCCGCCGAGCAAGTGTTCATGACGTCGCGCGTGCGGCACGACGAACAGGGCGAGCTGCAAGGCGCGCTCGGCGCGCTGCGCAGCGTCGCGATGATCGGAGCGCCGATGATCTTCGCGGGCATCTTCGCGTACTTCATCCGCGGCGGTCCGAGCGGGATCGAGTTTCCCGCCGCGCCGTGGTATCTGGCGGCGGTACTGCTGTTCGCGTCGATCCCCGTCGCGTGGGTCGTTACCGGGCGCGCGCAGGTAGCTCCCGCCGTTCCGGAGGCTTCATGACCGCAGACGAGTTTCGGCGCATGGCGCTCGCTCTGCCCGGGGTCGAGGAGCGCAGCCACATGGGCCATCCAGACTTTCGCGTGCGAGGCAAGATCTTTGCGACGCTCGGGTCGCCGGACGCGCAGTGGGGCATGGTGAAGGTCGCACCGGACGAGCAGCTCGCGCTCTTGGCTGCGCACCCCGACGTGTTCGTTTCCGCAAAAGGCGCGTGGGGCGAGCAAGGGTCGACGCTGGTGCGCCTCGAGCGCGCCGATGCGGCGGTCGTGCGCGAAACGATGATTTCGGCTTGCGCGACCATTTCGGAGAAGACATCTTCCGGCGCCGCTTCGAACGCAAAGCGTCCACGCAAAATGGGTACGAAGAAGCGCTGAGATGGGGAAGCAAACCGGACGCTGCTCGAAATGCGGGCACTCGCACGCATATCACTACTACTCCGGCGGCGAGATCGTGTGCAGCCAGTGTATCGAGAACGACCGCATGGCGCCTTGCTCTCCATCCTCGTGAGGCCATATTAGGACTGTCGCTACTCATAACTAGCGGCCTGACTGGATCGCCTGGTTTATGCGAGGCGCGGTTCGTAGCCCAGCGCTTCTGCGAGCTCTCCGCTCACGAAAGCCGGCGATGCTGACGACCATTCGAGGCGGCGCGTGACCTTCGCCAGAACCGGTGCGCTCACGACGAAACGCTCGTCGTACCGTGCGTACAGCGTTGAGAAGAACGCTTCGGTGCGAATGCCGCTGTCGTGCGGCGGGAATTCGCGCGAGATTTGGCCGGGCTTGTCCGCCGCGTCGACAAGGGCGAGCGCCACGGATTCATACCGCGCGATATCGTCCCTGATCGAGCGGCGGCCCGTCATGCCGCGCAGCGCGTTGTGGAACCGGAGCAGCGCTTCGACGGGGGAGCCGTCTTCGCCGAGCGCGACGTCGTTGCGGCGCATCGCCGCGGTGCGATCGTCCGCTTCGATGTCTGAGGCGATATCAGCAGCGGCTTCGGTAGCACGATTTGCCCGCAGCAGGAAGAGATAACCGAACACCAGCGCGGGGTACGTTATGTGAAGATTCGTCGTCTCTCCGATCGTCTCTTCCATCCGGTTCGTGAGGTTGCGGAGCGCGCCGGTCATGCCTTTGCACGACACCGCGATGACCGGCCCGATCCCCGGCTTCATAACGACGACGTCCACGTTCTTGGTCTTCAAGCCGCCGAGGATCGTCGCTTCACCGCCTCCCGCTAGGTGCGGTGCGTATACCAGGTGTCGTTCTCCGCGCCGTTCCTCGATCGTGAAGGGCGGGCGCGGCGTTATCTCGTCCGGCCGGAACCCGCCCTCGATAACGAGACGGCAGGCGACGTAGTGATGAAGCGGCTTGATGTGCGCGGCGCTCTGCGTTGCGTCTTTCGAGGTCGCGAAGATGCGAAACGCCTGCTCTTCATTCGCCCACCGGACGATATCCGGCTGACGAGCGCTGCGCGCAACAGCTGAAGGCTCGATGTCTAGACCGAGGTCCTCGAACAAGCCGGCGTCGTCACGCATAGCCGCGCCACTGGCGCATGACGCTGATCCCGTGCTCCAAATCTTCCGCGGCGTGCTGTACCGCCGTATGCGCCGCCGGCATCGCGAGCAAGAGCCGCTGCGCCTCGCGGGGCTCGACCTTCAGCATGCCGCCGCCGAGGGGATGGCCTTCGATCTCGCACGACAGCCGGGTCAGCGGCGAATCAAATCCCGTCTGGACCGTGCGGAACGATGCGCCCGGGCGCATTCGAACGACGTGGACCGAGTTGGTTCCGACGCAGCCCGCCGAATTGCGGATGATTTGTACCGTCTCGCCGCTCATGTAGCTCAGAAAGCCGTCGGGGACCGTCACGTCGGGTACGGAATACCACGGGTTTCGCACGCGGCATTTGTACGCTTCGCGCGCGGTGATGCCGGCGTCCGAATCGAGGTACCGGCGCACCGCTTTCGGCAGCTCTTGGACGCGATCGAGGTGCAGCAGCAGCACCGGATCGTCGTTCGCGATCCACTGCTGAACTTGCCGTTTCGTGAGCGTCGCAGTCGGCGGCAGCGATCCGCCGCGGCGTACTGCGGGCGTAAGGAATCGCTCGTCGATCCGTGCGCGGCGCGCAACCGACGGGCGCAGGTGAAAGAAATCGTTTGCGCCGGAGACGTAGCCGATGCCGACCGATGCGACGGAACCCAGGCGCAGGACGCCGTCCGCGCGTTCGATTTCCTCGTACGTTTCTAGCACGTCGGTGGGGAGCAGCCATCGGCGCAGGCGGCCACGGACGTCGCGTAACCTCGCGAGCGGCACGCGCCTTCCGCCTCGGGGGATAGGAGCATTCGTCTGAAAGCGATCAACCGGGATGAGCCGCACCCCGTCGGTGCGACCTCCGTGATCGGCCGCGTACAGGATCCATGCGTCCTCGGAGAGCGTGGGGAATATTTTGTCGCGCACAGCGACGATCGCGACCTCGCCGAACGACGCGCACAGCGCTTCGATCAGCGGCACGGCGTAGCTCGCATGACCGATCTCCGCCGGCACCACGAACGCCATCCGCCCGCCCGGGCGCAGCAGCAGCGCGGACGCGGCGACGAACGGCGCCCAGGACGACGTGAGCTCCGGAAGGTTCGCGCCGAAGCGGCGTGCCTGGCGCAGCGCGCGCTCGCGCATCGGACCGGAGAACCCTTGGTAGCGAATGAACGGCGGGTTTCCGACGATCGCCTCGAAGCGCTCGTGCGTTTCGTCCGCCCACGCGAAGAAATCGCCGCCGTGCACGAGCGCGGCGGGTGCGCGCAAACGCGCTGCGGCCGCGTGCTCGGGATCGAACTCGCATCCGACCGCGAGCTCATGAGCGGAAAGGAATTCGCCGTCGCCGCAAGCTGGGTCGAGAACCCGGTCGGTCGCCGAGCGCAGCGCCCAGCGGACGAGGGTCGCGGCGACTTCCGGCGGCGTGAAGAACTGGCCGTGGCGCTTGGCCTTGGTCATCGGCTGCTGCCTTCGCGCGGCGCGGCCGACGCTCCCGGGGCTGTGCTCGTACGGGCGGACTTCGGATGGTGCGGGCAGGCCGGCGACACAGACGGTAAGATAGCATCGCGGAATGCCAGCACCATGGCATTGGGGCGCTGACGCGGCCGCATCTTCCCGTCGGCAGGACAAGCGGCACCCCTTACGGCATGAACTGGTGTTGCCTGTTCGGGTGGCGAGCGTGAAAGAGTGCGTTATGAAAATCGCCTCCGCCGTCTTGGCTTTGGCGCTCATCGCCCTTCCGGCCAGCGCCGTTGCTCGAGGCGGGCACCATTCCGGCGGACACCACGCCGGTGGACATCATTACCGCGGCGGCGGCCACCGCAGTGGCGGTCATCGCGGCGGTGGTCACGTGTACGGTTTTGCAACGTCGAAATGCAAATCGGCCGCGTGTTTCCGAAAGCATCCGAACGGGACGTGGGTGCATCCGCTGACGACGCGCAAGCGTCCCTGAACGGCGTCCCGCGATGGAGATTCAGAGGCGGCTGTGCGCCGCGTTGATCGGTTTTGCGCTGCTGTTGTCGCCGGGTATCGCTTCGGCGAAGCGAGCGAAGACCGTCACGCAGGCACCGGTGTTGGTCGGATCGCTGCAGCTGTTCGCGTCGGAGTTGGCGGCGCAGGCGCATTGTCCGAGAGATCAGGTCGTGTGGCTCAACACGAACAGCGGCATCTATCACGAGAAAGGAATGCGCTGGTACGGCAATACGAAGGCCGGCGCGTACGTGTGCCGTAGAGAAGCGGACGCTGCCGGCGATCGCGACACGCGCAACGGACAGTAAGGCGAACCGTCGCTGGAGTTCCACGGCGCGCACCTTTTGCCGGAGATCAGACCGGCTCGGCCATCGACGGCAAGGGCAGATTCACGCGTGACCCGTCATCCTCAGGATTGCGTGCACTATTTTCTCCGCGTTGAGAACAAGTGTCACGACCGTATTTACTAGTGCTGCTTTTTGGAATGCCTCACCGAAATGCCCTTTCCACCGAGTCCACAGTTCCATGAGCTCCTCCTCCGAGATCGAATCCCGCTGCGTTCGAGAACGCCAACGCCGACGCGCTGTTCGCGTGTCCGTTGCCGCCCGCGGTGCGCCACCGATTTGCCGAGAACGATGCACCGCAATGCGGATAGCACGCGATCGGCCCGTACGCGGTCGGCATCGGGGACGTGGTGTACGCGCCGGCTCCGGCCGGTACCGGTGCGTCGTACACGAACGACATCAGGGTCGGGAGGTAGAGCTCGATGTATCGCATGAGTGGCTCCAATTGCGAACGTCTCGCAGCTCGCCGTCCGGTGGCTGCAAGAAGTGGAGAGGTGTGACAGGGTTTCATCGTTGACGATGCTCCGTAAACGATCCGAGGGATCAATATCGGAGGAACGCGTGTCGCGTTCACGATTCGCCGAAGCTGGTCGGCGGTGTTCGGGCCATGTCGTCCGTGCAGCTCGTCATCGATCTCGATTCATCGATACTACTTAAACGCGCGTGACGGACGATTGGTTGCAATATGTATCGGCAGCAGACGCACAAAGTTCACGTGTTTCGTGCGAAAACAGCGTCGCCGCCACTTCGGAGCACCTCATCATCGGGTTAGACCGGCCTAAGCCCGATGCCGTGTCTCGCGCGACGTAGTGGGAGTCGTTCCTATATTCATTCCCAAGACGGATCGGGATACGAACGTCCGCAGATGACGGGGTCGCGTTCGGCGATTGTCATTATCGCGGCGACCGCGCACGCATAAGGTCAACTTCGCGGCTAGCAGGGCGTGCGTCGAGCGCTGCATTGATCGCCGATTCCCAGTGCGGTCCTTGCGTTGGGAAGTGGTGCGCGAACGTTTGCACCGCGTCGGCTGCGCTCGCTTCGAGGGCCGTTCGGGTGTAAGTGACGGTCGCGACGCTGGTCTTTGGCGCCCATCGGCGCTCGTGACGTCGCCGTATGCGCGCGCTCGCGGAGAGCGCTTCCGCGGGCGCGCGCATACGGCACCGATTGAGGCCGCGCCGAAACAATTCCGCCGGCCGCGCGCTATTTCTCACAAAGAACATCTCCAAGGGAGCATCGTGGAGCAAATGGTGGTCATCGTCCAGCACACGCCGTGGTGGGTCTTCGCGGTCTTGGCGCTGCTAATCGCAACCGGGGTCCAGGCGCTGCGGCCGCGTGTGGTGCCCGTCTGGCGCCTGCTGATCGTGCCCGCGATCTTCATCGCGTGGGGCATCCTGGGCGTCACGCAGCGATCGTTCGGCGCGCCGATGCTGGCGGTAGACTGGGTCGCCGCGGGCGCCTTCGCTGCGGCGATCGGATGGGTGACAACCCGATTCGACGGACTCTCGTTCACAGCGGACGGGGCGGTGAGCGTTCCGGGCTCGCCGTTGCCGTTGGTCCGGAATGCGGTGATTTTCGTGATCCGCTACGGGCTCGGCGTCGGCGCGGCATTCGCAGCCGACGACGCGGCACGCGCGCAGCTGGTGATGTTCGACGTGATCGTGTCCGGGCTCATGACCGGATACTTTGTGGGCTGGCTGGGACGATTTGCACGCACGCGCGCGGCGCTAACTGCGGCATGAGTAGACCTTCCTAGACGAACTTCAAACCGGGCGGGCGGCTCGTGCTGCGCTCTTCTTCGGTCGCCCGCCCTTCTTGCCGTTCTCGCGGGCTGCTGCGCTCTTTGCGGCTGTCTTTGTCGCTCCGCCTTTGCGTCCGAGCTGTTGCATCCAGCGTCGCGTACCGAAAACGCCATCCATCAGTCCCCGGACGTAATGTCCAACGTCGAGTCGCGGCCAGTACAGTCCCGTTCCGGGGCCGGCGATGTCGATCTCTCGCAGCTGATCGACCGACGCATCGTTGAGGCCCTCGAGCAGATGGCGCGGGAACGCCATCCGTGCGCCGTTCTCGAAGCGCATCGTCACTTCGTCGTTCGCGTCGTCGTAGACAGCTTCAACAACCCGGGGGATCGCGTGAAGGCGGCCTCGCGCGATCGCCTCGTCGATCTGCGCATGCGTAGGCACTACGCGACTCGGTGTCTTAGTCAATGTGCATCGCATCCCAAAGAGTGATGAGGTCGTTGAACCGCCGCGCCGCCGCAGCGAGGACCTTGCGGACCTCGGAGCGGTTTGCTCCCTGAACTGCATCATCGCGGGCTGCTAGGTCGACGGTTCCGTCCCCCTTGAGATCGACGATGACTTCAGGGCCCCCGATTCCGCCGACAAATCCATGGATGTGGCAGGGCTCGTGGTCTTGGGGGAAGGCCATGAACTTGACGCCACCGTCGTCGAGGCTACCCACCTCGCTCCGCAGTATACCCTAGCACGCTTGGGTTTTCAACCTCCCGGTCTAGGAAAAAGTGCTTCTAGCGGCTCCGTGCGCGAGTGCTCCTTTTCGGGTCCGGTGCCCCATGAGTGGCGGTGCTATTTCGGATTCAGGTGTCTGGCGCAACTATCGTATATATGCAAGGCGCCTTCGTACGATCGCTCGTAAGAGAAATGCTGCCTTGTCGCCATACGTCATCGAGCGAGCTCGCTTCCGTCCACCATTTATCATGCGCGTACGAACGCTGCCTCGTTCGGCATGACGTCATAGATGCGGCCGAGGTCGGTGGAAGATTTCGTCGCGACCGTCCGAGCGAAGCTGATCGAATTCGGTTCCCTTCCCGATTCGCTCGCCGTCGGCCGCGGATATATTCGAGGCACGGCTTTCTTTCCGGGCGGTGATGGACTCGTGCGGCCCCGGACGGCCGAGGGCTTTCCGGACGTTTTGATCGTGGGTCACGACTTTGGGACGCTCGGCTACTTCGACTCGTGTGTCGTTGCCGGCCAGGAGCGCATTGCGCAGCCGACGTGGCGCGGGATCCTATCCCGCCTCGGCGCCGCCGACATCGATCCTCAGCGCTGCTTCTTCACCAATGCGTTCGTGGGGTTTCGCATCTCCGGCAGGAACACCGACGCGTTCCCGGCCCGTTCTGACCGCGAGTACGTCCAACGGTGCCGCGATTTCTTGGCCTGGCAAATTCAAATCGTCAGGCCGCGCGCGGTCGTGGCTCTCGGCAAGCACGTACCCTCATTTCTGGCCGCGATTTCGCGCGACTTGCCCTGGGCGGCAGCGCGCGACTTCGCGCAGATCGACGGCGCCGGGCCGCTCGTCGCCGGCGCGCGCTTCGGTGGGCATCACGCGTCGGTCTGCGCGCTCGTGCATCCGTCGTATGGCCATCTGAACGTCGTCCGGCGGCGATATCGCGGTAGCGATGGGACGGAATACAGCGGGGTTGCCGCAGAGATTGCGATGCTGCTCGACGTGATTTCCTAAACGGTCCAACGCAGGACGAGCAGGTGGCTCGGTCGCGAAGTAGCGGGCGGATTCTTCGGCGAGCGCAGTGTGCGCCGAGGGATAGGCGACCGAGTTTGCCGCGCGTTCATTGGCCGGATCACCGTCATGTTACCGATTAATGAGCGGCGCCGATCACTCGACGCCTCCCACTGTCCGTAGCTCCTTTGCAGAGTACGTCCTCATCGCAGGGGGTGATGCCACTATGGACGATGTTCGCAGTTTCGTCCAGCGCTAGAGAAAAAGAAGCGATGAGGAATTGCGGAGGAGGCATACGCGCAGGGAGAGCACGGGATCGTTCCGCTATCACCCGTGTGGCCTACAGATGAGGAGTTGGTGACTTTCGATCGCGACCTCGCAGCGCTGGCGGTAAGACCGTGCGCGTAAAGTTCGCGAGCTGGTACTGAGCTCGCAGGGCCGGCTTACATAGAGAGCTACGAGCTAACCGACGCGGCCCGCGAAATTATCTGCGATCGTATCAATTCGCTTCGCCGACTTCATGTTTTCCGAGCAACATGTACTGCTCGAGATCGTCGGCATCCGCAGGCAACAGACGGCTTACCACCGCTCGAACGCGATCCAAATCGTGCGCCGAAGCAAAACCGAGCATGCGGCTTAAATCACCTTGGTCGACGCTGCGCGAGGCATCCAACTTCAACGCTATGAGATACGGTAGATCAACGATCGGCAGCGTATCGTTTTCCCACCGAACTGACGCCATCGCATCATAGACCCATGATTGGTGCGAACTCAAGACGTCGACGGGTCGGCCGAGGGCAAGCCGCTGGCCGATTAAGCCGAGCCGGGTGTCCATGAATGCGAGCGGCTGTGGTTTGAGCTCATGGCCACTCCCGACCAGCTGCGCGATTGCGCGGTCAATGTTCTCCGGCTCGACGAGCAAGTCGATACCTGCGGTTGTGCGCTCCGGCATATACATGCGCGTCGCGACGCCGCCTATGACCGCGTAGGGCATCCCGTTTAGCAAAGCTTCTCCCGTAAAGCGCCCTTCCGGGCGATAATTCCACAGCTCCCGTAAGGCAACAGGATCCTGAGCTTTCCCCCGGGTTCGACGCAGAAAGAAAGCTCGGCGAAAGGCGCGATCCGGGGCTGCCCGCAGGTTTCGGTCCGGACTGGGGTTGCTCACTCGTGGTCCGCCTTCAACACAGGCGAGTAGAGCACTAGCCCTCGGCTGCCAATCGGATGCGGCGAGTTCCGGCATGGCGTCACAAGCTTCCTATTCCGCACCGCTCGAGCCGATTCCGTGGCAAACCTGCTGTACTGGCGCGGCCCAACGACATGATGAACGTCGACATCTAGGCGCCCGGGCGCGGGGCCGAGGGGCACTTCCCGGCGACGCGAATCAGGGACCGCATGAGACGGTCTGGGCGGAGGACGGGCGGCGCATGGAAGCCCGTCCTCGTCTATGGGGCCCTGTTGGCGGCGGGAACCCTCGCCTTGCGGTGGATCGACTACCAGCAGCTCGCGTTCGCCCACCCCGCCCACGTCTACACCTTCGTGATCGCTGCGGGCTTTCTCGCGCTCGGCGTCTACATCGGCGCGCGCGTGATCGGCCGTCCGCAGCCCTCGTCATTCGACGGCAACGCGAAGGCCCAGGCCAGCCTCGGCATCAGCCCGCGCGAGCTCGCGGTGCTCCACGAGATCGCGGCCGGCCGCTCCAACAAAGAGATCGCGGCGCAGCTGAACGTCTCGCCCAACACGGTGAAGACCCACGTGGCGAATCTGTTCGAGAAGCTCGACGCGAGCCGGCGCACCGAGGCGATCAACAAGGCCCGCGAGCTCGGGATCGTGCCTTGACGAGCGCGCGCAACGGGTGATTTGGGCCGAATCACCCTTTTGGCCGATTGCATTGCCGAGCGCGGGCGCCGATGCTGATGTTCCAAGCTGCCAGAAAGAGGCCCCATGCTTCGACGAGTGTTGACATACGGCACGGTGGCGGGCGCGATCGTCGGCGTGCCGCTGTCCGGGCTGACGATCGCGATGAACGGCCACGCGCTGACGTCGTACGGCACCTACATCGGCTATACGCTCATGCTGATCGCGCTCAGTACCGTGTTCGTCGCGATCAAGCGGCACCGCGACGAGGACTTGGGTGGCGTGATCAAGTTCTGGCCCGCCTTCGGGCTGGGACTCGGCATCAGCTTCGTCGCCGGCATCCTCTACGTCGTGGCCTGGGAGGCGGCGGTCGCGATCACGCACAGCGACTTTGCCGGCACGTACGCCAACGCTCTGATCGAGAAAGAAAAGGCCAAGGGAGTCACCGGCGAGGCCTTGGCGAAATTCACCGCCGGCATGGAGCGGTTCAAGGTTCAGTACAAGAACCCGCTTTACCGGCTGCCGATGACGTTCGCGGAGATCTTCCCCGTCGGCGTGCTCGTGTCGCTGATATCCGCGGGACTTCTGCGAAACACCCGCTTCATGCCCGCGTCCCAAAGGAAGTGATAAGAACGAATGAAACGTGTCACCGGAATCGGCGGAGTGTTTTTTCGCTCGAAGGATCCAGCTGCGACCAATGCGTGGTACAAAGAGCATCTCGGCGTGCCGGTCGGCGACGACGGGCAGACGATGTTCTGGTGGCGCGACGACGAGCAGCCCCAACGCCGGGGCATGACGGTTTGGTCTCCGTTTGAGGCGGATACCGACTACTTCGGCAAGCCCAGCCAGCAGTGGATGATCAACTATTGCGTTGAAAACCTCGACGCGCTTCTGGAGGAGCTGCAGCGCGAAGGCGTGGAGATCGTTCCCCACCGCGAGGAAGCCGAGTACGGCAAATTCGCCTGGATCGTCGACCCCGACGGCAACCGCATCGAGCTTTGGGAACCACCGCGAAGCGACGAGTAAAAGAGACGACACTTCCTCGGGTTCAACGTCAACGACACGAACGTCGTGCGACGGTTCCGTAACGGCAATTTGTGCCAGGTACTGTTGTCCTTACGGGGCGTTCTTCACTGCGGCGTCGAGCAGCGCGTTCAGTTTCGAGGAGTCGCCGCCCATCGCAATTGCGGCGATCACGAGGTTGCCTTTTTGGCGGCTGCCCACGTTCTTATGCGTGGCCGCCATTCGTTGCTGCGCGGCATAGTTCGCTTGCGCCACGCCGGCCGTCTGCATGACGGTCACCGCGAGCTGCATGACGGGCCGGCCGGCGCCCATGTACATGCAGATGGAACTGCCGTTAGAAATGGGCGACGGCCGGTCGACGGTGGTCACGGAACGGCCGAGCAGCGCGCTCGCGTGCGATGCGTCGACAAGGGTGCACGCAGTTGGCGTCGCCGCGCTCGCCGGCATGGCCGACACCGCAGCAATCGTGAGCGCGGCGAGCATGGCCGCTGGGACGTTGCGAACGAGCTTGTTCATCGAACTTTCCTTCCGGCTCAGACTTTGCTGAGCACGGCGGCGAGCAGTTTTTTGCTGATGTCGTCGTGATAGGCCACGCCGGAGCCGGACGGGCTCGTGACGTTCACCAGGACGACGGTGTCGCCGCGCATGCCGTTCACGCCTTGGTGACGCTTGGATGTCGCGAATGCTTGGTTGACGGAAAGCATGCGCGCGTGCGTTCCGCGGCCGAGCCACACCGAGGCAGCGATCTCGCCCTTCATTGAGGACATATAGAGGCAGTTCGTCGCTTCGAGACCGCTTGTCGTGACCGGTGCCCCATCGTGGAACACGGTAACGGAACGGCCCACGAGCGTGCCGACGCTCGCGAGGGGCAGCATCGAGCACGCGGTTCGCATCGGATCCGCGTTCGCGGGTGCTACGGCGCTCGCCGCGAACACGGCGGCGAGCGCGGCAGCACGTAGAACGTGACGTTGTTGCATCGAGATGACTCCGTTCGGGTGCGTCATTTGGGCGGGATCAGTTTCTTGAACATGCCGTTGACGGCGTCGTTCATTTTCGGATCGAGCCGGCCGACGGTACCGCACGTCCACGTGATTGAGCCCGAGACTTTCTTGCCGTGCGGCGGCTCCTTGGAGTTCGGGTCGATGTCCGACATCGTGATCTGCGATTCCACGTTCGTGAACTCGGCGGTGCCCTTCGCTCCGTCGTTCGAGATCGTGAAGACCAGCGTGGAGCCGGGCACGGCCCCGAAACCGAGCGGCGTCGTCGCGTCGCTCATCACCATCAGCGTCAGCGGGCCCATCGAACCCGTCTGCATCGCTCGGCCCACGGCGGCCTCACGCGTCGTCTGGGGTTGTTCGTAGCGGCCGTCTTTCGCGTAGTCTTTCAACCCGACGGCAAGCATCGCGAGCGGCGGGCCCTCGTCCTTGATGGCCATATGGTATCCCGCCAAGAGACCGTCGCCGGGGGGCGCTATCTGACACATGTCCACGACGAAGTCTTTTTCGAGCGCATAGTCGCCGGTGATGCTGACGTGGCCCGTGCCCGTCTTGTCCTCGCCGGAGGACGTGTCGGTCTTCGACGCGTCTGCGGGCGTCGTGGTTGTCGCCGCCGCATCGGTCGTGGTGGTCGTCGCTGCTTCGGCGGTAGCCGCAGGCTGTCGCGAGGCGCAGCCCGTCGAGAAGAGGATGAGCGCCGCGGCAAGCGCGGTTCCGGAACGTGTCGTCACGTCAAAGCTCCTTAGAGCGCATCGATACAGCGCGAGATGAAAACCGTCACGTCCGCGAGCTCGACGACGTAGCGTTCGTCGTCGTGCGAGACGTGCTTCACGATCCCGCGCCACGGCCGGGAGCCGCCGCCCGTCGACGGCTCGCGCCACAACTCGACGAGAAACAACTCTTTGGTCCGTGGATTGTTGGGCGTCACAGCCGGGCGGGCCGATTCATGACCTCAGCGTATCAGCGCGCCGTCCGAATCGCGTCCGATGTTCCGGCCGTGGCGGCCGCGAGGAGCGCGTCGTTGAAATCCAGACCCGCGTACGCGTCGCGCCATGGCCCGACCGGAATCTGCTCGCGGCGCTGCTCGTACAACGCGACTGCCCGGTGCAGGGCGCGCTCGTAGCGCTCGGGCCGTTCGGCGGCGGCGTAGATCCGGGCCGCGCTCCACAGCACGTTTTGCGGAAACATCACGGATTCGAGCGCCGAGGCCGGAAGGGCTTCGATCTCGTTCGCGATCGTCGTCGCCCGGTGCAGGTCGCCCGCGTGCAAGTAGGTGAGGGCCATGTCGGCGAGGTCCGAGCCGATATCCATCGGCGCCATATGCCTGCGCTGTTCGAGCGCCGCTTCAGAGTGCATGAGCGACGCATCACGTTCGCCGAGCTCGCGTTCGGCGGCGCCGACATTGCCCAAGGCGGAGCATGCGAGCTGCGGGTTGCCCAGGCGTTCGGCCAGCGCGACGGCCTTGCGCGACAAGCGCAGCGCGGCGCCGAACCGCCGGCGCAAGAACGCGGCCATGCCGAGGTTGAGCGCACAGATCGTGAGCCCGCGAAGATCGTCGACGTCGAGGAAGATGCGCCGCGCACCCTTGAGCGCGACGAGCGCGCGTGCGTACTGGCCCACCTTGAGGAAGAGCAGGCCGCTGTTGAGCAGCACGATCGCTTCGCCCAGCGGCTTGTTCAACGCTGCGTAGATGTCCGTTGCCGCCGCGTACATCGTCACCGCCTCTGCGACCGCAAAACGGCGGCCCGCGATGTTGCCGAGGCGAAACAGGAAGTCGGCCTCGCCTTCGCGGTCGCCGATCGCGCGGCAGATCTCGAGCCCGCGTCGCGCGGCCACGCCGGCTCGCTCGTAATCGACCGACATGTACGCCGCGAGCGCGGACGCCGCGAGCGCGCGGACGATCGACGCTTCGTTCGAGGACGCGACGGCGAGCGTCGTGGCCCGGTCGAGTGCCGACTGCGCTGCGGCGGAATCGACACGCAACGTCGCGATATCCGCGATCAGGCACAGCGAACGCACGATGCCCGCATCGTCGCCTGCGTTCGTGTACGCGCGGACCGCGTCGCCGGCCTCGGCAAGCGCGTCGTCATGCGCGCCGCCCGACACCAGCAACGTGGCCGACGCCTCGCTGCAAAACGCGTGCCAGGGGCCGGGGCGGCGCGTGGCGATGCGCGCGCGCAGCGCGGCGATCCTCCGCCGCTGTCCGTCGACGTCGTCGACCGCGCGCGCGTACAGAATCCGGCGCCGCAAGCATTCGAGGCTGCGGGTTTCGTCATCCCCGGCAGCGGCGAGCGCGTCGAGGCGTTCGAGGTCTGCGAGCTGTTCCGGCCTGCGCCCCGCGCGGCCGTGGATCGTTTCGCGCAACGCGACGGCCTGGTACGTCAGATCGGGCTCGGCGGTGAGCTCGACCGCACGCGAAACCGCGCGCAGCGCTTCCTCGTCCGCGTACAGGCGCACCGCCTGACGTGCCGCCATGAGATACGCCGCGGCGGCCTTCTCCGGCTCGAGTCCCAAATCGTAGTGCCGCGCGAGCTCGATCGCGATCGCGTCGCGTTCGCCGGCGGCGTTCGTGTCGAGCACGAACCCGATCCGCCGGTGCAGCCTTCGCCGTGCCGCGTCCGGGATGCAGTTGTACAGGTGCGACCGCACGAGATCGTGCGCGAAGACGAAGTCGCCGGAGCCGCGCTCAGCCGCGCTTCCGGCTTCGCGGATCAGCCGCACGTCGAGCAGCTCGTCCATACAGCGCACCGCGTCCGCCTCCGGCGTCCCCGCCGCGGCCGCGATGATCTCGGCCGTAAAGGCGCGGCCGACGACCGCCGCCATGCGCGCGAGGGATTGCGCCTGCGACGAAAGCCCGGCGAGCCGCGCCTCGATCGACATCGCGAGGCTGAGCGGCAAGGCCGGCTCCGCGATCGTCTCCGGCGCCGCGAGACAGTCGCGCACGATCTCGGCCAGCAGGAACGGGTTGCCGGCACAGACGTCGTACGCGCGCCGGACGAACGCCGCATTGTCGTACGCGCTGCCGAGCACTGCCGCGACGAGCGCGGCAAGCTCTGCCTCCGTGATCCCGCCGAGCGCCATCGAAGCGAATGCGCCGCTGCGGCGCAGTGCGTGACGCAAGATGCCGAGCGGTCGCGACGCATCGGACTCGTCGTCGCGCGCGGTGATGACGATCAGCAGCGCATGGCCGCGGGCCCGGCGTGCGAGATAGGCGAGCAGGTCGATCGTCGCCGGGCCTGCCCAATGGACGTCTTCGAACACGAGCAGCAGCGGCCGCTCGCGCGCGAGCGCTTCGAAACACCGCCATACCGCCTCGAACAGGCGGTCTTGCTGGCGCTCCGGAGCCAGCGTGGGAAGGTGCGGAAGCCGCGCGTCGGTGTCGCGCAGTTCCGGCAGCATCTCTGATGCCGCAGCGAGCCAGGTCGGGTCGACCGCAAGCGCCGCGAGCGCCGGCAACGCCGACCGCAGCGCGTGGATCACCGCGTGATACGGCAGCGACTCGGGGAACGTCGAGCTCCCCTCGACGACGGCGCCGCCGCGCTGCACGACCGTCGCCCCGAATTGCGCGAGCAGGCGCGACTTGCCGATGCCTGCCTCGCCGCTCACGAGCGCCACGCCGCCCGCTCCGCGCATCGCGCGAACCCACATCTGCCCCAACCGCACGAGCTCGGAGCCCCGGCCGATGAACGGCATCGTCGCGGGAGCGGTCGAGCGTTCGAGCTGCGATGCCGCCGCGAGACGCTCCGCGCCGACCTCGTCGCCGTGCAGAATCGATTCGTATCGGCTGACCGTCTCGGGCATCGGCGCGGCGTCCAGATCGCGCCGCAGGCGCTCGGCGAAGCGTTCGTACTCTTCCAGCGCGCCGGCGCGGTCACCCGAGGCGTTGCGCAGCGCGAGCAGCGTGCGTATCGCATCTTCACGCCAGGGATCGTGCTGCAGGAGCATGCGCGCGCTCGCGATCGCGTGCGCGTAGTCGCCTGCGGCCGCATAGCGTTCGGTCAGGCGCTCGAGGTTGCGGCCGTGCAGCGAGCGGAAGCGCTCGCGTTCGGGCAAGATCCATTCATCGTAC
>JAQBPK010000092.1 GCA_028287565.1 Vulcanimicrobiota bacterium
TCGCGGTGTTCGCCGACGGCGGCGTGGTGCACAGCGCGACGATTCCGGTCGGCGGCAACATCCTCACCAACGACATCGCGCTCGGCCTCAAGACGACGTTCGCCGAAGCGGAGAACGTCAAGCGCACGTACGGCTCGGGACTCGTGCGCCCGGACGAAGCCGATCAGACGTTCCAGGTGAAGACGCTCGACGGCCGCAGCACGCGCGAAGTCACTTCGTCGCAGCTGCGCGGCATCGTCGTCCCCCGCGTGCTGGAGATCTTCCGGCTCGCGAAAGGCAACATCATCGACCGCATCCCGCGCGATCAGGTGCTCAGCGAGGTCGTCATCACGGGCGGCGGCGCGCACCTGCGCGGGATCGAGACCACGGCGGCCGAGGTGTTCGGCCTCCCGGTGCGAATCGGCGTCCCCGCGACCGTTGCGGGACTCACCGACGCGGTTAAACAGCCGGAATACGCGACGGCTGTCGGTCTCGTACTCTTCGGCCCACGCGGCGAACAAGCGCCGCACCTCAACGGCCGCAGCGGAAGTGGTCCGCTCGGCGCATTCTTCTCCTGGTTCAAGTCCATCTGGAATTGATCGTTGCTCCCGCTCTTCCCTGAAGAGGAACAAGCAGACATGGCTGATGAGAAACGGTTCGTGCCCGAGCACGCGGCGACGATCAAGGTGATCGGACTCGGCGGCGGCGGGTGCAACGCGGTCAACCGCATGATCGAGGCGGGGCTTTCCGGCGTCGATTTCTTCGCGATCAACACCGACGTCCAAGCGCTGCGCAACAGCAAGACGAACAGCACCGTGCAGATCGGCAGCGGCCTCACGCGCGGCCTGGGCGCCGGCGCGAACCCGAACATCGGGCGCGAAGCCGCCGACGAGTCGCGCGAGGATCTCGCGATGATCCTCGACGGCGCGGACCTGGTGTTCATCACCGCCGGCATGGGCGGCGGCACGGGCACGGGCGCAGCGCCGGTGATCGCGGAGCTCGCACGCGAGTCGGGCGCGCTGACGATCGCGGTCGTCACGAAACCGTTCGGCTTCGAAGGCCGCAAGCGCATGCAGGCCGCCGAGCGCGGGATCGCCGACCTCGAATCGAAGGTCGACACGCTGATCACGATCCCGAACGAACGCATCCTGCAAATCATCGAGAAGCGCACGCCGCTCAACGAAGCGTTCGCGTACGCCGACGACGTGCTGCGCCAGGGCATTCAGGGCATCAGCGACCTCATCACGCAGCCCGGCCTGATTAACCTGGACTTCGCCGACATCAAGACGATCATGACCGACGCCGGCTCCGCGATGATGGGCATCGGCGAAGGCACGGGCGAGCATCGCGCCGCGGACGCCGCGCAGAAAGCGATAGCATCGCCGCTGCTGGAGACGACGATCGAAGGCGCGCGCGGCGTGATCTTCAACATCACCGGCGGCCTGGATCTCTCGATGTACGAGGTCAACGAAGCCGCCGAGATGATCGCGCGCGCAGTCGACAGCGAAGCGCAGATCATTTTCGGCGCCTCAATCGACCCGGCGCTGCAAGGCAAAGTCCGCGTAACGGTCCTCGCGGCAGGCTTCGGCACCCGCCCGCACCGCACGCAAACGACCGCGGCCACGCTGGGCCAGCCGATCGAGTTCGACAAAGTCTCCCCGGTCAACATGGACGACATCGAAGTGCCGGCGTTCTTGCGGTACCGAAGCTGAAACGCACCAGCGCGTGAACGAGCAAGAGCGCCGGTGAAGACCGGCGCTCTTTTTCTTCAGCGGGCGCCGGCGATCACGGACGTCTCGACCGACATTCCCGGGCGAAACACGCAGGTTCCCGTCTTCGCCGGAAGGCTGATCCGGACCGGAATGCGCTGAGCCACCTTCACGAAGTTGGACGGCGACGACATCGTCGGCATCGTCGAAAGCGCGCCCTGCGCAACGGGACCCAATCCAATGACCCGGCCCATGAATATCTCGCCGTGGCATGCATCGACCGCGATCTCGACCGGCTGCCCCGCCCGGATCCGAGCGACTTGCGTTTCCTTGTAGTTCGCGGTGATGAAGACGTGCTCGGTCGGCGCGACGAACAGCAGCGTTTGCCCGGGCGTCACGGTCTGCCCGACCTCGACTCCCCGCGCGGCGACGATGCCGTCCACGGGCGAGGTGATGCGGGTCGCCTCGAGATCGAGTTGCGCCAGACGAACTTGGCCTTCCAAAGCGGCGGCACTCGCCGCGGATGCTTCGGCGAGAGCCTCCTTGTCGAGCACCCGGCTCGGAGCTGCGCTCTCCGCGAGGCCGCCTTCCGCGATCGGAATCTGTGCCAGAGACGCCCCCGCGGCGCTTGAGGCGACGAGCGCGTCCGCACGCGCCTGCTGAACTTTGGTCTGCGCCGTCCGGACGTTCCACCGTGCCGCTTCGCTTTGCCCGCGCGCTGCTTCGTATGCGGAACGCGCTTGCGATACCGCGGCGCTCGTACCTTCGAGTGCCGACTCGGAGACATACCCTTGCCGGGAAAGCTCCGCCGTCCGGCGCTGGTCCGCCGCCGCTTTGCGTAGCGCGTCCGCTGCCGCAGGCAGCGCGGCGTCGGCGATGCGAACGCCGGCCCGCGCCTGCGCCAACTGCGCCTCGGCGACCGACACGGCGCTCGACGACGCGCGCGCTTGAACCGACGACAGCGCAGTCCCGCGGCGTGCGGCATCGACCCGCGAGGCCTGCGTGCGCACCTGAGCCGACTGCGTTTCACGCTCCAAGTCCGCCGCCCGCCGCGCGGCGCGGGCCGACGATCTCAGAGCGCGCAGGTTCTCTTGGGCTATGGCAAGCCGTGCGCGTACGTTGGCGTCGTCGAGGACGATCAGGGTCTGGCCGCGGCGCACCGGCTGATTCACGTCGACGAGCACCTTGGCTACGCGTTCGGGAAGCCGGCTCATGATCATGACTTGATTGCTGTCGATCGTCGCGTCTTCGGTGCTCACGCGGTAGCGATCGTGCAGCAGCCACCGCGCGCCCCAGCCCACAAAGACGGCCGCGACCACGAGCACGAGCGCGATCTTTATCCACGGCCGCTGCCGGAGCGGACGCGACTCGACGTCGAGCTCGATCTCGGGCAGCGGGGACGCATCATGGGATTCCGGACGGTCTGCATCGCGTGTTCTCATACGGTCCGGCCTATGGCGACGGGGAACGCTGCTCGGTTTTCATCAGCAGCAGAATGCAGGGGATGCAAACGGCGAAGATCGTTCCCAGCACGAAGAACGTTCGGCTGTAGCCGAGCGAAACGGCCGTGTGCGACGCCATTCGCTGGAAGAGCGGCAGAGCGTCGTGATCGGCCCGGGCTGCGGACGAGCCGTGCGCGAGAAGCCAGTCGCGGATCGGTGCGAGGCCCATCGACGGCGTCAGATCGATGGTCTTGACGCCACGAAAGAATTCAATCGCCGACACCGTTTTCATCCGCACGAGAAGCGCGCTCAGCACGGCGTATCCGAGACTGATACCGAATAGCTGCGAGACCGATACGAGCCCCTGCGAGCGGTCGTAGTGACCGCGGGGAATGTCCCGAACGATTATCAAGCTGAACGGCAGGGTGAACATTCCCATCCCGATCCCCTGCATCACCCGCGGCGCGATGGTTTGGTCGAAGCCCACGTCCTTGCCAAGGAACGCGAACCAGAACGTTCCCCCCGCCAAGCAGCCGAGTGCGAGCGCAAAGATCACGTACGGCGAGGTTCGCTTCTGCAGCACGCCGCTGATCTCGAGGCCTGCCATCGACATCAACGCGCCGACCAGCATCGTCATGCCGGCTGCCTGCGCGTCGAAGCCGAGAACTTCTTCACAGTAGAGGGGGATCAAGAATCCCGTTCCTGTGAGACCCACGCCGATGACGACCGCGAGAGCGACTCCAACCGAGTACGACCGAATCCGAAGGAACCGCAGATCGACCAGCGGCGACTTCGACCTGAGTTGCACGTGGACGAAACCCCACAGCAGCACCAGCGACAGCGCCAATGCGCCCACGATCACGCCTGACGAGAACCATTGCTGGCGCGGCCCTTCTTGCAGCGCGTACAAGAAGGCGGTTAGCCCGCCGAACATCATCCCCAAGGAGGCCCAGTCGAACGACGGTTGTCTTCGACTGCCACCATGTTCCGGTAAGAACGCGATCCCCATCGCCAGCGCGGCCGCACCGATCGGTACGTTGATCAGGAACGCGAACTGCCAAGGAAAATTTGCGAGTATCCATCCGCCCAGCGTGGGCCCCAGCAGAAGACCGATCATCGTGACGGCGCCGTATATCTTGAGCGCCTTCGGATGCTGCTCGGACGGGTACGCCTCGAGCACCGAGGCGGTGCCGAGCGTCTGCATCGCTCCGGCGCCGAACCCTTGGGCGAAGCGCATCACGACGAGCATCGTGAGCGAAGTCGATAGCGCGCAAAACAGCGATCCGACCGTGAAGATCGCGATCATCAGAAGAAAGGCGTTCGTCCGCCCGACGCGCGCGGTGAACCATCCGCACAGCAGCATCGACGTCATCATCGCCAAGGCGTAGCTGGTCGAGATCCATGCGACCTCGTCGACGGAGACGTTGAGGGCTCCCGCCACGATACCGAAACCGACGTTCGCTATCGAAAGATCGATGACGCCCATCCAGCCCGGCAAGACCGCGGTCAGCATGACGAGCGCAGGTTTGACCGGCGAACCTCGAGGGCGAGCAGCCTGTCCGATCATAGAGATGCAGAAGACCCGGGACACCGTCCCGGGTCTCTGGTTTCACAAGCCCGGCCGGCTATTCGGACCTTCCCGGCATCACCGTAAAGCTCGCGAACCGGCCCGGCATGACCGTAAAGCCTTCGCACCGGCCCGGCATGACCGAAAAACCCTCGAACCGACCTGGCATGACTGAAAAGCTCATCCCTGTCCTCCGACGATAGTACGCGCCTCACATATGAGAGGCGATTTTGCAAAGTACGTTAAGGCTATCAGATGGACCTCTCGCGCGGAGCGATATTCGCAACGCGGGGATTGCCATGCCGTTTACCGCAGTGCGATCGCTTCGGTTAGCTCCGGCCGGCCTGCGTCCGCTTTCGACCACATCGCGGTGAACGCGGCTGCATAGCGCGCGGCCGCGGTTCGGTCGCCTGCGGCGCGCGTCGCGCGGGCAGCGCCGAGCGTCGCGAGCGCCCGGTTCGGGAACAGTTTCAGCGCCGTGCGGAACTGTGCCGCGGCCGCGTCGTACTTGCCCGCGTCCATCAGCATGCGGCCGTACAGCTCGTGCGCGGGAACCGGCGGCCACGTCGGTTGAATGTGCCGGGATTGCGCGTCCTCAGCGGCGACGGCGGCGTCCATGGCGCGGAACGCCGCGGCGTCGTCGTGCCGCGCGTGCGCGATCGCGGCCAGCGTCTCGTTCGCCGCGACCGGTGCGACGAGCGCGACCATCCCGCGGGTCGGAAGACTTGCCAGTTGGGTGCGAGCGGCCGTCTCCGATGCCGTCATTGCGTCCGCGTCATTCCGTGCGATCGCAGCCATCGCTTGCAGGTGCTGCACGAGTGCGGCGACGACAGGCGAACTCGGCGATGCGGGAAGCCGCGCTGCGAGCGAATAGTCGCCGCTGCTGAGCATGTACGCGCCCGCCATCCCGACCGCATCGAAGTCGAGATACCGCAGGTCGTCAACCTCGTCGCTCGACAACCCGCCGCGAGCGATGCGGCGCAGGTTGTCGTCGTACTGGTCGAGCGCGATCATCGCTTGCTGCTTGGCCTCGGCGTAGCGCCCGAGCTGCACGGCGGCGTACTGGCCGAACTGGAGGTTGTGGAACTGGCGCGCCGACTGCGGCTCGCCGGCTGCACGCACCGCGTCTTCCGACGCCTTCCACGATGCGAGATTCGAGTCGCGCGCCTCGTCCCACAGCCCGAGCCGCAAGAAGATGTGCGACGGCATGTGCAGCGCGTGCGGCACCGCGGGCGCGGACGCGGCATAGGCGCGCGCCGCCGGCAGGCCGCGCTCGGCGAGCGTGTCCGCGTCGTACGCATGGATCAAATAATGCAGGCTGCCCGGGTGGTTGGGCTGGTGCTGATGCACCGCTTCCGCAAGATCGGCTGCTTCGGTGCGACCGGCGTCGGTCAGCCCGCGAACGCTTTGAATCGCGAGCGACGTGAACAGCTTGGTCTCGTCATCCGGGTACGCGCTTAGGATCGCGCGCATCGCGTCACGGTAGGCGACGTCGCGCGCGTCTTTCTTCGCCGGATTACCGTCGCCGAACAGCGTCACGACCGCGGCGAGATATTTCGCTTCGCGGTCGTTCCGCGTAGCGGCTCCCTTCGCGCGCGCGAGAACGGCGAGCGCATCTTTGACGTCCGTGCCGGTCGGCGGCGCCCACAGCGGATGATTGTACGTCATCGCGGCGCCCCAGTAGGCGATCGCGCAATCGGGGTGCTTCGCAATGACGGCCTGGAACTCGGTCAATGCGCGCTCGTACCAGAAGTTGTGCAGTAACGCGAGGCCGCGGTCGAAGCGCGCACTCGCGTCGGCGCCGCACGAGATGTCCATGTGCACGCTGCCGATGCCCTTGTCCGGCGCTGCGGGCGGCGCCGCGCCGAGCGTGCACGCGAGCAGCAGGGAAGCGAGCACAGGAGTGAATCGGCGCATCGTATCTCCTCCAAGTCACCCAGGGTCTTCGTGCTCGAGCTCCACACTCTCTGCCGTCAGTGGCGCGACGGCGAGATACGCCGGCGACAACCGGATGAAGTCATGGAACTCAGAAACGACGCCCCGCTCGTGCGACTCGCACCAATAGTCGTCGGCTCCGAGTGCCTCCAACTCGGGCGCCGGCGCGAACCGGAACGTCAGGCTCAGCTGCCACATCCCTTTGCCATCGTCCTCATCGGCGTCGTCCTCGACAACGTGGCGATCCTTCTCGAGCGCGAGCTGCCGTGTGAGGTCGAAGTCGAAATACGGGCCGTCGTCCCAGTCGTTCGTGCCGAACTGAAACACCAGCGAGTCGCCGCCCGGAACGTCGAACCGCTGCGTCTTGAAAAATTCGAGCACCGCGTCGATACCCTCGTCCGGGATCATGCGGTCGAGCAGCAGCCCTCGCGACGTAAGAAACGCTTCGAAGAGCGGTTGTGCGTCTTCGGGCTTAGCCGCGGTCTCGGACATCACAACAACAACCTTTCGAAGCGGCCGTGCCGCCGGCACCGGGAGCCGTTCGGCGTGCCGCGGAAAACCGCCCGGTGACCACATCGACGCTCTCACCCGACACCGTCGCGCGCGCGACCGCGATCCGGCGTGAGATCCACCGCCGGCCCGAGCTGGGCTTCGAGGAGCACAACACGCAGGCGATCGTCGAGCGCGAGCTCGATGCGCTCGGGATCGAGCACCGCCGGGTCGCGCAAACGGGCGTGGTCGGGATCGTGCGCGGCGCGCTGCCGGGTCATGTGACCGGACTGCGCGCCGACATGGACGCACTTCCGATCACCGAGGATTCCGGTGAGGAATGCGCGTCGGAGATTCCCGGGAAGATGCACGCGTGCGGGCACGACTCGCACACCGCGATGCTGCTCGGCGCCGCGCGCGTGCTGCACGAATCGCGCGACACGTTCCACGGGACCGCGGTGCTGCTGTTCCAGCCGGCGGAAGAAGGGCCGGGCGGCGCGCAACCGATGATCGACGAGGGCGCGCTCGACGATCCGCGCGTCGAGGCCGTCACGATGCTGCACATCGACCCCCGCATTGCGACCGGGACGATCGGGATCACGCCGGGCCCCGTGAACGCGGCGGCTGACGAGTTCCATCTCACGATTCGCGGCAAGGGCGGACACGGCGCGTACCCGCACAAGGCGGTCGACGTGATCCCATGCGCGGCGGCGACGATCCTCGCGCTGCAGAACATCGCGGCGCGCGAGACCGACCCGCTCGGGTCGGTCGTCGTCACGATCGGCACGATCGAGGGCGGCTACCGCAACAACGTCATCGCCGACCGCGTCTTGATGACGGGCACGGTGCGCACGCATGATCCCGCCGTCCGCGACGCGACCGATCGCAAGCTGCGCCGCATCGTGGACGGCGTCGCCGCGGCGTACGGAGCGACCGCGGATCTCGACATCATCCACGGCTACCCGCCGGTCGTGAACGATGCCGAGCTGACCGAGTCGTTCGCCGCGTACGCGCGCGGCGAGGGCTTCGTGATCGAGCGGCCCGCACCGACCATGGGCGGCGAAGACTTCGCGTACTTCGCGCAGCGCGTCCCCGGCGTGATGGTGCGGCTGGGCATCTACAACGAAGAGGTCGGCAGCATTCACTCCGGTCACAGCCCGCAGTTCCGGCTCGACGAAGGCGCCATTCCCACCGGGATCGCGACGCTCGTGGCCTTCGCGCGCGGGGTCGGCGACGGTTCCGTTCCCGTGCCGGCGCGCCGGCCCTAGCTCGAGGCCGCGGGAACCCTCCACCGCATCCCCAGGTCCGTCCACAAGCTCTAGTGGCGAATGTGGAGGGCGTGCACAATATCTTGTGGTCTTGGGCAAGGCTTGTGCCGATAACAGGGCGAAGCGTCGGGTCCATGGCAATGCCGTCCGTGTCTCTCGACCGGCCGTCACCGCGGGCGCTTCACCGCTGCCAAGACGTCGCGTCGCCCGCGCGTACTGCATTCGATCTCGTCTGCGAGGTCGAAAAATGGCCGGTCTGGTTGTCCTTTCTGCGCAGCGCGCGCCGCGTCGAGCCCGCCGAGCCGATCGGCCTGGGCAGCGAGGTCGCGATCCGCTCCAACATCCCCGGCGATGACGAAGAGCTTTTCGAGGTCGACCGGTTCATCCCGGGACACCAGCTCTCGCTCGTCGGGGCGTTCTCCGTGCGCCGCCGGATCGACATCCGGATCGAGCAGAAGAGCGAGCGCTCCAAGCTCGTGGTCAAGGTGGACTACCCGACCTACGGCGGCTTCCTCGGGGCGCTCGTCGACCGGCTGACCCGGCGGCGCAAGCTCGACATCGCGCTGAACGACTCGCTCATCCACTTCAAGGGCCTGTGCGAGTTCGACCAGGCGCCGGGATCGATTCTGGACGACTTCTAGGAGCGGCCTAGCACTCGTTGACGGAGTTTGCTAAAGCCGGTAAACTACCAGGAGACGCCTTTCGCCCCGGAGATCCCCTTGCCGCTCTACGACTACAAGTGCCGCGCCTGCTCGAAGGTGACCGAAGTCCGCCACGGCTTTCGCGAGCCGTACGACGGCTCGTGCCCCGACTGCGGCGGTGACCTTGCGCGGGTGTTCAACCCGGCGGGAATCGTGTTCAAGGGCTCGGGCTTCTACCTGACCGACTCGCGCAAGGCGGCCTCGGAGGCGTCCTCGAGCACGTCGTCGTCTTCGGAAGCCAAGTCGTCCTCGGACGCAAAGTCCACGTCGGACGCGAAGTCCTCGTCGGATGCGAAGTCCTCGACGCCGGCCCCGGCCGCGAGCTCGTCGAGCGACTCCGGCCCCAAGAAGAGCGAGTCGAGCGCCGCCTAGGCGTGACGCCGCACGCGATGGCCTGGTGGGCGACGCCCCACGCGCTCGTCTGGTGGGCGATCCTCATCGCGCTGGCCATCGTGCTCGCGCTCGCCGGAGCGCAAGCGGCGCGGGCGCTGCGCGAGATCAAGCGGCTGAACGCCCGGATCGAGGGCTTCGCGGACCTGCCGGTAGCAAAAGCGCTGCCGCGCGTGGAGGACAGCATCCGCCGCATCGAGGACGCCGTGGACGAGGTTGAGCCGCTGATCGAGCGCGCGAAAGTCGCCATCGCCGGCATTCGGCGCGGTCCGCTGCCGCCGGGGCTCGTCGCGGGGATTCGCCGCGTGGCCGCCGAGATCGCGGCCTTTCGCCAAGTCGCCCGGCGCTAGTACCGCCGGCCCAGCCGCGGTGTCGGCTTAGCTAGCTCGGCTCCTGCCCGTCCTCGGGGGGCTCCCAGGCCCAGCCGAATCCCGTCTTCGGCTCGCCCGCGGCGCCGCCGAACGGCGCGGCTTCGTCGTCGCTCGGAAGCGCGAACGGTGCGCCGAAGGGCGGTGCGGCCGCCGGGACGGGCGGGGGTGGCGTGGGCGAGACCTTCGCACCCGGCACGGCCGCGGGAGCGGGCGCCGGCGGGCTCGCAGGGGCGGACGGCGCAGGAGCGTTCGGCGGGAACGTCCGCGGCGGCGGCGCGTCGGGGGCCGCGAAGCCGAACCCCTGCGCGGGATCGTGCGGCGGGATCACCTGGTACGGCGCAAGCGG
>JAQBPK010000113.1 GCA_028287565.1 Vulcanimicrobiota bacterium
CCGGCGCCGGGGCGGCGGGGGCGGTCGTGGCGCCGGTGCTGCTCGAGCCCGGTGGTTCGGTGGCCGGGGCCGGAACGGTGCTCGCCGCGGATCCCGTTCGCGGCCGCGCCGTCGCGCACGCCGTCGCGCGCGGCGCTGAGGTGAAGAACGTGCTCGAGACGCCGGCGCCCGATGCGCTCGACGGCCGCTGCGTCGCCGGCCGCACGGAGACGCTGCGGCTGATCGCACCGGAAGCGTGCAGCGCGGATGCGTGGCTCGCAGCGACCGCCGGTGCGCGTGCGCGTGGCGTGCTGCTCGTGGTCGCGCCCGTGACCGTCCGAATCGAAGGCGCCGCGGTGCGAAACGAAGGCGACGACCCGCGCCGCGCCGGTGCGCAAACCGCGCTGCTCGCGCACGCGTCGCCGCCGTGGGCCGCGTTCGCCGCCGACGCGCTGAGCGGCAACGTGCGGCGCACCGTGCGCGCGCCGTACGGCAACGACGTGCACGTCGTCGAGTGCGCGCCGCGCGCGATCGCGGTCGTCGCCGGAATTCCGGCGGACCGCGATGCATTCGAGCGCGCGCTGCGCGCAAATGCGCTGCCGTTGGACGAGGTCGTCTACGCGGACGGCCCGGATGCCGTCGCCGTCGCGGACCGCGCGCTGCAGAACCGCGGCGACCGCTATGTCGCGTTCGCCGACGCGCGCACCGTGCTGCGCGGCGGCTGGCTCGACGCGCTGGCGAACGCGCTCGAGAACGATCCGTTCGCCGCGTTCGCGACGCTTGCGCCGCACGGCTGCGACGCGCGCGCGACGCTGGTCGCCGCGCACCGCATCCCGCTCGCCGAACGGCTCGGCGCCTTTGAGACGGTGCACGGCGCGCTGGGCGACCTGATGCTGCGCGCCGCGCGCGAGCGCGGTCGCGGGACGGTGCGCGTCGCCGGCGATATCGGCACGCTCGCGCGGCCCGTGGACGACGCCGCCTTTCGCGTGCGCTACGGCTGCGCGCCGTCGGACGCGGACGCGGCGCTCGGCGCGCCGGCGCCGCGCTTTTCCGGTATCGCCAGCATCGTGATGCTGTCGTGGAACGCGCACGAGTACACGCGCATCGCGGTGGAGTCGATTCGCGCGCACACGCGCTACCCGCACGAGATCCTCATCGTCGACAACGGCTCGGAAGCGCCGACGTTGGCGGCGCTCGACGAGCTGGAGCGCGAGCACGGCGTGCGCGTCGTGCGCAACGGCCGCAACCTCGGCTTCGGGCAAGGCATGAACGTCGGGATGGCGCACGCGCGCGGCGACGTGGTCGTGATCCTCAACAACGACGTGGTCGTGACGGACGGCTGGCTCGAGGACCTCGTCGGCGCGCTCGAGACGCGGCGCACGGTGGGCTGCACGGCGCCGCGCAGCAACAAAGTCGCCAGCGAGCAGATCGTCAACGTGCAGTATCCCGACCTCGAGACGATGCACCGCTTCGCAGAAGAGCGCCGGCGCACGCTCCGCGGGCGGGGCTATGTCGCGCAGCGCGTGGTCGGGTTCTGCCTGTGCCTCGACCGCGAGGTGATCGACGCGGTCGGCGGGTTCGACCCGCTGTACGGGATCGGCAACTATGAGGACGACGATCTCTGCGTGCGCGTGCGCGGTGCGGGCTGGCAGATCTTCGTGTGCGACGACGTGTTCATCCACCACTTCGGCAGCGTGAGCTTCAAGGCCAACGCGCTCGACTACCGCGCGCTTATGTACGCGAACTGGGACGCGTTCCGCGCGAAGTGGGGCTTGCCGCCCGCGCCGTACTCGGGCGAGTACGATATCCGCGTGCTCGGCCGTCCGGGCTTCGATCCGGAGAAGCACTTCGTGCCGCTGCCGGTGATCGCATGAGACCGCGCTTCCACGCGCGCTTTCCGGGCGCGCTCTGCGAGAACGTCACGGCGCTGGGCCCGGGCGCGCGTCTGGCGGCGTACCGCATCGAGCCGGTGCGCACGGTCGACGGGCCGCGGTATCATCTCGACCTGACGTTCGTTTCCGGCGAGGACGTGGTCGTCGTCGCGGGCATCGCGCTCGATCTCGTCGCGCTGGCGAACCGGGACCGCTCGCCGTTCGTCGCGCCGCGCGAGGCGCTCGTCGTCGCCGACCGGCTGGGCGACGCGTGCGACGCGCTGCGCGCTCCGCTCGCATCCGTGTTCGCGCGGTCCGGTGCCGTGCGCGAGATGTTGCACGCCGTGCCCGGCGTTGCGAAAGCGCTCGTCTGCGCGCGGCGTGAAGCGCACGCGCTCGGCGCCGCGCCGTACGCCTCCGTCGCACGCGCGCGTGGCCGCGACGTGCCGGACGGTGCGTACGTGGAGACGTGCTTCGGCGGGGCGACACCGCGCACGCTCGCCGTTCCCGGCGCGAGCTTCGGCGATCCCGGTGCGCCGCTGCGCTGTTACGTCGCCGTGTCGGACGACGCGCTCGCCGCGGGCGGCGCCGCGTACCGGGCCGCGCTGGCGGTCGGCGACGCGCTCGGCGGTCCCGATCTCGCCGTCGACGTGGCGGGTTACGACGGCCGGCCGCTGGATGCGTACGCGTTCGTTCACGCGGTCGGTCTGGACGACCCGCACGCCGTCGCGGAGCTGATCGCGGATGCGCGCGCGCTCGGGATTCGCACGCTGCTCACACCGCTCTTCGACGACCCGACCAATGGCGGGTTCTGGGGCGCGCGCACGCATGCGCGCGCGCTGGCGATGTCCGACGACGAGGAGATGCTGGCCGGTTTACTCGGTTTCGTCGTGACGCGCAAGGTGGAGCTCGACGCCGGCGTGCTGCCGGACGAGCGCTGGGAGCCGCGCCCCGGCTACGATGACGCGCAGCGCAGCGCGCTCGCGCTGGCGGACGTCGTCTTCGTCACCTGCGCCGCCGAGGCGCAGCGCATCCGCGGGTTCTGCGGCGCGGACCGCACGTTCGCGGCCTACGTGCCGGTCGCATACGATCTGGACGCGCCCAGTCCGGTCGCTGGGTCGCATCTGCAACAGCTCGCGGCACCCGGTGCGGCCGCGGCGCCGTACGTGCTTGCCGTCGCGCCGCTCGGGCCGCTGCACGCGTCCGCAACGCTCGCGCGCGCTGCTGCGCGCGCCGGCTTGCCGGTGCGGTTCACTGGCGCCGTGCTCGACGGCGGATATGCCGCGCGCGCGCTCTCGTATCTCGACGGCCGTTCCTCCGTCACCCCGGGTGAGCCGGGCACCGGCGCGCGCGTGGTGGTCGACGTCTCGTGGAGCGGCACGGACGTTTCCGCGCTCGCCGCGTATGCCGCGCACGGCGTCGCCGTGGTGGCATCGAACCGCTCCGACGCGCGCGACGTTCTGGGCGCGCGCGGCGTGTGGTCCGCCGATCCCGCCGACGAGGCCGCGCTCGCCGCGGCGCTGGCCGATGCGTGGAACGCCGGTGCGGCTCATGCGAGCGCGCTCTCCGGCCACGTGTGCGGGCGCTGCCGCACGGACGTGCTGCGCGCATGTCTTGCGAACGCATACCTCGCCGTCGAGACGGTCGCGTGAGCGTCGCGCGTTCGCGTGATGGTCGGGGCGTTCACCTGATGGTCGGGGCGTTCGCGTGATGGTCGAAGCGTTCTGGGACGGTCCGGCCTATGCGCCCGCGTTCGAGCGGTTGCGCGCGGTTGCGGAGCGCATCGGCGGCGACGTCGTCGTCGCCACGGATCTCGCCGGGCTGCCGCACGCGATCCGCAGGCTCATCGCGGCGCGCCGCGCGGGCGAGCTCGCCGCACTGTACGTTGCGCTGCCGGACGCGCGCGAGGCGCTTGTCGCGACCGTGTACGCGCAGGTCGCCGGCGGTGCCGAAGAGCAGCGCGCCGCGATCGTGGACGGCTTTGCGCGTGAGACGATCGCGCTCAACGGCAAACCGCTCGCCGAGTACGCGCAGATCGACCCGCCGGTGCGCCGTTCGCTGTACGCCGCGCTGCGGCTCGCCGACGCCGTCTTGGTCGACTCGCCGGAGCACGCGCACCGCATCGAGCTCGCGACGGGCCGCCCGCCCAACCGCGCGCTGCCGGTCGTGCACGTGGAGCCCGCCGACCTGCCGCCGCCGCACGGCCGCCGCGTGCTCGTGTACGCGCCGCACGCCGAGCGCGCCGCGCTGTCGCAGTTCGACGTCCTGTTCGCGAACCGCGACTTCGCGTGGACGGCGATCTCCCGCGAGAACGCGCACGAAGACCCGCCGCCTGATACCGCGGTCGCGATCGCGCCCGCGTGGACGAGCATCGACGACGCGCTCGCGTTGCGCGCGCGCGGGCTGCGCACCGTCGCGCCGTTCTCATCGGGCGCACCCGCGCTCGGCCTCGCGTTCGGCTACGATCCGCTGCGCGCGAAGACGCTCTTTCGCGCCATCGACGCGGCGCTCACGGAACAGACGCCCGCGTTCGGTGCCGCGCCGCGGCTGGACGGCGCGCTCGCCCGCGCCCACGCACCGCGCACGAACGGCCCGCTGTTGTCGGCGATCGTGCGCACGTACGACCGGCCGCAGCTCCTCGTGCGCGCGCTCGACAGCCTGGCCGCGCAGACGTATCGCGACGTCGAGGCGGTCGTCGTGAACGACGCCGGCCCCGACATCACCGCGCTGCTCGCGCGCTACGACGGCCGGCTCGCTATCCGTTACGTCCGCCACGACCGCAACGCCGGCGTCACCGCCGCGCTCAACGCCGGTGCGCGCCTGGCGACCGGGACGTACGTCGGGTATCTCGACGACGACGACGTGTGGTATCCCGACCACGCCGCCCGGCTGGTCGACGCGCTCGAGCGCACCGGCGCCGTCGTCGCGTACGCGAACTGCATCGCCGAGTACGCCGACGTGGCGGGCGAGCGCATCGTCCCGCGCGAGTACGCGATCTTCACCGACCGCGACTTCGAGAAGGACGCGTTCCTCAACGACCACCTCGCGACGATCCACCGCTGCGTGCACCGCCGCGACCTCTTCGAGCGATTCGGCGCGTTCGACGAGTCGCTGTCGGCGTGCGAGGACTGGGAGATGTGGCTGCGCATGAGCCGCGCGGTCGACTTCG
>JAQBPK010000201.1 GCA_028287565.1 Vulcanimicrobiota bacterium
TCGCGGCCTTCGAGGTCGAGAACTTCCTTCAATGCCTTGATCGACACCTCGAGCTGGTCGAGGGTCGGCTCACGCGTTGTCAGCCGCTGCAGCCAGAGGCCCGGCGCGAGCAGCGTCATCAGGATGCGGTTGTCGGAGTGCTTGCCGGCGAAGCGGATCAACTCGTACGCGATCCCGGCGATCACCGGTAGCAGAACGATGCGGCTGACGATCAGCCAGTACCAGGTCGGACGGCCGAGGAGCGCGTAGACGAACACGCTCACGACCATCACCCAGAGCAGAAAGGCGGTGCCGCAGCGCGGATGGATCAGCGAATGGCGCTGCGCGTTCTCGGGCGTCAGCTCCTCGCCGGCCTCGTACGCGTTGATCGCCTTGTGCTCGGCGGCGTGGTATTGGAACACGCGCCGCAGCGACGGGATGAAGCTGAGAACGGTGAGGTAGAGCACGAACACCGTCACGCGAATCGCGCCTTCGACGATCACGAACCAGCCGCCGCTCTTGATCGGCAGCAGGTCGGTGAGCAGTGCCGGGCCGACCTTGAACATCATCAGTGCAAATCCGATCGCGACGAGGAAGGCAAACGCGAGCGCCCAGCGACCGATCTCGGCGGGCTCTTCGTCGCCGTCGAGTTCTTCCTGTGCCGCGTAGTTCGCCGAGACGCTCAGGGCGCGGAACCCGATCGCGAGGCTCTCGCCGAGCGCAACCACGCCGCGCACGACGGGCAGCCGCAGTGTCCAGTGACGCGCCATCAGCGGGTCGATGCTGCGGGCCACCTGGGCGATCTCGCCGTCGGGCTTGCGCACGGCGACCGCCCAGTTACGCGGACCGCGCATCATCACGCCCTCGAGGACGGCTTGTCCTCCGACGTTTTGCGTCATACGACTAGGCGCGCGCTGCGCGCTCGGCCTTTTCGAGCCGCTTCTGGAAGCGCTCGACCCGTCCGCCGGTGTCCACGAGCTTCTGCTTGCCGGTGTAGAACGGATGGCAGGCAGAGCAGACCTCGACGTGAAGCTCGGGCTTGGTGGAACGCGTCGTGAACGTGTTCCCGCAGCCGCAGTGCACGGTCGAGAGGACGTATTCGGGGTGAATTTCGGCCTTCATTGCTGGGCCAGGATAGCAGCGGCGGTCTGCGCGGCGACGTTGCCGCCCGAGATCATCAGCACGGGGTTTCGCGCCTCGATCTTGCCCGCGAGCCAGGCGGCGGTCGCCACCGCTCCCGCCGGTTCGACCGCCAGCTTCGCGCGCTGGTACAGGAAACGGAAGGCGTGCTCGATCTCCTCCTCGGTGACGAGGACGAGCTCCAGGCCACGGGTCATCTCGATCGCCAAGTCGCCCGCAAAGGGTGAGTTGCAGCCGTCGGCGATCGAGCGGGCCTCGGCGGGAACGCGGGCGCCGGCTGCGATCCCCGCGTGCAGCGAGGGCGCCAGCTCCGGCTCGACCGCGATCACCCGCCTGCCGGGGAGGGCCGCGACGAGCCCCGAGACGAGGCCGCCGCCGCCGACACCGACGACGACGGCGTCGAAGTCGGGCGCGTCCTCCTCGATCTCGAGCCCCGCGGTGCCGTGGCCGGCGATCACGAGCGGGTCGCTATGCGGGTCGACGAAGACGCGACCCGTTTCGCTTTGGAGCGTGGCGAGGCGTTCGAACGCCTCCATCGGATTCGCCGATTCGAGGTCGAGCGTCGCGCCGTAGCCGCGCGTCGCCGCCATCTTCAGCTCGGACGCGCCTTGCCACATGACGACGAGCGCGTCGACATGCTCTTCGCGTGCGGCCCACGCGACGCCCTGGGCGTGGTTGCCGGCGGAGATCGTGATCACACCCCGCGTGCGCTCCTCGGGTGTGAGGTTGCTGATCTTGTTGAGCGCGCCCCGCGGCTTGAACGAGCCGGTTCGCTGGAAGAGCTCGCACTTGAGCCGCGCACCGATCGTGCGGCTGCTCTGCAGCGGCGTGCGCGCGAGGCGACCGCCGATCGTGACGCGCGCGCGTTCGACGTCGTCGCGCGTCGGGACGTCAGCCACGCTGACGTACCGCCTCGAACAGCAGCACGCCGGCGCTCGTCGCCGCGTTGAGGCTGTCGGAGCTCCGCGCGCTCATCGGAATCGACACCTGTTCGTCGGCGACGCTGCGCCACGCGTCGCTCAGGCCTGCATCCTCTGCGCCGACGATGAACGCAGTCGGCGTCGTCAGGCCGGCGTCGGTGTAGCGCTTCGACGCGCCGACGACCGCGGCGATTTTCTGGAGCGAGAGCGCACGCACGTCGTCGACTGTGACCTCTGCGATCGGAAGCGTGAAGACGGCGCCGGTCGAGGCGCGAATGGCGTTCGGGTTCCAGGGGTCGGCGTTCGTGTCGCCGACGAGCAGCGCGTCCGCCCCGGCGGCGTCAGCCGTGCGCGCCATCGCACCGAGGTTGCCCGGTTTCTCGATTCCGACGGCGACCAGGATGAGCGTCGCGTCCGCCGGCACGGGGCGCTGCGGGATCTCGACGACGGCGAGGACGCCTTCGGGCTCCGCGCGGTAGGCCATCTTGGCGAGTACGCGCGCGCTCACCTCTTCTCCTTCGTCCCAGGAGAGCAACTCGGGCGCAAAGTAGGTGGCCTGCACCATCAGCCCAGCCGCACGCACGCGCTCGACCTCGCGCGGCCCCTCGGCAATGAAGAGCCCGCTACGCCGCCGCTCACGCGACTTGCGCAACCGGAGAACCTCTTTGACGCGCACATTGTCGGGCGAAGTGATCAACGTGTGTCGCATTTAGCCATGTCCGGCGGCTGCCACCGTGTTTTAAGCGCCACGCGACCGTGACAGCTTCGTGACCGGCACAGACACGTGACATGTCACGACCTACCGTGGAGTCGTGTCGGATAAGCGTCGCGACGAATCACCCGGCTACCACCACGTGGTCACGCGCGGCAATAACAAGCGCGTCATCTACAAGGTCGACCGCGACCGGTTGTTCTTCTGCTGGACCGTTGAACGCATCGCGAAGAAATACGGCTGGACGATCGTCGCCTACTGCTTGATGAGCAATCACTACCACCTGATCATCCGCGTCGGCGAGAAGGGGTTGTCGAACGGGATGTGCGAGCTCAACACGGCGTATGCAGTCCACTTCAACGTCTGGCACGGTCGCATCAACCACCTGTTTGGCAAGCGCTTCTGGAACCGCCGGCTGCGCACCGACGTCGAGCTCTTCAACGCCGTGCGCTACGTCATCCGGAACCCGGTGTTCGATGGTGGCCAGCGGCCACTCGAGTCGTACCGCTGGACGAGTTACGCCGCAACGATCGGCTTGGCATTCGCGGACATCAACCTCGCGCGCGACGAGCTGCTGGAGTTCTACGGGCGCACGCCGAAAGAAGCAGTGACGGAGTTCCGCGCCTCATGTGCAGGACCAGTCCCCCGCGGCGATGGGTGGTGGCAGGCAGGATGGCAGCCGCCGTGACCTTCTGGCGCAAGCCCTGTCCCGGGCGGACATGGGCGGCGGCAGCCGCCGTGAACTGCCGGTGACGTTGGAGCTACGTGAGTGTGTACTCGGGGCCGCTGCCGCCTTCGGGGGGCGTTAGCCGCCCGCCCTTTGCGGTGATTGCTCCGCACTGCACGCAGTTCGACGGGGCGAGCTTCACTTCGACCGTGTCGTTCCCGTCGGCGTCCTTGCCGTCGACCGCACCGACCTCGTAGACCTGCGCCGGGCACATGTGCTCCCACGCGGTCGCGAGCTCGCGCGGCACCTTCGTCTGGATGCGAATGTGGTTCGGCTGGTCGTCGCGCGTGCGGTTGCCGGACGCGAAGACGCTTGACAGCTTGTCGAACGTGAGCTTCCCGTCCGGAGCGGGATACGACTTCGCCCGGTCGGTGACGAACAGCGACTGCGCTGCGTCCGGCTCCGTCTCCAGGTCGCCGGGGGGTAACTTGCCTTTCGTCGCAGTCATCGCCCCGGCCAGCGCGCCAGCGACGTCGAAGCCGCGCCCGAACGCCAGGCGCATGTTCCGCACCTCGCGCAGATCGCTCCAGATGAACGATCCGCGAATCGCCTCGTCGTAGGTCGCGAGCGCTTCGCGCTACGACGTACCAC
>JAQBPK010000205.1 GCA_028287565.1 Vulcanimicrobiota bacterium
TCTACCGTTGCATCCGCGGGGATGACGCCGGCCGGTGGCGCGACGAGCACGTTCACGACCGCCGTGTCACCGGATGCGTCGAACAGCGTGACCGTCCCGCGCCCGTTGGTCCGCCCGGTGAGCGAGACCGTGTGCCTGAAATCGTCGTACTGCACGTCGACCCCGCTGAACGACGACTGCGCGGTCAGCGGGCCGAAGCCGCCCGCGACGTTCACGACGACGGTCGTCCCCGGCACGACGCCGACGCGCGCACGATCGACGCGAATCGGATACACCGGCAGTCCGGGCGACGCCGACGGGATCGGCGACGACGACGGCACGCCGGGCGGCGAGGCACCGGGCGTGGGATTTCCGGGCGTCGGGTTGCCCGGCTGCGTTCCGCCAGGCGACGGCGACGGCGCGCCGTATGGCGTCGCGGACGCGGATGGAATCGGCGGCCGCGGCGGAGCGGGCGGCAACGTCTGCGCCGCGCCCGGCATCGGCATGTTTGCGCAGACGAGCGCAACGATCGCTGCCGCGACGGCGCGCTTTGACAAGTTCAGGCTCAAGATCATCGCGGCGTGGTCAGTGCGCCGCGGCGAGATGATGCGCCTGTGCCCAGCGGGCGAGCGCGTCGCCGAAACTTGTGGCCAAGGCGCTCGCTCCCTGCTCTTCCAAGTCGAGGCCGCTGTCCGATTCAAAAAAGGCATGGTCGACGTGCTTCAGAACGACCACCCACGCGTCGCGGTTCCCGGCCTCGCTCAGATACTGCGACGCGCGCGGCGTGCTGACGGACGTCTTCACGTACCGGTCGTTTTCCGCGAACAGGAACAGCGTCGGGACGTTCACGCGCTTCCAGTACGGTGCGGGATCGAACGCGAGCTGCGCCGCGGTCGCCGCGCGCACGGCGGGATCCAGCGGCAACGCGTTCGCCGGCGGAACGGCCGTGCTGCCGAGCCAGTCCGCGCCGTTCGCCGACGCGATCTGCGCGCGCAGCGCGTCGCAGCCGGTGTTCTCGACGACCGCGCGCGTGAACGCATTGCGCAGCGCGACGACGCGCGCGACGCCATCGTCCGAGAGTCGCGCAATGTCGCACCATGCTCTCGCGCTGGTAGCTTGGTTCTGCGCGACGGTAAGCATCGAGCGGGGCAGATCACGAAGTGACGTCGCGGGCTGTTGGGCCGACCGATGCGACCCATCCCCATCCTGCTCCCGAACAATCCTGCGATATGCCGGTCGCGCTGCGGCGCACCGGCTTCGCCCCGTTCGGCGCGTAGGCGGCCGGGCGATAGCTCGCCTTACGGTGCTCGCTTGTATTGATCTGAGTAGCCACACGGAATGGAAAAATTTCTCGGTTCCGTGCAAGGTTTATCTGATTTGTGCAAAACAGAAGTAAAATGTTGCAACTTATTGGTGCTTTTCTGCACAAGCGACACTGACGTGCGACACCTCGAAATCTTGCAGGCGCTCATTCGGAGCGCCCTGGCAGGCCCTTCGCCGGCCCTTTTCCGCCAGGTTGAACGCCTCCGGGACGCCTGTGCCGCGGAAAACGACGCCGAGGCGGTCGCCGTGCTCGAGCGGCTGATTCGCGGTACCGCCCACAACAGCGAGCTGCGTCCCAGCCGCCTGCGCCGTTCAGCCGCGGCCACCCTTGCGCCGGGCGAGGCGCTCTCATCAAAAACCGGGCCGCCGGTGGATCGCGAGACCGCGAACCCCCTTGCCGAGCTCATCCCGCTCGAGCGGCTACCGCAGACCTGTCCGATTTTCGAGCCGCATCTCGCGCAGTCTATATCCGATTTGCTTCAGGAGTGGGCGCACGTAGACGCATTGGCAGCGGCTGGGATCCCGCCCTCGCGGACGTGCTTGATCTATGGCTCGCCCGGTACCGGTAAAACGGCGCTCGCGATGTGGATGGCCGGACAGCTCGGCCTGCCGGTGGTTCTCGCCCGGCTCGATGGCCTGATCTCATCATTCCTCGGGACGACCGCGCGCAACATCGGCACCCTATTCGCGTTTGCAGCGCGCTACCGTTGCTTGCTGCTGCTCGATGAGTTCGATGCGATCGCGAAGCTGCGCGATGACCCGCAGGAGGTGGGCGAGATTAAGCGCGTTGTGAACGCGCTGTTGCAGAATCTTGACCAGCGCGGCGCCGCAGGTCTCACGATCGCCGTGACCAACCACGAGGGCCTCCTTGATCCGGCGATTTGGCGGCGGTTCGAGATGCAGGTCGCGGTGCCCAAGCCGGGCTTCGAAGAGCGCTGCGCGATCATTGCCCGCTGCTTCGAGCCTGCGGCGATGTCGACATGGGATCTCCATTTTCTGGCGTGGCTCACCGAGGCTCAGAGTGGTGCGGACCTCGAGTCATTCGTTCGCAGCATGCGCCGGCACGTCGCAATCCGCCACGCCGACTTGCACGAGTCGATCAATACAATCGTTCCGTCTGAGATCGACCTCGTCGACGCTGCACGACGATATTTCAGCATCAACCGCGGCCGCATCACGCAAGAGCGGTTTCGCGAGCTGACGAGCCCGGAGCCCGACTTCATCAAAGCGCTCCTTGACGCCGGGTTCACTCAGACCGACATCGGAAACGTGTTGCGCCGCAGTGCGTCGACGATTAGCCGTAAGCGCAAGACGCAGCGCGGTAAGTTCTTCGCAGGACACACCGGTGCCGCATAATCCCGTTCAGGTCGTCCTGAATGCCCACGACTTCGCCGATGCGCCGCGCGAGGGTCCGGCGGGCGGCGACGCCAAGGATTTCTTTGCTTTTCGCGACGTCGAGTTCGTCGCGCACCGCGGCACGCTGCAGCGGCAGGTAGCAGGTATCCGTCGTACGCTGCCCGCCAACGAGACGTCGTACGTCAAGGTGACGCTCCATCGGTCGGCACTTGCCAAGAGCCATCGGCCCTTCGGTGTGCTTTTGAATCCAAATCGCTTGCGCGTCGTCGGCACGCTAGGCCTCGGCGAACTCGTCGTCGCAGTCACGCCTGACGCGCTCAGGGCGATCGAGAACGATATCGCGCTGGCCGAGCCGGACACGCGCCTGAAGGTCAATCGCCTGGGCAAGACCGTCCCCTCGCCGCCGCCGCGACGTCGCGAAGTCGGTGTTATCGAGCGATTCGACGCCTACGGCCCGGAAGATCGCCGGCGTTTTTCGGTCGCCGAGGCGGTTGACGCCCTCCGCGACCCGCGCCGCGGGGGTGCGTATTACGTCGATCTATTCGAGACACCGCTTCCGGAGAGCACCGAAGCAGCGGTCATGGCGGTCGAGGAGCACGAGGAAGCGCTTGTGAGCGCGGGCGGCCCTGCTCCGCGTCTTAGCCGATCGGCGATGGCGATCGAGGCGATCGAGGAGGCACGTGAGACGCGAAAGCGACGGCTCTTCGAGTCATTGGAGCAAGGCCTTCAGGAGCTTGGGCCGGGACTCGTGGCTGAGCCGCTCGACGACACGAACTACGTTACGTCCGTTGTGCTTGTCCGACTCACTCGTTCGGCTGCGCCAGCGAGTGTGCGGATCCGACAGACAGGAGCTGCCGCCGACGTCGAGAGGATCGAGGACCCGGGCGAGGGTTTCGACGGGCGTGGCCGTCGCGGAGGCCCGCTGGATATCGATCTCAACGTCGACCGACACGCGCGTTTGCTTGAGTTCCTGGGGACTCACCCGCTTGTGAAGCGGATCTCGCTCCCGCCCGTCATGCAGCCGTCCGCACCGCAGGCCACAGCACGCGTGCGCCCGGAGCAAGCCCAGGTCCCAGCGAAGGCGGAAGGGGCGTATCCCGTTGTCGGGGTTATCGACGGCGGCATTGGCGGCCCGCTGACGCCGTGGATCGTGGGACGTTGGGGATTTCTTTCGCCTGCCGACCAGGATCTCGAGCATGGCACATTCATCGCTGGACTTCTGGTTGCCGGAGCCTCGTTGAACGGGCCGGACGTCTGTCCGGAGCAGGATGGTTGCAATCTGGTCGACGTCGACGTGTTTCCCGACGAGGGCGACCCGAACGTCTTTGCGACGTACTACCCGCGCGGTGAACAGGACTTTCTCGACGAGTTGACCTCCGCGATCACCGGATGCAAGCGTGACTACGGCGTGCGCGTCTTTAACTTCAGCTTCAACGATGACGCTTTGATCTCGGCAGTCTATCGGAGCGCACTGGCTCAGCACTTGGACGCGATCGCAGTGGCGGCCGACGTCATAATCGTCATTTCCGGCGGCAATCTCGACGCCATCGAGCGAGACGAATGGGCGACAGAACCGATCGACGCATTGCGCCAGCTCGCCGCGCCGCGCGGTGACGAGACGTTGCAGTGCCCGGCGGAAAGCATCCGGAACATCTCCGTTGCGTCGGTGAACCCGCCCGGACCGGTCGGCAGCGTTCCGGACGCACCGGCGCGATACAGCCGTCGCGGCCTCACGGCTGGCTTAGGAGTGAAGCCCGAGTTCGCGCACTACGGTGGTTCGGGAACGGCCTGTCCCACGCTGGGCAGCGGGCTGTTTTCCGTCACGCCGACCGGCAACGTTGTGGAGGCCTGCGGCACCAGCTATGCTGCTCCGCTGGTGGCGAAAACCGTTGCCGCGCTGGACGCTCACATCGAAGGAGAGGTTCCTCGCGAGACGCTGCTCGCGTTGATGGCTCATCGCGCCCGCGTGAACCCTCCGCTCACGGACGACATGTTCAAAGGTCTGGCGCGGCAACTTGTCGGGTTCGGCCAGCCGCCCTCAGCGACCGAGATCTTGCAAACGGGCGACCACGAGATCACACTAGTGTTCCATAGCCGCCTCATGCCGGGCAAGTCACTCAACTTCGAATTCCCCTGGCCGCAGAGCCTGAGCGACGAGGCGGGCAGCTGCAGGGGCCTTGCAACAATGACACTGGCGTATACGCCGCCGATCGACGCGAAGTACGGCGCCGAGAGCGTGCGCGTCAATCTCGACGCCCGCCTGCAGCAAGATATCGGCGACGGTCACTGGGAAGGAGCGGCGCACGAAACCTTCCTCGAACCTACCTCGCCGAACGCGCGCCCATTCGAGAAGCACCTCATCGAACACGGGCTCAAATGGAGCCCGCTCAAGACGTACAAAACCAAGCGCATGACCGGCCGCGGCAAATCATCGACGTGGCGACTCGTCGTGGAGTACATCACCCGCAGCCTCACCGCATTTCCGGAAACCGGAGTACCCTTCACCGTGATCCTTACGATCGAAGATTTCAAGCACGAGCACCCCATTTTCGGTGAGGTGCGTCGCGAACTGATCGCCCATGGAGCCCGCCTCTCCGCCATCCGTACGGCGGCCCGCATCCGGCCAATCACGTAGCACGATGCAGCAAGGCGGCCGCGGCTACGATCTGCGCGAGATGCTCACGGAAGCATTTGATGAGTTCGAACGGGCATTCCAACTCCGGGTGAGCTTTCAAGCACGGGAAGCATTATTGCGGCCCGCGCTCGAGCACGAGGAAGAAGTTTTAGTCGAGCTGCAAAGGGGGCAGCTGACGCCCGCGACGATCCGGGACAAGGCGTTTGCCCAACTGCAGGTTGCCGCCGAGGTCGCTGAACGCCGCACCCGTGGACGCCTTCGCGAGAGCGCCGGTGGCGGTCGGAAGTCGATCGAGCAGCAAGACGCCCAAACGTCGATGGACGAACAGTGCGAGTGGTTCTTCTGGTGCTGACGGCGCAGCGCGTCGCCGCGATCCCGGCTATCTGAACGGCGCGACGCACGATGGCGCCGAACCCCGGCCCGGACCCCAAGGACGAACACGCCGCCAAAGCGCTCGACGTCGGCGCCGACTTCATCAAGGTGAGCGTGTCGCTGGCCACCGGTGCGTTCGTCTTCGGCATTGGTCTCTTTGCGAACACAGGCGTCCTGCTGGACTGGGAGCGCGTCGCGTTGGTGCTCGCGGAGATCGCTTTGATCACGTCCATCGTCGCGGGCTACGGTGCGTACAGCCGCGTACCGATCATGCTGCACAGAGACAAGCCGGATATTCACGACGACCGGTTGACCCTTGCAGGCCGCTGGCATCAACTCGCGTTTCTTGCGGGCATCGTGATCATGGCGATCGTGCTCGGGCGCAATCTATTCATGGATCCCGCGGTCGACAGCCTGCGGGTCGGCTCGGCGGACGAGGCGGTGACTGCCGTGCTACGGGCGGTCGATCCGACTTGGCGCGCGCAGGGTGTGCAAACCATCGAGTTTGTGAAAGGCGCGGATGCCGCCCGAGCCGGTCTGGGTGTGTGGCACTTGCGCGTGTCGGTCACGCGGCGTAGTGATCGCGCACAAAAGAGGCCTCGCAGCCTCGATTATTTCGTGGAGCCTCGGAGCGGCGTCGTCCGCCACGTCCCCTAAATCGGGTCCCGCAACCCGATCGCGACCTCATTGATCGGTTCGTCAGGGGGTGGCAAGTCTACGGATACTCTGAATTGCTCCTGTTGGCGTCCTGCTCGCAGCGCCGCCGAATGACGTCCCCGAGGTTGCGTTCTTGCTGCGAGCTACTGGAGGCAACTTCACGGCTGCAGAAATTACAAACCACGGCTAGTTGCATATGGTGTTCGCGAGCGTGCCTTGCTGTCCGCGCATGAGTTCTGCGAGCGGCCGAGCTTGGCGCGGGAATGCGTCGAGGAGTTGGCCATCCCGCGGGCGGTTTATCGCGAACTGCCCTCACGCATTCACATACTCTCGGCGGTCCCGGTCGCGGACGCGGGCGCGGCCAGCACGCAGAGCGCGAGGACGGCGTGGCGAAGGGCCCGTCTCATGGGCGCCCCTTCCCGCCCCCGCGCTCCCGGTCCGCCCGCGCTTCGTGCGCAAACGGACAAGCGCAATCCGGGTTGAAGAAAGAGCTGTGGTGGGCGATTTTCACGCGCTCGTCGGCGATTGGTTTACCTCTCGCTACGGCGAGCCGACCGAGCCGCAAGTCCAAGGCTGGCCCCTGATTCGGGCCGGTCGAGACGTGCTCATCTCCGCGCCGACCGGCTCGGGGAAGACGCTGGCCGCGTTCACCCTGTGCCTGGACGAGCTGATCCGCCGCGCGGCCGAAGGCGAACTGCCCGACGAGACGCTCGTCGTCTACGTCTCGCCGCTCAAAGCGCTCACCAACGACATCCGTAAGAATCTCGAGACGCCGCTCGCCGAGCTGCTCGCGGCGGCGGAAGCGCGCGGCATCAAGCTCGCCGAGATCCGCACGGCAACGCGCACCGGCGACACCACGCAGACGGAGCGAGCGCGCATGCTGCGCAAGCCGCCGCACGTGCTCGTCACGACGCCCGAATCGCTGTTCATCCTGCTGACCGCCGAACGGTCGCGCAAGCTGTTCTCGCGCGTGCAGACGGTGATCGTCGACGAGATCCACGCGATGGCCGCCGACAAGCGCGGCTCGCATCTCGCGCTAACGCTCGCGCGCCTGGACGAGCTCGTGATGCGCGAAAGCGGCCGCAAGCCCCAGCGCATCGGGCTCTCCGCGACGGTCCGCCCGCTGGAACAGGTCGCGCGCTTTCTGTCGCCGACCGCGCAGGTCGTGGACGTCGGGCACCGGCGTGCGATGACGCTCGCGGTCGAAGTTCCGAAGGACGAGCTCGGCCCCGTTGCGAGCAACGAGATGTGGGGCGAGATCTACGACCGCGTCGCGGAGCTGATCAAAGCGCACAAGACGACGCTCGTGTTCGTGAGCACGCGGCGCATGAGCGAGCGCGTCGCTTTCGCGCTGTCGTCGCGTCTGGGCGAGGACAAAGTGCTGCCGCATCACGGCAGCCTCTCGCGCGACAAGCGCTTCGACGCGGAGGACCGGCTGAAGAAGGGCGAGCTGCGCGCGGTCGTCGCGACGGCATCGCTCGAGCTCGGCATCGACGTCGGCTCGGTCGACCTCGTCGTGCAGCTCGGCACGCCGCGCTCGATCGCGACCGCGCTGCAGCGCATCGGGCGCTCCGGCCACTGGGTCGGCGCGAAGCCCGAAGGCCGCCTCTTCGCCACGACGCGCGACGAGCTGCTCGAATGCGCTGCATTGATTCGCGGCATCCGCAGCGGCAAGATGGACGCGCTCGTGATCCCCACCGCGCCGCTGGACATCCTCGCGCAGCAGCTCGTCGCGTTCTGCGCCGCGCAGGACGAATGGGAGACGGACGCGCTGTACGCCGCGGTGCGCACCGCGTACCCGTACCGCGATCTCGACCGCAAAGACTTCGACGACGTCGTGACGATGCTGTCGGACGGCGTCGCGACGTCGCGCGGGCGCAGCGGCGCGTATCTGCACCAGGACCGCGTCAACGGGCGCCTGCGCGCACGGCGCGGCGCGCGCATGGCGACGATCACGTCGGGCGGCGCGATCCCGGAGACCGCGAACTACAACGTCGTCGTGGAACCTGACGGCCACGTCGTCGGCACGGTGGACGAGGACTTCGCGGTCGAAAGTATGGCCGGCGACATCTTCCTGCTCGGCTCGACGTCGTGGCAGGTCCGGCGCGTCGAGGCCGGCGTAATTCGCGTGCAAGACGCGCACGGCGCGCCGCCGTCAATCCCGTTCTGGAACGGCGAGAGCCCCGGCCGCACGATCGAGCTGTCGCGCGAGGTGTCCGCGGTGCGCGCGGCGATCGACGAGCGCGACGACGCGGCGGCGTGCGCGTGGCTGATGGACGAGTGCAACGTCGACCGCGCCGGCGCGGAGCAGTGCGTGGCATACGTGCGCGCAGGCAAGGCGATCCTCGGCGCGGTCCCGACCGAAAAGCGAATCGTCGCCGAGCGCTTCTTCGACGAAGGCGGCGGGATGCAACTGATCCTGCACACGCCTTTCGGCGCGCGGATCAACCGCGCGTGGGGCCTCGCGCTGCGCAAGAAGTTCTGCCGCACGTTCAACTTCGAGCTGCAAGCGGCGGCCACGGACAACGGCATCAATCTCTCGCTGAGCGATCAGCACGCGTTTCCGCTGGAGATCGTGTTCGAGTACGTCAAGTCGGCGAGCGTCGAGGACACGCTCACGCAGGCCCTGCTCACCGCGCCGATGTTCGGCGCGCGCTGGCGCTGGAACGCGACCCGCGCGCTGGCGATCCTACGGATGCGCGGCGGCAAGAAAGTTGCCCCGCAGCTGCAGCGCATGCGCGCGGACGACCTGCTGGCGTCGTGCTTCCCCGACGCGGCGGCTTGCGGCGAGAACCTCACCGGCCCGATCCGCATCCCCGACCATGTGCTCGTCCGCGAGACGATCGACAACTGCCTGCACGAAGCGATGGACCTCGACGGTCTCATGACCGTGCTGCGCGACCTCGAAAGCGGCGCAATCCAGACGCACGCGGTCGACACGCCCGAACCCTCGCCGTTCTGCCACGAGATCCTCAACGCGAACCCGTACGCGTACCTCGACGACGCCCCGCTCGAAGAGCGCCGCGCCCGCGCCGTGACGCTGCGCCGCACGATCCGCAGCGACGTGGACGGCGGCGGCATCCTCGACCCGGCCGCGATCGCGGAAGTGACCGAATCGGTGTGGCCGGTCGTCCGCGATGCGGACGAATTACACGACGCGCTCGACACGCTGGTCGTGCTCCCGCCGGTACCGAAATGGACGGCATGGTACGACGCGCTGGTCGCCCAACGCCGCGCGACGACGCTGGCGTTCGGCGACGCACGCTTCTGGACGTGCGCCGAGCGCTTGGACCTCGCGCGCATGGCGTATCCCGAAGCAACGGTCACCCCGGAGATCGCCTCGATAACGCCCGTGCAGCCGCTGCCGGAGACGCGCGAAGCGGCGTTCACCGAAATTCTTCGCGGGTGGCTGGAATCATCGGGCCCGGTCACCGTGCCGGAGCTCGCCGAACGTTTCGCTGTGCCGGCGGATGCGATCGAGCTCGCGCTCCTCGGCCTCGAATCCGAAGGCCAAGTGCTGCGTGGCCAGTTCCGCGGCTTCGGCACCGAAGAATGGTGCAACCGCCGCGTGCTCGCGCGCATCCACCGTCTCACGCTGGGCGTGCTGCGCCGCGAGATCGAGCCGGTCAGCACGGCGGAGTACGTGCGCTTCCTCTACCGCTGGCAGCACGTCACGCCGGCATCGCGCCTGCACGGCATCGATGGTACGCTGCAAATCATCAAGCAGCTCGAAGGCTACGAAATTCCGGCCGCCGCGTGGGAAGCGTCGATCCTGCCGGCACGCGTCGCGCGCTACAAGCGCGAGTACCTCGACCAGCTCTGCTATTCCGGTGAAGTGATGTGGGGCCGCCTCTCACCGCATCCCGCACTCACGCAGGACGAAGACGCGGAGCGCAAGCGCCGCATCCGCCCGACGAAGCTCGCGCCGATCTCGCTGTTCAAGCGCGAGGATTCCGAAGCGCTGATCGTCACGCGCGACGGCGAGCAGAACGCCGCGCTCTCGCACGCCGCCCGCGAGGTATTGGAAGAGATCGGCCGCCGCGGCGCGCCGTTCTTCGCCGACATCGTACGCGGCACGAAACGCCTGCCGAGCGAGGTGGAAGAAGCACTGTGGCAGCTCGTCGCCGCAGGCCTGGTCACCGCGGACGGCTTCGACGCGCTCCGCTCGCTGATCGACTCGAAGCGCCGCCTCGGCGAAAAAGGCCTGCGCGCGCGCCCGCGCTCGTCGAGCGGCCGCTGGACGTTGCTGACGTCCGCGACGGAACGCATCGACGCCGACGCGTTCGCGCGCCGTCTTCTGGAGCGCTGGGGCGTCGTCTTCCGCGACGTAATCGCGCGCGAAACGCTCGCCCCGCCGTGGCGTGAGCTGCTGTGGGCGTTGCGCCGCATGGAAGCCCGCGGCGAGATCCGCGGCGGCCGCTTCGTCTCAGGCTACGTCGGCGAGCAGTTCGCGCTCCCCGAAGCGATCGAAGCGCTGCGCGCTGCGCGCCGCGCGGGCGACGACGGCGAGATCGTCGACGTGTCCGACTACGATCCGCTGCGAACCGCGAACGCGCTTCTTCCCGAAGCGCCGCGAGAACCGGCGCGCATCAACGCGGCATCCTGACCTAGCGCCGGAGCGCCGCATCGTCACGGCGCACCGGTGACGCGCTGCACCATGCGGTAGACGATGCTCATTTGCGTTCCGCTCTTGAGCGAATAGCTCGGGTCGTCGTAGCCCCACCAGTCCCAGCAGCCGTTGGGATTGTACGGCGTCGGGCCCGGAGCCGGCACGGCGTACGGATACAGCACGATGAGGTTGTTCGTGTCTGCCCACTGGTCGATGCCGCTTTCCGTCACGAAGCGGTCGCCGATCTCGGAGTGGCCCTGATGGCAGCCGTGAAAGACGACGACGAAGCTGCACGCCGCGCCGGCCGCGCAGGGCTGCGGGACGAACACCGTCCCGTTGGTGTCCATCGAGTTTCCGGCGCTCGCGCCGAACTCCGTCTGGTCGAAGCGCATGAGGCTGCCGCGCAGTGCGCCGTTGTTCCGCGGCGCGAGATTGCCGAGGAACAGCGTCAGCCACGTTCTCTGTGAATCGTAGACCGCGCCGTTCTGCGCGCACGCGATCATATACGGGCTCGCGACCGTGCCGCAGGGCAATTCACCGTCGGGCGACTCCCAGCCGTGCTCGGCTGCGAACGTGCTGTCGAACGTGACGCGCGCGCCGTAATGCTGGTACTCGGCGCTCAAGTCCGCCATCTCTTTCGGGTTGACGACGGAGTCGCGCGTGCCCGACCACAGATAGACGGGCTGTCCCTGCAAACGCGTGCTGGGATCGATCGTCCCCGCGGCCGACTGCTGATCGAGATATGCTTCAGACTGCGCGAGCGTGTTCTGGTAGAGCGCCTGGCCGGCGACGGTCTCACCGCCGCACTCCACGAGCGCGAGCTCGACGCTGTCCTGCGCGCAATGGTACACGCCGCCTGCGTAAATCGCCGCGCCCTGGAAGACGCCGGAGTGCGCAACGTGCATTTGCACGCCGAAGAACCCGCCCGCGGAGATCCCGGCGACGAAGATCTTCTGCGGCGTAACGCGATACGACCCGAGCCGCTCGACGGCGGCACCCGGCGTGACCGTCACCACGGGCGCCGGCGTCGGAGTCGGCGTCGGACCCGAAGGAGGCGTAGCGGTCGGGCCGGGTCGCGCAGTTGCACTCGCAGTCGGGGTCGGCGTCGGGGGCGCCGGCGATTGGCCCGGCCCGGGAGTCGGCTGCCCCGGTCCCGCGCCGGGAAACTGCGGGCTCGCCGTCGCGGCCGGCGACACCGGCGCGACGGCCCCGCTCGATCCGCCGCTGCAAGCCGTCATCGATGCAACGGCTGCCGCGAACAACGGCGCGTACAGGATTCGAGCGGCTCGGGGCACGGCGTTCCCTCCATCAGGCGTTCGATGGAGCGCTGTACCCAATGTCGTGGGGCGCGCCCTGCGGCGCGTCCCACGACGCGTTTACTCGCTCACGCGCACCGGGCCGTCGCGCCGGTTCGGCACCGCCGGCGCGTACAGCGCGGGTTGCCGGTCGAAGTAAGCCCCGCTGTAGACGTAGCCCAAGATGATTCTCGGCGTGCGAATCCACGCGTCCCCAAGGTTCGCGGCGACGTGGATGTACGCGGCGTCCTGAATCCACGGCCCGAATCCGAACTCCGGCCGCTCACCGGACGCGTTGTTCGTCGCGAGCGGATAGTAGTCGTTGAAGTACATGTCCGCGTTCGGGCTGAAACCGTCCGGGATCTCGGTCCACGCGCGAACCTGGTCGTCCCGTGCGAAGCTCCGCGACCGCATGTCCGACGTCAAGCTCGCGGCGCGGCGCAGCAGCGTCTGGTCGTGGTTTAGAAGCCCACGCGTCAGTTGCGCGGCCGCGAAGCCGAGCGTGGCCACATCCGTTTTCCACTTGAATCCCGGTAGCCGCACCTGGGCGGCGCACGCGCCGAGCAGCGGCACCGCGGCGTCGGCCTCGTCGGCCGTCAAGCCCTTCAGAAGTCCTTGGGCATAGCGCTCGGACCCGGGACACGCATCGCCGAGGTCACGCGACGCGACCGGCGTCAGCAGCGGCGGACCCTTTTCCGCGGCTGCAACAGAGAGCGCGGGACACCCGGCGGCCAGAACCGCCGCGGCGAGAACGCAGACGAACGGATAGCGCATGCGCGCAGCCTACCGCTGGATCCTGAGAGCGTGCCGAGGAATCGCTCCCGGTTGGCGAACCCAGCGGAATGCGCACCGTCCGTCTAGGCCGCACCGGCTTGAAGATCTCCGAAATTTGCCTTGGGACGATGACGTTCGGGCTCCAGACCGATCGGGCGGAGGCATTCGCGATCATGGATGTGGCCGACGCCGCCGGGATCGACTTCATCGACGTCGCGGACGTCTATCCGGTCGGCGGCACGCTGGAGACGGCCGGCCGCACCGAGGAGATCGTGGGCGAATGGCTCGCCGGCAAGCGCGACCGGTTCGTCGTCGCGACGAAGGTCTACAACAAGATGGGTCCCGGCCCCAACGACGTCGGGAATTCGCGCCGGCACGTCATCGCCGCGTGCGACGCGTCACTGCGGCGCCTGAAGACCGACTACATCGACCTCTATTACATCCACCGCTGGGATCCCGAGACGCCGGTCGACGAGACGCTCTCGGCGTTCGACGATCTCCGGCGCGAGGGGAAGATCCGCTACGCGGGCTGCAGCAACATCGCGGCGTGGCAGATGATGTCGTCGTTGTGGACGGCGGATCGCGACCGTACCGTTCGCTTCGACGCGGTGCAGCCGCGCTACAACATGTTGTTCCGCCAGATCGAGAGCGAGCTGCTTCCCGCCGCGCAGGCGAACGGTGTCGGCGCGGTCGTGTTCAACCCCCTCGCTGCCGGAATGCTCACCGGCAAGTACAAACGCGGGGAGACACCGCGCGAGGGGACGCGCTTCACGCTCGGCAACGCCGCGTCGCTCTACCAGCAGCGCTACTGGCAGGACGAAACGATCGACGTGGTCGAGCGCCTCGCCGCAGACGTCGCGTCGCGCGGAAAGTCGATCACGCACGTCGCGCTGCGCTGGGTGCTCGACCAGCCCGGCGTCACGGCGGCGATCGTCGGCGCCAGCCGCGCCGAGCAGTTGCGCGACTCGCTCCACGCGCTCGACATCCAGCTCGACGACGACGACCGCCGCGCCTGCGACGAAGCGTGGTATGCTCTTCCCCGCAGACGGCCGGAGGAGGAACGCTGATGAGGATCTTCGCGAGCTTCTGGCGCCACGGCAGCAACACCGTGCTGCTGGTCATCGCCCTCGCGCTCGTCGCGCTGTTCGCGGCGCACGCCCTTGCCTTCGCCGCGCTCAGCTTGGTCGCGGTCGCGATCGGCGCGGCGGTGTTCTTCACATCCGAGTACACCACGCACCGTTTCATGCTCCACGCGCCGCCGCAAAAGAACGCGTTCATTCTCAAGCTGCAGCACCGTCTGCACTACGATCACCACGTGAACCCGGCCGAGCTCGGTCTGCTCTTCCTGCCGGTGTGGTTCGTGATTCCCGTCGCGTCGCTCACGCTCGCAATCTACTTCGCCGTCACGCGCGACTGGAGCACGAGCGCCGCGCTGCTGCTGGGCAGCGTGCTGGGCCTGCTGTGGTACGAGTGGGTGCACTACGTGGCGCACATCCCGTTCGTGCCGAAGACGCCGTTCGGGCGCTGGATCAAGAAGTACCACCTCTGGCACCACTTCAAGAACGAGCGCATGTGGTTCGGCGTGACGAACCCGAGCATGGACTTCATCGGCCGCAGCTACGCGCGCGTCGACGACGTCGACCGCACGGGCACGACGCGGGTCCTGTTCCCGAAGTAAGGTGCGGCCGCGTCCCGCCGCAGCGCGCGTTCGACCAGGCGGGGGGCTTGCCGATGCTTCGTGGAAACGGGGGCTCGTGCGGTCGGTAGCCGGATGGGTCGCGATCTTCGTCATCGCCGTGATGATGCTGCCGGGCGCGCTGCGAGGCGAAGCGTCCGTGACGCCTGCGGTGACGATCGGCGCCGTCGTGCACATCGATCCGTGTCCCGCGTCGAAGCAGCACGCGACGCCGGATGCTCTTCGCCTTCCCGCCGTCGTGCCGCCCGGTGAACCCACCGCGATCGAGCAGAAGATGCTCGCATATCTGTCCACGTACGAGTACCGCGCGCTCGGGTGGTGCGTCGACAAGTACGTGCGCGACACCGGCCCCTATATTCACGGTGAATATTACGGGACGCATCCGGCCGTGCGCATCTACTACTCGCCCGAGATGATGGACTGGCTGCGCGGCGGACGGCACGGCGTGCCGCGCGACGGAGCGGTCATCATCAAGGAGCAGTACAGTCCCACGCCGGCCGCGCGCTATGCCGGGCTCAAAGACGACCAGCTCAAACCGACCGACTGGACGGTCATGATTCGCCGCTCGTCGGCGTCGCGCGACGGGTGGTTCTGGGCCGAGGTGTTCACGCCGGGCATGAAGTTCGGCGGCACGCAGTATCCCAATGCGGGCTTCGGGCTCTACTGCCTGCGCTGTCACGGCTCCGCGAACGACGCGACCACGTTCGCGTCGCTGAGCAACATCAAGGGCTTCCCCGGCGACCCGATCACGTTCAAGGTCGACGACTCCTGGCGCACGCCGCCGCCGGCCGCATTTCCCTCGCCCGCGGGCTCGGCGGCGACGTTGTCGCCGGCTTCGCAAATCAACGAAGAGCACGAGAAGAACCGGCTGCATCCGGTAATCGTTTCGCACGCCAGGCCGGTGCCGATCCAAACATTTCCCGCCGAGCCGCTCGACGACGTGGGCTCGAACCCGCACAAGCTAAAGCCGCCGCAGTACATGACGTCGAGCCAGTGCATGGGCTGTCACAGCGCCGCGTCGGGCATACCGGCCGGGCCGCTGATGTGGCTCACGCCGCCGCCCACCTACACGCCGCCGCCGTCACCGCCGCCCGGACCGGCCGGCGTGAACGTGTCGGAATACGGCGAGTGGCGCTGGTCGCCGATGGGTTTAGCCGGGCGCGATCCGATCTTCTTCTCGCAGCTGGAAGGCGAGCTCGCGTACATCGCATCGATTCCGGCCGGCCGCATCGTCGGCGACCATCCGCAGCAGACGCGCACAACCCTGCAGCAGCAGGTCGTCGACACGTGCATGCGCTGCCACGGCGTGATGGGCAAGCGCACCAACGACATCGAGCACGGTCGAAACGCGCACTTCAACGTGAACTGGGTGTTTCAGGCCGACCCGTCCAAGCCGCAGTTTCACCTGGGCGGATTGGCGCGCGACGGTATCAGCTGCACCGTCTGCCACCACATCAAGCAGACGAAAGAAGAGGCCGCGTCGCTCGCGTTCGTGCTGAAGAACCGCAGCACCGGCCTGTTCTCGGTGAACGGCCCGGACGAGCTGCACGGGCCCTTCAAGAACGACACCATCGCCGCGCACCCGATGAACGAGTCGCTCGGCACCAAGCCGGTGTTCAACGACGTCACGAAGTCCTCGCGCCTGTGCACGAGCTGTCACAGCATCAACCTGCCGGTGGTCGACAAGCCGGACAAGATCCACCCGATCACGCAGTCGATGGTGCACGACGTCGAGCAGAACACGTACGTCGAATGGGTCAACAGCCGCTTCCAGACCGACTACAAGCCGCTCGCCGGCGCGAAGTCGTGCCAGGACTGCCACATGCCCGCGAGCGTCGACAACGACCGCCTCGGCGTTCACGAGAACGCGGTCCGCACGCAGATCGCGCTCGTGCAGGACCAGACCTACCCGCAGTCCGACCACCGCGCGCCGCTCGACGGCATCGAGGTGCGCTATCGCGAGAAGGGCTTCCGCCGCCACGAGCTGCTGGGCCTCAACGCGTTCCTGCTGCGCACGTTCCAGCGCAACTCCGACGCGCTCGGCGTGCGGCTCAACGACTACATGTCGGGCTCATCGACCGATCTCGACGACGCGATCGGCAACGTCGTGCGGCACGCGCAGCATGATTCAGCGCGGATCGACCTCACCTCGCGGGTCGAGAACGGCACGCTGGTCGCGAACGTCGGCGTGCTCAACCTCACCGGGCACCGTTTCCCGAGCGGCGTCGGTTTCCGCCGCGCGTGGATCGAGCTGAAGGTGACGGATCCGGACGGAACCGTCGTCTGGGCGTCCGGAATGACGAACAAGAACGGCGAGATCGTGAACGGCACGGATCTTGCCAAGGTGCTAGCCACCGAGTATTTCACCCGCGGCGCCGACGGCAAGCAGCGCTATCAGAAGCACTTCGACGAACGGCGCCCGGTCGAGCGCACGGACCAAGTGCAGCTCTTCGAAGAGATCGTGCAAGACCACGACGGCAACTTCACCGAGAGCTTCATCCGGCGCGACCGCCACGTCAAGGACAACCGGCTGCTGCCGCAGGGCTGGCGCAAGGACGGCGTGCCGGGA
>JAQBPK010000222.1 GCA_028287565.1 Vulcanimicrobiota bacterium
TCATCGCGTTCGCGGTAGCGGCTGCGCGGCACGAGCATCGCGAAGCGTTCCGCGCTGTGCGCTTGCAGCGCGAGGACGAGGTTCTCGATCACCGTGAGCCGCGGGAAGAGCGTGGTGGTCTGGAACGTGCGCGCGAGACCGCGCCGTGCGCGCGCGTGCGCTGAAAGCCGCGTGACGTCGCGGCCGAGCAGCTGCACGGAGCCGCGCGTGAGCGGCAGATCGCCGGCGATAATGTTGAACAGCGTCGATTTCCCGGCGCCGTTGGGCCCGATGATCCCGCACCGCTCGCCGTGCCGGATCGAGAACGACACGTCCTCCAGCACGCTAAGGTTGCCGAAGCGCTTCGATACGCCATCGAGCGCGAGACAGACGTCGTCGCCGCGCGGTGCGCCGTTCACGAGTCCTCCGCGATCTCGGCCGGCGCGTTCGCAATCCCGGCCGGGCCGAGCAGCGGCTCGTGCGGCACCAGCGCGGTGCGCCGCCCGTGCAGCCGGCCCCACAGGCGCGGGATGAGCACGACGAGCCCGCCCGGCGCGTACATCACCACGACGAAGTAGACGATGCCGAGCACCATCTCCCAGCGCTGCGTCACCGCGCTGAGCTCGTTGCTCAGGAACACGACGACGAACGCGCCCAGCACCTGGCCGTAGAGCGTGCCGATGCCGCCCAGGATCACCATGATGAGGATCTGCGTCGACTGGTCGAGCGAGAGCGCGACCGGCCCGACAAACTGGTTGTACCACGCGAACAGCACGCCCGCGAGCCCGGCGAATCCGCCCGAGATCATCAGCGCGAGATAGCGGTAGAGCCACACGTTGTAGCCCAGCGCGCGCATGCGGCGCGGCGTCTCGCGCACGCCTTTGAGCACGAGGCCGAACGGCGAGCGCACGATCACGAGCAGCAGCAGCAGCGCGATCACGAAGAACGCCAGGCATACGTAGTAGTAGCCGGTATTCGCCGAGACGTCGAACGGGCCGACGTGCGGGCGCACGATGCCGGTGATCCCGTTGTCGCCGCCGCTCATCGACACCCACTGATACGCGAGTCCCCACACGATCTCGTTGAGCGCGATCGTGATGATGATGAACCCGACGCCCTCGCTGCGCAACGCGACGAGCCCGAAGATCGCGGCCGTGACGACCGCCGACACGATTCCGAGCGCGACGACAGGCGCGAACGCCGTGATGTGAAAGCGCGTCGCGCCGATTGCGACCGCGTACGCGCCGACGCCGAACAGCGCGGCCTGGCTGAAGTTCACCAGGCCCGTGAAGCCGACCAGCAAGTCCAGGCTCATCGCGACGATCGCGAAGATCCACGTCTGCGTGAGCAGCGAGATGTAGAACGTCGGCACGCCGAGCCGCGGCAGCAGCAGCGCAACCACCAGCCCCGCGACCGCCGCGACGGTCCAGCGCCGGCGCAGACTCACAGCTTTCTCCCGAACAGGCCTTGCGGGCGGAACGCCATGATCAGCGCGACCGGAACGAAGATCGTGAAGTACGAGAGCTCCGGGAACAGCGCTTTGCCGAACGCGTTGACCAATCCGATCACGAGGCTGCCGATCAGCGCGCCGGAGAGGCTTCCCATCCCGCCGACGATCACCACCGCGAACGCGAGCGGCGTGAGCTCGCCGTCGAGGCCCGGGTACGCGCTGGTGATCGGCCCGCCCAACAGACCGCCGAGTCCGGCGATGAACGCGCCCGCCGCGAACACGACGAAGAACGCGCGGTTCACGTCGACGCCGACCCCGCGCGCCATCTCTTCGTCGTCCACGCTCGCGCGGATCATCACCCCGAGCATCGTGCGCTGCAGCGCGACGAACAGCACCGCGGCGACCGTGAAGCTGATCGCGATGACCGCGAGCCAGTACACGGGAAACACCAGCGTGCCGAACTGCAGCGAGCCGGCGAGCATCGGCGGCGGCGCGATCGAGTGCGGGTCGCCGCCCCAGAGCGCGAGCACGCCGTCGTCGACGATCAGCGCGAAGCCGAGCGTGAGCAGCAGCGAGGTGAGCGGGTCGGCGTGATACCGGTGCAGGAACGCGCTGTACACCGCCAAGCCCAGCACCATCGTCACGATGCCGCCGGCGACGCTTGCGAGCCAGAAGTTCGTGCCGTGCGCGACCAGCGTGAGCCCGACGTACGCGCCGAGCAGATAGAATGCGGTCTGCGCGAGGTTGATGATGCGCATCAGACCGAAGATCAGCGTCAGCCCCGACGCGATGAGGAACAGGAGGCTGCCGTAGGCGAGCCCGCCGAGCGCGTTCTGAACGTAGAACTGGAGGCCCATCGTGCTCCTGACGCGGTGCGCTAGGGGTCCGCTGCGAGTCCCGCCATCGTCTTCAATACGGAAGCGATCGCGGCGGTATCCTGTTTTCCGCGCCCCTGCGCCAGCGCGGCCGTGTAGAAGACGGCGCTTTGTGCGAACAGCGGCGTCGGCGCGCCGACGTCCCGGGCGAACTCCGCGATGATGTCGATGTCCTTCTGGTAGACGTCGAGCTTCATGGTGGGCTCGTCATAGGAGCCCGCCGCCATCATCGGGCCGCGCACCTGCAGCATGCGCGACGCGCCCGCCCCCTCGCCGACCACCTCGATCATCAGCGCAGGATCGATCCCGGCCTTTTGCGCCAGCACGACCGCTTCGGCGGTCGAGAGGTTATGGATCGTTACGAGCAAGTTCGCGACGTACTTGAGCTTCGAGCCCGCGCCGAACTCGCCCACGTAGCGCACGGCGCGCGCGAGGCTCGCCAGCACCGGCTGGACCTCGTCATACGCGCCGCGCTCGCCGCTGGCGTAGATAGCGAGATCCTTCACGAGCGCCTGCGAGCCCGTGCCGCTCACCGGCGCGTCGAGCACGCGCACGCCGCGCGCGGCCATCCCGGCGCGGCAGCGATCCTTCGCCGCGAGCGGTAGCGTGCTCGCCTCGACGATGACGAGCCCCTCGTGCGCGCCCGCCGCGAGACCGCCGTCACCGAAGAACGCATCGTCGACCGCCGCGACGCTCGGCAGCGCGGTGATGACGACGTCCGCATGCCGCGCGACGTCGGCCGGGTCGGACGAGAACCATCCTCCGAGCTGCGCGAAGCGTTGCAGCGCATCCCGAGCGACGTCGAATCCGGTCGTGACGAAACCGGCGTCGATGAGATGGCCCGCGTACGCGGATCCCATGATCCCCAGGCCGACCACTCCGACCCGCTGCGCCATGCGCTACGCCACCGACGTGCTTGCGGCAGATCCGCGCCCCGCGGCGGTCGCCGCGTTCACGCGCGGCATCACCTCGGTCGCCATCAGCTCCATCGACCGCCGCGCGAGCACCGGATCGGCCCAGTCGTGGCCGGCATACAGCAGCGTGCCGAAGTCGCCGGTCGTCTCGCGGAACGCGAGCAGCTGCTCCACCACCGAGTCGACCGTTCCGCAGATCACCAGCGAGTCGAGCACGTAGTCGAGCGTGATCGCGTCGTCCGGCATCGCGCGGTCGGCTTTGAACAGCTCGGGGCGGCCGTTGCCGATCAGCTTGCGCATCAGCGAGCTGAAGTAGTATGCGTACGGGCCGTCGTGGCCTTTGGCGTAGCGCTGCGCGGTCGGCTCGTCGTCGGCGACGAACACGCTCTTCGCGACGCGCCAGTCCGCGGGATCCGCGCTGCGCCCGCCGTTCGCGCAGCCCTCCTGGTATTTTGGCCAGTGCGACGCGACCCAGTTGGGCTGCAGGAAGTTCGCGGAGATCGGCGTCCAGCCGCGCTGCGCCGCGGACACAACTCCTTTCGAGAACGGCGCGACGGCGGTCACGACGATCGGCGGATGCGGGCGCTGGTACGGCTTCACGATGCTGCCCTGCCCGGTTTCCAGGTTCATCGTACGCCGCGTGGAGATCGTCCAGTACTCACCGCGCAGGTCGTACGGCGCCTCGCCGGCCCAGATCGCGAGCACTTGATCGATCGCTTCGACGAACATCGCGGTGCGGTCGCGGTCGAGGTTGCCGAAGGCCTCCGCGTCCGAGAGCAATCCGCCGGGACTGATGCCGAACAGGAACCGGCCCTCCAGCAGATGGTCGATCATCGCGACCTGCGCGGCGACCTGCGCGGGATGGTTGTTCGGCAGATTGACGGTTCCGCTGCCGAGCACGATCTTCTGCGTCGCGTCGATCAGCGAGGCGATGAATGTCAGGCACGACGTCACCGGCTCCGCGGTGTCGGTGACGTGCTCGCCGACGAACGCCTCGGCGTACCCGAGCCGGTCGGCCAGGACGATCGCCTCGCGATCTTCCTTGAGCACCTCGGTGTAGCTGCGCGACGGGGGGTGAAGGGGCATCGTGAAGTAGCCAAGCCGCATCGCCGATCCTCCGCCGCGAAGGTTCACGCGCCCGAAGGCTTTTCCTACTTATCGCCATATAAATAACGCATGGCGGTGAAGCGGGCGCCGCGCAGGCGGCTCTCCGCCGACGAGCGGGAGCGCCACATCGCGCGCGGTGCGGTGGCGTTCTTCTGCGAGGTCGGGTTCGGCGGGCAGACGCGCGAGCTCGCCAAGCGCCTGGGTATCACGCAGCCGCTGCTGTACCGGTACTTCCCCAACAAAGAGGCGCTGATCGAGCGCGTGTACCGCGAGGTGTACCTCAACCGCTGGGACCCGCGCTGGGAAGAGATGCTCGACGACCACTCACGGCCGGCGCGGGAGCGCATCGTCGCGTTCTACCGCGACTACGCGAAGGCGGTTCTTAGCTACGAGTGGATTCGCATCTTCATGTTCTCCGGCTTGCGCGGGATGAACCTGAACAGCCGGTATCTCACGCTCGTGCGCGACCGCGTCTACACGCGCGTGATCCGCGAGCTGCGCCGCGAGTACGGCCTACCGTCGCCGGCCGAGGTCCCGATCGGCGAGATGGAGTTCGAGCTCGTGTGGGCGCTGCACGCGAGCATCTTCTACATCGGGATCCGCAAGTGGATCTACGGTCTGGAGATCCCCGAGAACGTGGACGAGGTCGTGGAAAACCTGGCAACGTCGTTCCTGGACGGCGTCCCCGCCGTCATGGCGAAATCGCTGAAGCCGGCTGCGAAGTCGCTGAAGCCGCTGAAGCCGGCGCTGAAAACGCGGAAGCCGGCGACGAACGTGCTCAAGCCAGCGGCGAAGGTACCTCGGCGAGCGCCGCGCCCGCGCGGCTGAGAAACGAGCGCGCGTTGCCGCCGAGGATCGCGGCGCGCGCGGCGTCGTCGAGCCGGGGTATCTTCGCGACCGTCCCGCGCGGGTCGTCGATGCCCATGTCGAACGGGCGATCCGTTCCGACCACGACGTTGCGCGCGCCGACACGCTCGACGAGGTACGCAAGCAGCGCGTCGTCGTGCGTGACGATGTCGAAATAGAGCTGCGTGAGGTACGCGCTGGGCGGTTTAGGGATCGTCTTTGTCTCGGGCCGCACGCGATAGCCGTGGTCAAGACGCCCCGCGACATACGCGAGCGTTCCGCCGCCGTGCGCGAGGATCATGTTCAACTGCGGAAAGCGCTCGAACACGCCCGCGAAGATGAGGCGCGCCGCGATGAGCGCCGTCTCCGACGGGTTTCCGAAAAGATTGCCGAGGTAGTACGCCACGGCACGCTCGCCGCCGAGCTCGTGGTGCGGGTGCATGAACACCGGGACGTCCAGCTCGCAGCACGCGGCCCAGAACACATCGAGTGCCGGGTCGTCGAGCGGCGCGCCGGCGACGCTCGAACCGATCTCGACGCCCCAGTGGCCCAGCTCCTCGACCGCGCGGCGCAGTTCCGCGACCGCGGCCTGCGGCGACTGCAGCGGGACGGTGCCGAACGCCGCGAAGCGCTGCGGCGCGCGCGCGACGACTGCGGCGAGCGCGTCGTTGCCGTCGCGGCAGATCGCCGCGCCCGCCTCGGGGTCGGACGCGTACGCGAAGTAGAACGGCGGCAGGCAGAGGATCTGGCGATCGATTCCCTGCTGCTCGGCGAGCGCGACCCGCGCGTCGAGGTCGTAGAGCAGCGGGAAATACGGCAGGCGCGTGTGTGCCGCCGCGTACCCGCACACGGAGCGGTCGAGGTTGATCAGTCCGCTGTCCTTGCGGGCGTCGATCACGCCGCGCCGCCGGAGCTTTTCGACGAAGTCGTCCGGCAGAAAATGCGCGTGGCAGTCGATGCAGATCGCCATGGTGCCTCCTCGTCGCGACGGGGTCCTTGACAGGGGCTCGCCGAGCGTGTTTTTATCGGTGGATAAATAACCCTCTCGGGGGTGATCTCAAACGGCACACCAGCCCGCCGCCGCGTCCTTCGACGCGCGAGACCTGCGAAACGCGCTCGGCACCTTCGCGACCGGCGTCGCGATCATCACGACGCGCGACGCCGAAGGCCGCCCGTACGGCCTGACCGGAAACTCGTTCAGCTCCGTGTCGCTGGACCCGCCGCTGGTGCTGTGGAGCCTGTCGTGCGCGGCACCGAGCCTGCCTGCGTTCCGCGCGGCGACGCACTTTGCGGTGAACGTGCTCGGCACGGAGCAGCGCGCGCTCTCGGTGCGCTTCGCGGGCGGTCACAACGGCAAGAACAAGTTCGACGGCGTGCCGTACGTGCTCGGCGAGTACGGCGTCCCGCTGATCGAGGGAGCCGCGGCGCACTTCGAGTGCCGCATCGTCGACCGCTACTACGGCGGCGACCACGAGATCTTCCTCGGCCACGTGGAGCGGTACGCCTACGAACGCAGGCCGACGCTGCTGTTCTGCCACGGCACGTACCACCGCGCGCACCCGCTGGAAGACGTCTAGCGTCCAGCCGTTCTGCGCGAGGCTCGTACCGCGCGGGCTGATGCCTCGTCCATGCCAGGGGTGACAAGAACATGTGTGTGCGCTATACTGCGCGGCATAACGTCTAGCTGGGGTGAAGGATGCGGTCGACCTTAGCAGCTCGCGGTCTCATCTGTTGTCTGGCGACCGTCACGGTCGTCTCCGGCTTGACGCGCTTGCCCGATGCGCAGGCCGCGCCGACACAGACGACAGCGCCCGCTCCCACGGCAACGGACTATCCGCCGATTACGATTCCGCCGCTCGCGGTCTCCACCGCACCGCCGAACCGTCGCCTTCATTCGTATCATCTCGGCCAAGCGCGTGTCGCGAACGCGTTCATCGTAGGACCGGGTACGGTGCTCTTCTTCGGGATCAACCCGTACCGTTATCCGCAATGGTCGGCGAAGGTCGACGACAAGCTGGTCGCGGGACCGTCGGCATACCTTCTTCCGACGGTCGTCAATGCGCCGTTCGGGCCTACCGACTCGGTAACCACCGATCTGAGCGCGGCGACCCCTCCCGACATCGACATCGCAGATTTCGTTCCGATCACGAGCGAGCAGCTAGCGAACGGCGACGTTTGCAAGCTTGCGCCGGAGAGCAACGACGATACCGTGCACCGCTGCTCGATCGTCGTTCTGGGGGCGCGCACGGAAATCGGCAATCTCATTCGCGCGCGGGAAGTTTCTTTGTACAAGGCGACGCATGCCTATCGCGGATTGCTCGGAACGACCGATACTCTGATTCGCCAGTTCGGAACCATAAGGAACGACGCCGACTTCGATCGCTACCGCGAGGCAATTTCCAAAAGGCTGTTCGAGGCGTCGATCGACAATAAAGGGCAGCGCATGGACGGCGAAGCCGTCTACACGGTCGACGCTGCAAAGCACGTCGAGGATTGGCCCGGACAAACCGTTGCTACGAGAATCGCGCAAGCCAATAGTCTCGCCGACTTCTATGCTGCAAGAGTCAAAGCTTCGGCCGAGACCGCAGCAACGCAGGCAGTCGGGGAGCTCACGAAACCTCAGAACAGCGGCGCTCCGGTACACGCTGCTACGAGAGCGCAAACCGCTCTGACGAGCGGCAAGCGCACGACGGAGGACCTCAACAAACTCCACCAACAAGCGATCGACGTGGCTCAGGCGCTGCAAGTCTACGCAGCCGATAGTCCTGAGGCGCAGCGATACGCGAAGAGCCAAGCTTCGCTCGTGGGCGTCATTAAGAACGTGCAGGCCGCGTCGCTCGACCGGTTCGCATTCAAGGACGAAGAGCCGTGCAAAGGGCTGTCGGGCAGTCGCCGGGATAAGATCTACAATGTCAAACTGTTCGAAGGCGCGACCTCGACCGTGCACCTGGTGTGCGAGCCTCGAATGGTGCTTTCAGGCGGCGTCGCGTTCACCGGGCTGAGCCAGCCTACCTATGAAGCCGTCCCGGACGCGCCTGCTACGGCGCCGCCTCCTCCGGCAACCGGTACGGCGAGTCCGACGCCTGCGCCGGCCGCTCATATCCGGGCGACCACGCAAAGCTACCTTCGCCCCACCGCAGTCATCATGAACAACGTCCGGCTCTCGCCGCCCGGAACCGAGCAGGCGTTCTACGCGGCGTTCGGATTGGGTGTGCTGCAGAAAGACACCGGCGAGTTGACGGCAGATTATCTCGCCGGTGTATCGTTCTCGCTTTCGAAGACTATCTTCATCAGCGTAGGCGCGCAGTTCGGAAAGACGGTAACCGCGGCGCCCGGCTACGAAGAAGGCGCGCTCGTTCCGGCAAATACGAAGATTCAGACGCTCACGAAGTTCGCACCGCAGTTATACGTTGCAATAACGTTCGGCAGACAGTAACGGCGCCGGGCACGTATTTTACCGCGCACGTGCGGGCTTCTCGTTCGTCGCTTTCGTGCCCGGGATCGGGCCGATTTTGATGCGGGCGAATGCCGGGCTCCCGGTGGTCGGGAACGGCGCACAGCGTGCCGGGTAACAGCTCGACGCGAGCAAGAACGGGTCTGTGCGACATGGTGCCTCCTTCCAGCGGTTGCTGCCGGGTGCGGAAGCGTTTCCCTTCTCGCACGTTGCGTTCTCTTTTGCGCTACCCGAGCCCAGGCACGACCGGTACGAGCATGTACGGCTCGTGTTCGGCGTCGGCGTGCAGCGCGTTGTACCCGACGAAGATCTCCGCCGGGCGGTCGCGCGGGTCGTCGTGAAGGAACGGGCCGCAGCCCGTCAGCTCGTTCTTGAAGTTCGACAGCCGTCCGCCGCTCGGGCCGGGATAGACGTAGTCCGTGCCGCGCACGGTCAGCGCAAGCCGGTATCCCGCAGGCAGGACGATCGACGTCGGCCATAGCTCGATGTCGAGCTGCACCGGTTCGCCGGGCGCGAGCGGCTGCGGTTGCACGTGCGTATGATAGGGGCGGTAGTCCGTCGTCAACGCAGGGTCGAGCGCGCGGTGTGACGCTCGCAGCCAGCCCTGCGCGAGCGGCGTGTGCGGATCTATGGCGCCCTGGAATACCACCTCTTCGCCGTCCGGCGCGAACGCACGCAAGATGACGAACACGTCGGCGTCGGTCGTCTCGGACGAGACGAAGAGCCGCGCCGCGAGCGGTCCGGTGATCTCAGTTTCCGCTTCCAGTGGGTCGCTGGTGAACGTGATCATCTCACGCGACGAGTCGTACGTGATGCGCGCGGTCCGCGCCGGCGCGCCAGACGCGGCTTGCTGCGACGGCAGGTCGCGGCGTAGTTTGCGAGCCTTGAGGTCTAAATACAGCTTCGTCCAGTGTGTGCGCGTGACCGGCCACGCGTCCTCGTGCCGCTCCACGAACCGGTCGAGATGCCGCACTTGCAACCGCACGCGCGGCCAGTCGCCCAGCGCGTCCTCGCCTTTCAGATAGTGCGCGAAGAACCGCTTCTGCAGCGCGACGCCGTAATCGGTGTAGAACTCCGTCCAGTGCTCGATGCCGTGCGCTTCCAGCCACTTCTCGCGCGATGCCGCGCGCACGAAGCCTTCAAAGTTGCCACGCGGGTGCAGCCCTTGGCCGCCCCAGTTCGCTGACGACAAGAACGGCACGGTGACGCGCTCCCACACCGGCGAGCGCGTCCGGTGGTACTCGTCGTCGAGCGGGTGAGCGAGGATGTCGGCGCCGAAATCGGCGCGGTTGCGCGCGAGCTCCTCGTCGGTGAGCGTCTCGGGGCCGCATACGAGGTCGCCGGTTACGCGGCTGCGCGGGCCGCGCTCGCCCACGCCGTGCTGCACGCTCTTCACCTGCATGTCGTACCAGTTCTGCGCGAACGTGCAAAGGATGCCGCCGTGATGCGTGAGATCGCGGTAGAAGTCGGCGGCGCCTTCCCACACGCACATCGCGGCAAGATGCGGCGGCTGCAGCGACGCGACGTACCACTGGTTCATCGCGTAGTAGGAGATGCCGTTCAGCCCAACGTTGCCGGTGCTCCACGGCTGCGTGCCGGCCCATTCGATGCATTGCGCGAGGTCGAGCGTCTCGCGCGGCGACCACGGGTCGAGAAAGCCCGGCGAACGCCCGGCGCCGCGCGAGTCGACGCGCACGCAGACGTAGCCGTCGGGCACCCACTTCTCGGGATCGACGACTTCCCAGTTCTGGTAGACGTTCGTCGAGCCGGCGGTCACGTCGGGATGCGTCTCCGCCATGCGGTTCCACGCGCTCGGATAGCCCTCTTGAAATGCGAGCCCCTTCGCGTATGGGCCGTAGCTCAAGATCACCGGATACCGGCCGTCGCCGGGCGGGCGGTACACGTCGGCGCGCAGCACTATGCCGTCGTCCATCGCGATCGCGACGTCCCAGTCGATCTGCATGGCAGGTTCCCGCGGTTCGCCGTCCATATCTGCGCAGTACGCGCAACGCCCCTCGATCTCCCCACCGCACTTCCGAGGTCACGCACGATGACGACGCTGAACGGGGTCGCAGTCCACGGCCACCACATCGACGGGCGCGAGCGCCCCAGCGCGGACGGGCGCACGTTCGAGGTGCGCAATCCCGCGAACGGCACGCTGATCGCGCACGTCGCCGAAGGCGGCGCCGCGGACGTCGCGCTAGCGATCGGCGCTGCCGACGCCGCATTCGCGGACGGCCGCTGGTCGCGCATGACGGTGCGCGACCGGCACCGCATCCTGAACCGCTTCGCGGACGCGATCGAAGCGGTGCTACCCGACCTCGCGACGCTCGAGTCCACATGCGTCGGGCGCCCGCTGCGCGAGATGCGCGCGCAGCTCGGCCGCATCCCCGAGTTCTACCGCTACTTCGCGGCCGTCGCGCGCACCGCGGAAGACGCGGTAACGCCGTTCGAAGGCTCGTATCTGAACTACGTGCGGCGCGTGCCGCTCGGCGTCGTCGGCCAGCTCACGCCGTGGAACCACCCGCTGCTGATCCTCACCAAGAAGCTCGCGCCTGCGCTCGCGGCGGGCAACGCTGTGGTCGTGAAACCGTCGGAGCTCACACCGCTTACGACGCTCGTTCTCGCGCAGATCGCGCACGACGCCGGAATCCCGGACGGCATCTTCAACGTCGTCACGGGATTCGGCGCCGAAGCGGGCGCTGCGCTGTGCACGGACCGCCGCGTGCGCAAGCTCGACCTCACCGGCGGAACGGAGACGGGCCGCGTCGTCGCCAAGCTCGCGGGCGAGAACCTCGTGCGGGTCACGTGCGAGCTGGGCGGCAAAGCGCCGGTGATCGTCCTGCCCGACGCCGATCTCGACCGCGCCGCGGCGGGCGCGACGTTCGCCGCGTTCATCGCATCGGGTCAGACGTGCGTCGCCGGCACTCGCGTACTCGTGCACGAGAGCCAGGCCGATGCGCTCGTCGAGCGCATGGTGCGGCGAGCGCGCACGATAGGCATCGGCGACCCGCTCGACCTCGCGACGCAGCTGGGCCCGCTCGTCTCGCGGCCGCAGCTCGAGCGCACGGAGCGCTACGTGGAAATCGGCCGCGTCGAAGGCGCGACCGTCGCATGCGGCGGCCGGCGCCCGGACGGCGTGCACGCGTCAGGCTATTTCTACGAGCCGACGATCTTCACCAACGTGCGCGCCGAGATGCGCATCGCGCAAGACGAGATATTCGGCCCGGTGACGTGCGTGCTGACGTACCGTGACCTCGACGAAGCGGTGCAGATCGCAAACGGCATCCAGTTCGGTCTTGCAGCGTCGATCTGGACGGGCGACGCGGCGCGCGCAATGAAGCTTGCCCAACGCCTGGAATGCGGTATCATCTGGATCAACGATCACCACCGCATCGATCCGTCACTGCCGTGGGGCGGCATGAAAGACAGCGGCATGGGCCGCGAAACGGGCTTGGAAGGCTATCGCGAGTACACGCAAACGAAGAGCGTCATCGTAAACCTTGACGATCCCGTCGACTGGTACGCAACGAACGAGGTCGTGCGCCTGAGCTGATACAGGAATTTCCGCGGACGAGTACATATTTTGGCTACAGTGGCCAAACCGCACTCGGACGCGATCTTGATCCGCCATGACGAACGCTGTAACGAATGCCGATACAACCAGGTCGTATGGACCTGGCGCGTCGGCGGCAATTGGATCACGCGATGTGCCGACCCGGATTGTGGGGCGTTCCGGGACAACCTTGACCTTGCGCGCTACGGCGCGGATCTCGGTCTGCCGCCGGAACTCTACGCCGGCCGCCACAGCTCACGGTTCAACCAGTCTAAAGGTCAGCGGAAGACGACCAATGCAGTCGCCGGGGGCGAATGCGTCCATTGCGTGTTGGCGCGGACGCGTCATGTTTCGCGGCGGGGAGCCGTTTCGATTCCGCGCGAGTGGATCGACGTTCCGCCCACATTCCAGGCCTCATTGTTCCACATGCCCGCATCGAGCAGCGACCCGCCAACGTTCTCGCTTAGCGAGGTAGTCGGCTTGGAGCGTGACCATATTCTACAGCGCCAGCTTCACGATAAGATCGCTCCCGGCTTGAGTAGCGAACAAGCCGTTTTTGTGCGGCGGCACTGGGTCGTGCCTTCGTGCAAGAAGCACAATGGAGAGCGGGCGTTCGGTCTCGAGCCGCTCCCGTATCTGATGCACGTCTTCGCGCTGTTTCTGGAAGCGAAGGAACTGACAATTGCGGACAGCGCCGCGGAAACGCAGCTCTTTGTCGACGCCGTCAAAGCGGCTCATATCGTTCTGCGACTACAAGCCGTTGCCGCGGCTTTACGCCGCGCTTAAATCGCCGCGCGTAGCGGAACGACGTTCGAGGCGGTGCTAGGTCCTACCGCCTCATCGTGTGCGATGAATCCGAGCACGTCATCCGGACAAATCGTAACCGTCTGCCGGCAAGAACAGCCGTCGCAAGGGATCGCCGCTCGGAACGAGACAGTACTGCTCCGGAGCCGCCGCGCCTCTAGAACGCGATTCCGGGTTCCGGAATCGACGAAATACGACGCGGACCTAAGCAATAGGGTGTAGTTTTCGGCTACCACGGTGCTACGTCCGTTGTACGTTGGGATCCATTCCCATGCGCTTTACTCCACATATCCCCCGCAGAGTTGTCCTCGTGGAAAATGTGGATAGCGCGAGTGCCACATGCTTGGCATCGTCCCTTCTGCTTCCTGAAATCCGTGCTCTCCACGGCTCGCCATGTCGCTGTGTCAGACTTCTGCGACAGCAGACGCCCTGGACAAGGGCGCCACTACGCTGTTGTCATTTCGGTCGGGCGCGACGACTTCGTCCAGGGGTCGACGAGAAGCTTGATGTGCTTTGCTCGGCCTTCCGTCATCGGTACGATTCCATCTTCGACGAGGCGCTCGAGCGGGATCGCGACCGGCGCGACGTCTTGCCATGCCGCGGGATCGAGGGCGAGCAGGCGCGCCGCCTCCGGGACGTCTTCGCGGCCGATCAGTGCGTTGGTGCCGACTAGCTCGAGCTCTTTGGTCGTGACGCGCCGTGCGTCGATCGCGATCGCGTGCTTTGCGATGCCGACCGTTACGATGCGTCCGCCGGCCGCGACCGCAGTGATCGCCGCCGCGAAGCCGGCGTCCGTCCCGCTCACCTCGAACACGATCGCCGGCGCGAATCCGGTTTGGCCCAGCGCTGCCGTCAGCCCAAGCGCATCGCCTGCGCGCACAGTATTGATCGCGCCGAGCCGGCGCGCGACCGCGAGACGATCCTCCGATATGTCGGCCGCTACAACACGCGCTCCGCTCCGTGCGAGTGCGAACGTCAAGAATGCGCCGATGCCGCCCGCGCCGATCACTAGCACGTCCTCGCCGCTGCGCGGACGCCCACGGCGCAGCGCGTGGACCGCGATCGCCATCGGCTGCGTCAGGACCGCCGCGTCGTCGCTCAGGCCGTACGGCGCCGCCGAAAAGACGATGTGCGCGGGGACGCGCACGAACTCCGCGAGCCCGCCGTCGCGGTGCAGGCCCACCGTCGCGTAGAGCGCGCAGATGCTCGTGCGGCCCGCGCGGCACTGCGGGCAGACGCCGCACCATAGTGCCGCGCCCGTCACGACCGGCTCGCCTACCGTGAAGCCCTCGACGCCGTCGCCGATCTCCGCGATGCGTCCCGCGAACTCGTGCCCGGGGATCAGCGGGCCTTCATGTCCCGTGAGGCCGTGCCGTGCGTGCAGCGGGTACATCTGCGGGCCCGCAAACTCGCTTGCGTCCGTGCCGCAGATCCCGTTCGCGTGCACGCGGATCAGCACTTCGCCCGGTGCCGGACGCGGGCGCGGCACGTTCTCGATGCGGATGTCGCGCGCACCGTGGCAAACGGCCGCGCGCATCGTCGCCGTCACGAGGCGAATGTCCGGCGGTTCATGGCGGCCAGTTTTCCGCCAGGCGGGGACGGCCGCCTTCGAGCGTGGAAGCGCTGGCGATGCTCTCCCACGGCCGCGCGCTCTACACCCCGTCCTATGCGCAGCCGCCGCTCGCGCCGTTTCCCGGCGGCGCTCGGCTCGCGCTGCACGTCATCGTCAACGTGGAAGTGTGGGACTTCGCGCGACCGATGCCGCGCACGGCGCTGCCGCCGCCCGCCGCGGGCGGCGCGGTGCCCGACGTGCCCAACTTCGCGTGGTATCAATACGGTCAGCGCGTCGGAATCTGGCGGCTGTTCGACGCGCTCGCCCGTCACGGCGCGCGCGCGACGCTCAGCGTTAACTCCGCCGTCTGCCGTGAGTACCCCGAGATCATCGAACGCGCCGTGGCCGCGCGCTGGGAGACGATGGCGCACGGCGTGCTGCAGCGCACGATGGCGACGGTCGAGGACGAGCGTGCCGTGATCGAAGAAGCGCTCGCGGAGATTGAAGCCGCAACCGGGACGCGGCCGCGTGGCTGGCTCGGGCCCGCGCTGGTCGAGACGCCGCACACGCTGGATTTGCTGGCAGACGCGGGGCTCGAGTACTGCTGCGACTGGGGCCCCGCGGATGACGTGCCGTTCGATCTGGACGTGCCGAGCGGACGGATGATTGCGATCCCGTATCCCGTCGAGACCAACGACATCGTCGTGTTCGCGATCGAGCGGCACCCCGCCGAAGAGCTCTACACGCGCTGTGCGGCTGCGCTGGAGACGCTGTACGCCGAGAGCGCGGCGTCGCCGAAGATACTCGCGCTCGCGCTCCACCCGTATTTGACCGGCACGCCGCACCGCATCGGCGCTCTCGACCGCATCCTCGCCCTCGCGCGCGAACGATACGGCGCGACCGTCCTGACGGCGAGCGAGCTGCTCGACTGGTACGCCGCGCAGACGCTCGCTCCGCCGCGCGTTTCCGCGCCTTCGTGAGACGAGCACGCGAGTAAGCGTCAACCGGCTCGCCGCGGCTACCGGTGGGGTGGGTATCATCGCGGCACGATGGCAGCAGCACGCAAACGATCGCAATCCAAAGCGCGCACCGGAACGGCCGGCAAGAAGAAAACCGCGCAGCGCAAGAGCCCGGCCACCAAAGCGCGCACGAAGACGACGGGCCGGGTCAAAGGCGCGCGCGGCGGTCCGGCGACCCGCGAGCACCCGCAGAGCGAGCCGACGAAGCGCGCGTCGTCGCGCAGGCGCGCGGCGGAAGCCGGCGAGCCGATCTCCGGCACGCAGGCGAAGAAGCCGCGCAAGAAAACGTCCGACGTGACGGACGGAGACATCGCGAAGGTGCCGTCACTCGCGCGCGCACGCGCTCGCGACCTGGGCGAGAACTCGGGCTGAAGATCGGCTAATGGAACGCGTCGCTTCGCTACGCGGCTGCGGCGTCTGACGAGCCGCTGCGTGGCGCGGTGAGCCGCGATGCCGCGGCGCGCATCAGCACGACCGCCCACGTGCGAAAGGGTCGCCATGCCTCTGCGATCTCGGTGAATTGCTCGCGTGTCGCCGGCGCGCCCAGGCCGTAGAGCTCGCCTGCGAGCGCGAGCGCTTTCTGCTCTTCGAGCGGTAGGACGTCGGCGAAGCCGCTCGCGCGCACGACGATCAGCGCGCTGTAGAACGGGCCGATGCCGCCGATGCGCTGCAAGTCCGCCATCGCCGCTTCGGGGCCGAGCGCGTGGATGCGAGCGATGTCGAGCAGCCCGTCGAGCGCGGCGCGCGCCACGCCGTGCATGCGCGCCAAGCGGTCCGCCGAGATGCCCGGAAACGCATCGACGACCAGCAGCTGGTCGGGCGTCGGGAACGCCGCGACGCGTTCCCCGGCGAGCTGGAACGTCGCGCCGTGCGCTTCGCAGAGCCGCCGGCGCACCGAGGCCATTTGCTTCGGAACACGGCGCACGCTGAGCACCGCCCACGCCGCAGCCTCGTACGGCGAATAGAATAGCGGCGGGCGCAGTCCGGGCGCCGCCGTGAGCAGCCGCGCCATCACCGGGTCGCGCTCGCCGATGCGCGCGAACGCCTCGCCGTCGCGATCGAGCGACAGAATCCGCGCGACTTGGGCGCGCACGGCGTCCACGCTCGCGTCACCGAAAACGACGCAATGCACGCCGCGCTCGTCCTGCCGCACCTCGACGCCGGCCTGGTCCGCGTAGCCGTCGGCGCAGAACGCGAGCCGCATGACGCCGTCCCATGCGGTCTCCACATGATGCCCGAATGCGAACGTCGCCGCCTCGCGCAGCGAGAACGGTCCGTTCGGTACGATAGTGAACGCGCGGCGCGTCGCAAGCTGCATGTCGATCCTCCTCCGTGCTGTCGAGGTGATCGTAGCGCAGCAATGTTGACGCAGTGTGTCAGGTTTGTTTCCGTGCGATTGCTGGGACGGCGTGCGTTCCCAGCGCCGAATCGGCTACGGCCAGCTCGTCTCCCGCGACGGCGTGATGATCAGCTCGCGCACCTCGCAACCCTTCGGCTGCGACAGCGCGAAGACGACGGCTTCGGCGACGTTGCTCGGGTCGTTGAGCTGGTTCTTCTCGAACGCGTCGGCGGCGGGTTTGAACTGCTCGTCGCGGCCGTCGAAGAAGTGCGTGTTCATCCCGCCCGGCACGAGCAGCGTGACGCCGACGCGGCCGGCGAGATCCAGTGCGAGCCCGCGCGTGAGCCCCACGACGCCGAACTTCGAGGCGCTGTACGCGGTCGCCGCGCCGAGTACGCGCAAACCGAGCGTCGAGGCGACGTTGACGATGCGCGGGTTGGACGCTTTCTCCAAGTAGGGCAGCGCGGCGCGCACGAGCGATGCCGTGCCGATCAGGTTCACGTGAATGACGCGCTCCCACGCGTCCGCGTCCACCGTGTCGAAGTCGCCGCACGCGTCCATTCCCGCGTTCGCGACGATCGCGTCGAGCACGCCGCCGTTGCGCTCCGCGACCGTGCGAATCGCGCGCTCGACGGCGCCGCGGTCGGCGACGTCCACGATGTGATGATCGTACTCGCGCGCCGCACGCGGCTGCGCGATGTCGAATGTCACCGGCATCCCGCCGTGGCGCGCGACGGCGTCGGCGATCGCGGCCCCCAGACCCGACGCGCCGCCGGTCACGATGACGGTGCCGAGCGTCTTCTTCGACCCCGACGACTCGGGCGCGATGAGGGTTTGCACGTGAAAAATCTCCGGACGAACAGAAACGGTGCGAAGGGCTTACCCGCGCGCCGTCTCGCTCAACCGCCTCACGACCGAGCGCGTGATGGCTTTCACCCGCGCATCGCCCCAGCCGAGCGCGCGCGCCCAGTCGGTGGTTCCGGCGTTGAACACAACGCCCTCACCGCGGCGGAACGTCGCCATCGCCGCGTGCCCGCCCGGCGCGATCTCGCCGCTTCCGTCGGAGACGTTCCAACCGTCGAGCGGCGCGCGCGCGAGCACCGTGAGACCGGCCGGCGCGCGCTCGGGATCGACGCCGTCGAACTCGTAGCCGATCAGCGACGCTCCCGCGCCGACCAAGTCGTCGTTGCGCACGTGCGCGTCGCGAAACAGCGCGTGGTCGCCGCGCTCCACGCGATACGCCGTCGCCGGCCGCGGGCCGATCCACTTTCCGCCGCCGCGCCGGTACGAAAGCCCGGTCAGCGCGTCCTCCGGCTCGTCGTCGGACCATTTGCCGTCGCGCGCGATGCTCGCCGATGCCTCGTCGTAGCGCACGCGGAACCAGCACGTGTTTCCGCCGAAGAACGCAAGGTTTCCGCCGCCGTCGACCCACGACTCCACACGCGCGCGCTTCTCGCGCGTCCAGTACTCGTCGTGGCCGAACGAGCACAGCAGCGCATAGCGCGCCAGGTCAACGTCGCCGCGGTGCAGATCGAGGTCGGTGCACACGTCCACCGCGATTCGTTCCCGCGCGAACCACTGCAGCGCGTAGAGGTCCCAGTGGGCGAACGTCTGGCGCGGCGAGGTGCGGTCGTAGAAGTCGATGTTCGCCTCGTCCCACGGATGGCCGCCCGTTCCGCCGCCCGGCCGGCGCAGCGTCACCGCGGGGTACCCGCTGTACAAACATGCGCCTTCATCGCCGCCCGGCGTGACGCGCACGTGCGCCGAATTGTAGGCGTGGTACGTGAACAGCGGCAGGTTGACCAGCACGCGCGCCGGTGACGGAGCGCGCACGACGAACAGCGCCGTGCCCCAGCGCGCGTCGGGCGTGTCGTCGCGCGGGGCGCCGCGTGCTGCGGAACCGCCGTCCGGGATCAGGCGCGCGACGTACGCGCCCGGCACGAGGTCGCGCGGCAGCGCCAACGCGATCGACGGCCAGTTCCAGGGTTCGTCGGGCACGCCGGGCGGCGCATCCTCGCCGTTGAACGGGCCTGCTTCGTGGACGATCTCAACGCCGTCGCTCCAGCGCTCGATGCGCACGCGAAAGCTCGGCGCATCGGTTGCGACGTGCAGCACGAGGCGGCCGCCCGCATCGACGCCCGGCTCGTGCGGAAACGCGCGCACCATCAGACGGGCGGGTACGGCAGGGTGTCGAGCAGCGCTTCCACGCGCGCGTCGACCGGCCGCCGCTCGCGCAAGATCCACGGCAGCCCGCGCATCGCGTCGAGCAGCGCGCCGCGTGCGACCCGATCGCGCCGGGCTTGCCGCGCGAGCGCGACGGTCGCCCGCCACGCGCCGCGCGCGGAACGGCGCAGCCACGCGGTCCACAACCGGTTGCGCAAGACCATGCGGCGGCGGCGCTCGGGGACGCGCCCGCCCGTACAAGGGTAATGGTGCACGACGAGATCGTTCACGTAGATCATCTCCCATCCTTGGGCGAGCAAATCCAGCGCGGCGAGCGGCTCTTCGGCACCGATGTGATAGCGCTCATGGTATCCGCCGACCGACAGGAACGCATCGCGCCGCACCACCGACGCTCCGGCCATGAAGGAGACGATCGCGCTGCCCGGGCACGCCGTGCGCTTGGGCAGCGGGCTGGCCTCCATCTGAGCGCAGGCTTCGTCGACGCGCTCGTCGTCGTGCACGACCACGCGTGCGTTGAGCAGCGCGACGCCGGGATGCGCGTCGAGCAGCGCGACGGCGCGCGCGATTCCGCCTGAGCGCCACCAGCAGTCGTCGTCGCAGAATGCGACGTAGCGCGTGCGTGCGGCTCGAACGCCGGCGTTGCGCGCGGCGGCGCCGTGGTTTTCCGGCAGCGCAACGACCTGAACGTTCGGCCAGCGCTCGCGCACCATGTCGGCCGTGCCGTCCGTCGAACCGTCGTCGACCACGACGACCGGCGGCGCCTCGGGCACCTCGCGCAGTTTCGCGAGCGTTGCATCCAGGAGCGGGCGGCGGTTGTAGCTGGCGATGACGATGGTGCAGTCGGTCATGTTCGGGAGAGGACGTCGAGGCGGTAGGTGTCGGCGCGCGCGGCGAGGCGCGGCACGAAACGCGGATCGGAAAGAAAGGCATCATGAACGTCGTCCGCGGTCTGGGCGTGGCCGTCGACCAGCGGCGTCCAGTGAACGAGCACGATGTCGCCGCCGGGCTCGAGCGCGCCGGCGATCGCGTCCTTCAGACGCGCGAAGTCCCGCGGACCGAAGTAGAAACCGGCTTCGCAAAACGTGACGAGGTCGAACTGCCCGTACGGAAACTCGCTCGTGAGATCGCAGTTGCCGAAGCGCACTTGCGGCAGCGCCGCGCAGCGCCGGGCGGCGCGCGCGAGGGCTTCATCCGACACGTCCACCGCGAGCAGCCCGTCGCAGCGGGGCGCGAGCATCTTCGTGAAGACTCCGATCGAGCAGGCGAGCTCGAGCGCGCTCCGGTACCGCGGCTGCGGAAGCGCGTCGATCGTCGCGCGGTACTTCCCGCGCTCGTATGCGGAGGCGGCGAATCCCCACGGGTCGTCCTGTGCGCGGTAGAGGTCGCGGAAGTAGTCGCCGGGGACGGAACTCCCTGACCGCCCCTTCGACGCGGACATGATCTATCTCAACGGCGTGTTCTGGTCGTAGACGAACTTGAACGCGCCGTCCGCGTCGCGCTCGAAGAGCAGCGAGAGCAGAAAGCGCGCGGGCTCGGCGTCCGGGGTGTGGCGGTAGGTGACGTCGATGAGCGCAAGCCCGGAGCTTTCCGTCTCACGCGTGAAGAGCAACTCGTACGCGAACGTCCACGGCTCGGGCATCGCGAACCACTCCGCGTGCGAGCGCAGCACCGCGCCGGTACCGCGCTTGATCGCGCCCGCGCCGTCGACGACCGCAGCGTCCGCGCCGAGCGTCGCAGCAAACCGCTCCACGTCGCGCGCCTGCAGCGCGCCGAGATGCTCGTCGAGCGCTTCGCGAAACGCGGAGGTGGTTGGTGTCGCGGCGGTCAACGGCGCTCGGCCTCGTGCTGCGGGATGCTGCCGAACGCCTGTTCCTGCGCTTCGCCCGGTTTCTTGCCGAGCCGCTCGGCGGGCGACTTGCCGCCGAACGGGTCGAGCACTTTGCCGCGGTCCAGCGGGCTCGAATCGTCGTCGTGCATGCCCCGCGGCAGCCCCGTGCTCGGATCGACGTCGCCGTCGCCCCGCGTCGCGGAGGCGATCGGCGCGGGCGTCCGGTTCTCCGCGACGCGCTCGTCGGTCTCGGTTCGTTCCGAGGAATGGTCCTGGTCCATGAGGCGCACTTTCCCGTGAGAACGGACCGCCAACAGGAAGCCGTCAGGCTCCTCGACCAGCACTCGAGCGAACGCTGCCCCAACCAGCGCTCACGCGCGCTCGGGCGCCGGTAGCTAATGCGGGAGGACGGCGGTGGCTTCGATTTCGACTTTCGCCGCGTCTTCGAGCAGCGCCGCGACGGCGACGACCGACATCGCGGGGAAGTGACGTCCCATCACCTCGCGGTACGCTTCGCCGATCTCCCGCTGCGCGTTGAGATACTCGCGCTTGTCGGTGACGTACCACGTGAGCCGCACGATGTGCTCCGCGCGCGCGCCCGCTTCGGCGAGGATGGCCACGATGTTCAATAGGGCTTGGCGAACCTGTCCCGCGATGTCGTCCGCGGTGAAACGGCCGCGCTCGTCCCACCCGATCTGGCCGCTGACGAACAGGCTCGTACCGGACGCGGCGACGCCGCACGCGTAACCTTTCGGGCGAGGCCATTGCTCGGGCTGCAAGACCCTCACCCCTTCGCCTCCGCGCCGGTGCGCAATTTGAAGCGCTGGAGCTTTCCGGTCTGCGTGCGCGGCAGTTCGGTGACGAACTCGATCGCGCGCGGGTACTTGTAAGGCGCGATGCGGGCTTTGACGAACTCCTGCAGCTCGGTGACGAGCGCCGCGTCACCCGCGCCGTCACCGCCATGGCGCGCGCGATCCTGAGCGTCTCGAAGAACGACGAATGCTTTGACGATCGTGCCGCGAGCTTCGTCCGGCGCGGCGACGACCGCGCATTCCAGCACGCGCGGGTGCTCGAGCAGCGCACCCTCCACTTCGGGTCCGGCGATATTGTAGCCGGAGGAGATGATCATGTCGTCAGTGCGCGCCTGGTACCAGAAGTAGCCGTCCTCGTCGAGCAGGTACGCGTCGCCCGTGACGTTCCAGCCGTGCTGCACGTACTCGCGCTGGCGCGGATCGGCGAGATAACGGCAGCCGGTGGGGCCTCTCACCGCGAGGCGCCCGACGTTCCCGGGCGGCAGCGGCTGGCCGTCATCGTCGAGGACGCACGCGACGTATCCCGGCACCGGCTTCCCCGTCGCACCGGGGCGGATCGCGTCGCCGGACGCGGCGATGAAGATGTGCAGCATCTCGGTCGAGCCGATCCCGTCGATGATGCGCACGCCGGTGGCGTCCTCCCATAGCTTGCGCGTCGCGACCGGGAGCGTCTCGCCCGCGGAGACGCATGCGCGCAGCGTTCGCAGATCGTAGCCGTTCGCCAGCGGCGCCATCGCGCGATACGAGGTCGGCGCGGTGAAGCAGACGGTCGCGCCGAACGTCTGTATCGCATCCAGGAGCGCATCGGGTGACGGTTTCTCGATCAGCGCGGTCGATGCGCCCGCGCGCAGCGGGAACAGCAGCGCACCGCCCAGGCCGTACGTGAACGCGAGCGGCGGCGTACCGACGAACACGTCGTCCGGTGTGGGCGCGAACGACGAGGGCGGGAACGTGTCGCAGATCGCCAGCACGTCGCGGTGGAAGTGCATCGTGCCCTTCGGCCTGCCCGTCGTGCCGGAGGTGAACGCGATCAAGCAGACGTCGTCGGCCGCGGTGCCGGCGTTGTCGAAGGTAGCGGGCTTGAGCGCGGCGCGCGCGGCGAGCCCGGCCGGGCCGTTGTCGTGCGAGTACACCACCGTACCGAGCGTCGGGCACGCCGCCAGCGCAGTCTGCAGCTCGTCGCGCAGACGCAGGTCGCAGATCGCGTGCGTGATCTGCGCCGCTTGGATCACGTCGGTGAGCTCCTTCGCGCGCAGCAGCGGCATCGTCGTGACGACCACGCAGCCCGCCTTCACGACGGCAAGCCAACACGCCGCCATCACGTCGTTGTTGAAGCCGCGCAGCAACACGCGATTGCCGGGAACGAGCCCGAGATCGTCACGGAGAACGTTCGCGATGCGGTTGGCTTCGGCGAGCAGCTCGTCGTACGTGATGCGGCGCTGCGGCGTGACGATTGCCGGACGCCCGCCCAGTCCCTTCCCGACGGTCGCATCGAGCAGCTCGGCCGCGCAGTTCAGCTGCTCGGGATACTGTAGCTCCGGCAGCGTGAAGAGAAACTCGGGCCATTCCTCGCGTGGCGGCAGATGATCGCGAGCGAACGTATCGACGTGCGTGGTCGCGGTCATCATCAGTCTCCTTCGAACACCGGCGTGCGTTTTGCGGCAAACGCTTCGTACGCGCGGCGGAAGTCGCGCGTCTGCATGCAGATCGCTTGCGCTTCGGCTTCCGCCTCGATCGCCTCGTCCAGTCCCATCGCCCACTCCTGGTGCAGCATCTTCTTCGTCATCGCGTGGCCGAACGTCGGACCGTCGGCGAGCGTGCGCGCGAACGCCGCCGCCTCGCTTAGCACCGCTTCCGGCCCGCACAGCCGGTTGAAGAATCCCCACGCGAGCGCCTCGTCGCCGTGCAGTGAACGGCCGCTGAACAGCAGTTCCGACGCGCGGCCGTGGCCGACCACGCGCGGCAGCAACGTGCACGCGCCCATGTCGGCGCCGGCCAATCCGACTCGCGTGAACAAGAACGCGACACGCGCACCGGGCGTCCCGTAGCGGATGTCGGACGCGAGCGCGAGCATCGCGCCGGCGCCCGCGCACACGCCGTCGACCGCCGCGACCACGGGCTGCGGGCACGCGCGCATCGCCTTCACGACGTCGCCCGTCATGCGCGTGAACGCGAGCACCTCGGGCATCGCCATCGCGGTGAGCGGCGCGATGATCTCGTGCACGTCGCCCCCCGAGCAGAAGTTGCCGCCCGCGCCGGTGATGACGACGGCATGAACGTCACGCGCATACACCAGGGCGCGGAACAGGTCGCGCAATTCCCCGTACGACTCAAACGTGAGGGGGTTCTTGCGCTCGGGCCGGTTGAGCGTGAGCGTCGCGACGCCGTGCTCCACCTCCCAGCGGAAATGCCGCGCCTCGTACGTCGCGAACGTCTGGTCTCGGTTCATCGGGCGGATTCGCTTTCAACGGCGTTGAGGTGGCGTTTGAGCTTGGCGAGCAGCGCGTAGAGCCGCCCGCGTTCCTGTTCGTCCAGTCCCGCGAACATCGCGACGATCCAGCCTTCGTGCTGCCGCGCCATGTCGGCGAACGACCGGCGGCCCGCTGCGCTCAGCTTCACGATCGAAGCACGGCGGTCGCCCGGCGCGACGCTGCGCGTGATCAGTCCTTCGTCCAGGAGCTGATCGGCGATGCGCGTGACGTTGCCCCCGGTCACCATCATGCGCTTGGAGATCTCCGTCATGCGCAGCCCGGCCGGATTGCGCTCGAGCTGCGAGAGGAAGTCGAAGCGCGGCAGCGTCGTGTCGAAGTCGTCGCGCAGCCGGCTCGCGACGCGCCCTTCCACCAAGTTCGTGCACGCAAGCAGCCGCAGCCACACGCGCACCGACAGGTGGTCGTCGTGCGTCGCGCGCGACTCAGTGTCCACGCGTTCCAGCATCAGTGCTGCACCTCGCCGCCGTCGATGACGATCGCCTGTCCCGTGATCGCGGCCGCCTCGTATCGGCACAGCCACGCGACGACGTCCGCCACTTCGTCGGGCCGCACAAAGCGCCCGAGCGGATTGCGCGCCAGAATCGCGGACGCCGCTTCTTCGGACGTGCGGCCCGTCGTGGCGACGATGGACGACAGGGTGCGGTCCAGCATCTCCGATTCGGTGAAACCGGGACACACCGCGTTGACGGTGATTCCTTTGCTTGCGAGCTCGGCCGCGAGCGCGCGCGTCAACCCAACGACACCGTGCTTCGACGCGGTGTACGCGGCGATGTACTTACCGCCGACGAGGCCGGCCGTGCTCGCAATGTTCACGATTCGCCCGTACCGCGCCGCCAGCATCGCGGGAACGACTTCCCGCGTGCAGTTGTACGTCCCGGTGAGATTGACGCCGATCACCGACGCCCACGTCGCCGGATCGATCTTCGCGAACGGCCGGCTGACCCCGATCCCGGCGTTGTTCACCAAGATCTCGATCTCGCCGTGCCGCGCGCGCGCATCGCCGAAGGCCGCAGACACCGCATCCGCGTCCGAGACATCAGCCGTGACGACATGCGGCTCGGCGCTTTGCGCCAATGTCGCGGCGTGCCGCTCGAGCACCGCACGGTCGCGGCCGAGTAGCGTCAGCCGCGCGCCGTGCGAACCCAGCGCGGTCGCGATCGCCGCGCCGATGCCCCGTGCTCCGCCAGTCACGAGCGCGTGCTTCCCAGAGATCCCGCTCATCGCGTCACTTCGCTCGCCGCGTCAGCGGCGATTTGCGCGGCGCGGCGCAGGTTGCGCAGATATTGCTCGCGCCCCGTGAGGTACTGCTCCGGCCAAGGCTGCTCGTCGTAGCCGAGCTGCGCCGCCGCGTGCAGCGTGAAGTATGGGTCCGCCAGGTGCGGCCGTGCCAGCGCCACCAAATCCGCGCGCCCGGCGGCGATGATGCTGTTCACCTGGTCGGCGTCGGTGATGTTGCCGACGGCCATCGTCGCGATGCGCAGCTCGTTACGGATCTTGTCGGAGAACGGCGTCTGGAACATGCGCCCGTACACCGGCCGCGCGAGCCGCGACGTCTGTCCCGCCGACACGTCGATCAGGTCGGCGCCGGCCGCGTCGAACGCACGCGCGATCTCCACCGCGTCGCCCCCGGTGATCCCGCCCTCCACCCAGTCGGTCGCGGAGATGCGCACGGACATCGGCTTGTACGCCGGCCACACTTCACGAACCGCCGTGAACACTTCGAGCGGATAGCGAAGGCGGTTCGCGAGCGAACCGCCGTACTCGTCAGTGCGCCGGTTGGTGAGCGGCGTGATGAAGCTCGACAGCAGATAGCCGTGAGCGCAGTGCAGCTCCAGCATGTCGAAGCCGCACCGCAGCCCCATCTCGGCCGCGCGGACGAACTCATCTTCAACACGCCGCATGTCGGCGCGCGACATCACTCGCGGTATCTGGTGCCGCTCGCCGAACGGAATCGGCGACGGAGCCATCACCGGCCAGTTCGCGTGCGCGTCCGCAAGCGGCTCGTCCGCCTCCTCCCAGCCGCGCTGCGTCGAACCTTTCGGCCCGGAGTGGCCGAGTTGCAAACCGATCTTCGCATGCGTGTACGTGTGCACGAACTCGACGATCCGCGTCCATGCCGGGACGTGCTCCTCGCGGTACATCCCCGCACAGCCCGGGGAGATGCGGCCCTCCGGCGAGACGCACGTCATCTCGGTGAACACGAGCCCCGCGCCGCCCTGCGCGCGCGCGCCGAGGTGGACGAGGTAGAAGTCGTCCGGCGTGCCGTCCACGCACGAGTACATCGCCATCGGCGACACGACGACGCGGTTGCGCAGCTCCAGCTCGCGAAGCCGGAACGGCGCGAACATCGGCGGCACGGGCTTCGCGGTCCCGGCGCGCTGCGAGAGCCACGCCTCGATATTCTCGACATACTGCCGGTCGCGCAGGCGCAGGTTGTCGTGCGTGAGCCGCTGGCTGCGCGTGAGCAGGCTGTACGCAAACTGTTCCGGCTCCAGGCTCGCATACCGCGCGACGTTCTCGAACCATTCGGTGCTGTTGCGCGCGGCGTTCTGCAGCCGCAGCACCTCGATCCGCCGCTCGGCCTCGTACTCCTCGAACGCGCGGGTGAGCTCCGGATTGCGGCGCAGCGCGCCCGCAAGCCCGATCGCGTCCTCCAGCGCGAGCTTTGTCCCCGAGCCGATCGAGAAGTGCGCGGTGTGCGCGGCGTCACCGATCAGCACGCGGTTGCCGTCGAACCAGCGCGCGTTGTTCACCTGCACGAACGCGATCCACGGGTTCGCCAAATGCTTGGCGTTGCTCATCAGCGCCTGACCGTCCAGATACGGCGCGAACAGCCGCTCGCAGAACGCGATCGACTCCCCGGCGCTCGCCGTGTGGAGCCCGGCGGCGCGCCACGCCTCCTCGCGGCACTCGACGATCACCGTCCCGGTGTCCGCGTCGAACTGGTACGCGTGCATTTGAAACCAGCCGTGCGGCGTTTCTTCGAAAGCGAAGGTGAACGCGTCGAATCGCTGGTGCGTGCCGAGCCAGATGTAGCGGTTGCGCCGCGTTTCGAGCGTCGTCCCGAACCGCTCGGCGTGCTTGCGCCGCGTCGCGCTGTTCGCGCCGTCCGCGATGACGAGCACGTCGGCGCCGG
>JAQBPK010000332.1 GCA_028287565.1 Vulcanimicrobiota bacterium
CGCGTCGAGGTGTGGGCGAAGGACCGCTACGCCAAGCACGTCCGCGACCGCGGCGAGCTTCCCGACTACGCGTCGGAGCTGGGGCTGTTTTGATTGCCGCCGCACATCCCCGTCCTCGCGGGGCCGAGTGTGGACGCGCTGGCGATCCGCTCGGATGGAACGTACGTCGACGCAACGTTCGGTGCCGGTGGGCACTCGGCGCTGATCCTGGCTGCACTGGGTGCGGCGGGCCGGCTGATCGCGCTCGATGCGGACCCCTCGGCGGGCGCGCGCACGATCGCCGACCCGCGCTTCACGTTGATCAACGCGAACTTCCGCGACTTGGCGAGCGTGCTGGACGCGCTCGCGATCGAGCGGGTCGACGGCATCTTGTTCGACTTGGGGGTGAGCTCGATGCAGTTCGATGAAGGCGAGCGCGGCTTCTCGTTCCGTGCCGCCGCGCCGCTCGACATGCGCATGGACCCGACGCGCGGCGAGTCCGCCGCCGACCTGCTCGCCACCCGCGACGAGCGTGAGCTCGCCGACCTCATCTACGCGTACGGTGAGGAGAAGAAGTCACGCCGCATCGCGCGCGGCATCGTCGCGCTGCGCGACGCCGGCACGCCGGTGCGCGACACCGCCGACCTGGCGAACGTCGTCGCGCGCGCGGTGCGCGCACCCGCCCACCAACGCATCCACCCGGCCACGCGGACATTCCAGGCGCTCCGCATCGCCGTCAACGACGAGCTCGGCGCACTGCGCGACGGGCTCGGCGCCGCGCTCGCACGGACCGCGACCGGCGGACGCATCGCCGTGATCAGATTCCACTCGCTCGAGGACCGCATCGTGAAGCGCACCTTCCGCGAGGACGCGCGCGTTCGCGCCGTCACGCGCAAACCCGTCGTCGCGACCGAGGAAGAAGTCGCGTCCAACCCGCGCGCGCGCAGCGCCAAGCTGCGCGTCGCCGAGCGCATCGAGGTGGCATCATGATCTCCGCGCAACGCGCCGAACCGCAGCCCCAGCCCGCGCCCACCGCGCCGGAGCTGCGCCGCATCGACCGCATCCGCCACGCCACCAAACGTCGCGCGCGCCGCACGCGCCGCCGCATGCACCGCCCGGTGTTCGCGGTCCTGACGCTCGCAATCGCCGTGCTCGTCCCGCTGCTGGCATACGTTACGCTCACCGCGAACATCTCGTAGCTGAACTTCGCGCTCGCGCGCACCTCGCACGACCGCACCAAACTTCTCGAAGACTCGCAGCGCCTGGACGACCGCATCGCACGCCTGCAATCCCCCGAACGCCTCGCCGCGCTCGCGACAAAGCTGAAGCTGCACGACCCGCACGTCTACGCGGTCGTGCGCATCCCCGAGCCAAAAGCCCAACCGAAACCAACGGGCCTGGCATTCTTCGGCACCTGGTTCGCAGAGGCGAAGTAATCGAGAGCGACAGGCACCGTGTTTCAGCACGATCTCGCCCGTAAGGGGACGCGCCACGTGTGGCGCCACATCCACGCTACATCGGGAAGCGATGTAACCTGATGGCGGCGCGTGCGTTCGCGCGCGTCGCGCCGCTGCGCGCGAAAATCTCGCTCGTCTTGGTGGTCGCGCTGGCGCTGGCGCTAGCGCTGCGGCTAGCCAATTTGCAGCTCCGCGAAGGCCCTAAGCTCGCGCACGCGGCGCTGCTGCAGCACGGCCAGACCGTCGAGTCGTTCGCCAAGCGCGGCGCGATCCTCGACCGCAACGGCGGCGTTCTCGTGCGCTCGCTGCCGTCCGAGTCGATCTACACGGTGCCGGGCGAAGTCACCGACCCGCACGCCGTCGCGGCGAAGCTCGCGCCGCTGCTGCGCAAGCCGGCGGCCGCGCTCGACCTCGCGCTCGCCGACAAGAAAACCGATTTCCGCTGGCTCGCGCGCAAAGTACCGCACGACGTGGCCGAGCGGATCGACGCGCTGCAGCTCGCCGGCATCTACCGCAAGGGCGAGGACACCGGCATCCGCTTCGTGGCGTCAGGCCGCCTCGCATCGACGGTCGTCGGCTTCACCGGCACCGAAGAGAACGGCCTCGACGGCCTGGAGTACTCGCTCGACAAGCTCTTGCGCGGCACGCCGGGCCGCACGCGGATCGAAGCGGACCAGTTCGGCCGCGCGATCCCGTTCGGCGAGACGCACGTCATCGAGCGCGCCGTCGCCGGCAGCACCATCATCACCACGCTCGACCCGTATCTCCAGTTCGAGACGGAACGCCTGCTGCGCGCATCGGTGAAGAAATGGAGCGCGCGCAGCGGAACGGCGATCGTGATGGACCCATGGACCGGTGAGCTGCTCGCGGTTGCCAACGTGCCGGACTTCGACCCCGCGCATTTCGGCGCGTTCACCAGCGACGCGTGGAAGAACCGCGCGATCAGCGACGCGTTCGAGCCGGGCTCGACGTTCAAGCTGATCACCGCCGCGGCCGCGCTCGAAAGCGGGAAGTTCGCCGCGAACGTGCGCTTCCCGGCGCGCGACTCGCTGCACATCGGCGGGCAGACGATCCACAACGCCGAGGACGGCATGATGGCCGCGGGCCGGGGCAGCGAGTCGATCGAAGAGATCATCGCGTTCTCGCACAACGTCGGTGCCGCCGAAATCGGCCTCGCGACGGGACCGCGCGCGATGTACCGCACGATCCGCAAGTTCGGCTTCGGCGACGGCACCGCGGTCGAGCTGCCGGGCGAAAACCCGGGCATCGTAACGGATCCGAAAGACTGGAGCGGCTCGTCGCTCGCGACGATCTCGTTCGGCCACGGCATCTCCACCACGCCGATCGCGCTCGCGCGCGCCTACGCCGCCATCGCGAACGGCGGCCTGCTGATGCGCCCGCGCATCGTGTCGGCGATCCAAGACGCGAACGGCAAACAAGTCTACCGCTACGGCCCCGCGATCGAGCAGCGCGCGATCTCCGCGAAAACGGCCGCGACGCTGCGGCGCTATCTGCGCGCGGCCGTCGTGCGCGGCACCGGCAATCCAACCGCGCACGTCCCCGGCTACACGACCGCGGGCAAAACCGGCACCGCGCAAGTGGTGGAAAACGGCGGCTACCTGGGCGGCGCGTACATCGCCTCGTTCATCGGCATGATCCCCGCCGAGCGCCCGCGCTACGTGATCCTGGTAAAGGTCGAGCGCCCGCACGGTTCGATCTACGGCTCGCAAGTAGCAGCCCCGGTATTCGCCGACCTCGCGCGCGCAGCAATGTTCCATGCGGGCGTGATGCCGGCCGTCGGTGCGCCGCGAGCCGCAACTCCACGCTCGCACTCCGCGGCAGCACAGCATACGGCCGCAGCGGCGGCGCGCTTGGTCCGTGCCGGCCACGGCGCGAAAGACGAGCGCTGATGCGAGAGACTGCCCGACTGGTGGCGACCATCCCGGGCGCGCGCGTCGTGGGCTCGCTCCCGCCGTCCGTCGACGCGATCGCGAGCGACTCGCGCGCGGTCAAACCGGGCACGCTGTTCGTCGCGCTCCGCGGCGAGCGCACCGACGGCCACAACTTCATCGAAGACGCGATCGCCCGCGGCGCAACGGTCGTGGTCGTCGAGCACGGCGCGATTGCCGCGAACGCGCCGGCCGTCATCGTCCCGGACACGCGCATCGCAGCCTCAGCTCTCGCCGACGCGTTCCACGATCACCCGTCGCACGATCTGATCGTCATCGGCGTCACCGGAACGAACGGCAAGACGACGACCACGCACCTCGTGCGCGACCTGCTGGAGACGGCCGGAATCCCGTGCGGCGTGATCGGCACGCTGGGCGGCGCATTTCGCGACCGCAGGTGGCCGCTCTCGAACACGACCCCGCTCGCACTCGAGCTGCACGGCTTGCTCGCGGCGCAGCGCGACGCCGGCGCAAAAGCAGTCGCGATGGAAGTCTCCTCCCACGCACTGGCACTGCGCCGAGTCGACCACGTCCGCTTCGCCGCAGCGGCACTAACGAACATCACCCGCGACCACTTGGACTTCCACGGTACGCTGCCGCGCTACATCGCCGCGAAACGCACCCTGTTCGACCTGGCCCCGCTCGCCGTCCTGAACGCGGACGACCCAAGCGGCGCACAATTCGCAACGGAATTGTCCGCCGCAATCACGTACGCGATCGACACGGACGCGACGCTGCGCGCGCTCGACGTCGTGCTCGACGGCGACGGCTCGTCCTTCCGCATCGGCGACACGCAGGTGCGCATCGCGCTGCCCGGCCGCTTCAACGTGCGCAACGCGCTCGCCGCGTTCGGCATCGGGCGCGCGCTCGGCATCGAGGACGCGACGATCGCGCGCGGCCTCGCCGCGACGCGCGCGGTGCCGGGGCGCATGGAGCGCATCGGCGCGTTCGGCATCGACGCGATCGTCGACTACGCGCACACACCCGACGCGCTGGAGAACGTGCTGCGCGCCGCGCGCGAGATGACGAGGGGCGACCTGATCGTGGTGTTCGGCTGCGGCGGCGACCGCGATCACGGCAAGCGCACGCAGATGGGCGAAATCGCCGCGCGCCTGGCCGACCGCGTGATCGTGACGTCCGACAACCCGCGCAGCGAAGACCCGATGGCGATCGCGAAGGCGGTCGCAAACGGCTACGACCGCACCCACATCGAGCTCGACCGCCGCCGCGCGATCCGCCGCGCAATCGACGAAGCCCAAGCGGGCGACACGGTCGTCGTAGCAGGCAAAGGCCACGAAACCTACCAGATCGTAGGCGACCAAACCCGCCCCTTCGACGACCGCGACGAAGTCCGCATCGCCTTCTCAAAACGCGCGGAAACGGTAAGACGATGAGATTGCCGACGCTGGAAGCGATCGAAGCGACGCACGCAACGGTGCTCGGCGCGAACGTTCTGCCGGAATCGCTCCTGATCCAAACGGACACGCGAGCGATCGAGCGCGGCGCCACGTTCCTCGCACTGCGCGGCGAGCGCTTCGACGGCCACGCGTACGTCGAGGAAGCCTTCGCGCGCGGAGCGGTCTGCGCAATCGTGGACGACGCCGCCGCGGTACCGCCGGGACGCGCGGCGCTGGTTGTGCGCGACACGCTGCAAGCCTATCTCGACCTGGGCGGACTAGCGCGCGCGAGCGTGCGCGGCACGGTCATCGCGGTCACCGGCAGCACCGGCAAGACGACGACCAAGCAGTTCATCCTCGCGCTGCTGCGCGGCGCCGGCATCCCGGTCACCGCAACGCCGGAGAACGAGAACAACGAGGTCGGCGTCGCCAAGTTTCTGTGCGGCCTCGACGACGGCGAAGAACGCGTCGCGATCGTCGAGATGGGCGCGCGCAAGTACCGCGATCTCGACGTGCTCGTCAGCGCGGCGCGCCCCGACGTCGGCGTCCTCACCAACATCGGCGAAGCGCATCTGGAGATCATGGGCTCGCGCGAGCGCATCGCCGAAACGAAGTGGGCCGTGCCGTCCGGCTCGCGCCGCGCGGTGCTGAACCTCGACGACGCTGCGTCGCGCGAGCGTGCGAGCACGCTCCCGACGCCGCCGATCTGGTACGGCATCGACGACGAGCGCCCGCCGCACGGCCAGCGCGGCGTCGTGATCGAACCGGACGCCGCCTGGACGATCGCCGAGGACGGCACGACGGAAACGCACCGCATCGAGATCGGCTTTCCGGGCGACCACAACCGCCGCAACCTCGCCGGCGCGTTCGCCGCCGCGCTGCTGTGCGGCGCGCAAGCGAACGCACTCGCGGAAGCGGTCCGCGGCGTTTCGCTGCCGCACGGCCGCTACGAGATCGTCGAGCTGCCAGACGACGTGCGCCTGGTGTTCGACGCGTACAACGCATCGCTGTCCGGCACGCTCGCGACGCTCGCGACGTTCGGCCGCGAGGAAGCGGAACGGCGCATCGCGGTGCTCGGCAGCATGGCGGAGCTCGGCGACGACGCGCCCGCGATGCACGAGAAGATCGGCGAGATCGCGGCGACGCGCGCGGATATCGTCCTCGCAGGCGGCACGTTCGCCGCCGACACCGCGCGCGGCGTGCAGGCAAAGGGCGGCAGCGTCGTGCGCTACGCGAGCAACGACGAAGCGATCGCGTGGCTCGGCGCAAACGTGCGCCGCGGCGATGCGATCCTCCTCAAAGGCTCGCGCAAGTACAAGATGGAGCAGATCGCCGAAGCGCTGGGCGCGGAGGTGTTCGCATGATGATGCACCAGAGCGCCGAGGTGCTCGCATGATCCCCGTCGCGATTCGCGAGAGCGGCGTCCCCGAGGGCCTCGTCGCGATCCCGGTGCGCACGCGCTTGATCGCACCCGGCGACGACCTCGTGCATCTTATCGGCGACGCGATCCGCGGCATCGCACGCCCGGGCGACGTCGTCGCGATCGCGGAGACCGGCGTCGCGATCGCACAGTCGCGCTTCATCCCCGCGGAATACATCCGGCCTTCCAAGCTCGCGCTGGTTCTCTCGCGCTATGCCGACCCGCTCGCGACGGTGAGCCAGCCCGAGTCGCTGCAGCTCGTGATCGACCAAGCCGGTCCGCGCAAAGTGCTGTACGCGGCGTTCGCACAGGTGTTCGGCCGGCTGCGCGGCAAGCGCGGCGCGTTCTACGAGATCCTGGGCGAAGAGATCGCCGCAATAGACGGCTACACCGGCACGCTGCCGCCGTACGAGCGCGCGATCGTGCTCGGCCCCGCCGACCCGGACAGCGTCTCCACCGAGATCGCGAACGCGCTCGGCGTGCACGTCGCGATCGTCGACGCGAACGACCTGCGCCGCGCGAAAGCACTCGGCGCATCGCCGCACGTCGACCGCGACGCGGTCGAGCGCGCGCTGATCGGCAACCCGCACGGCAACGGCGACGAGCAGACGCCGATCGTCGTGCTCGCCTGGCGCGGCACGGGCCCGCACCCGCTGGTGACACCGTGACCGGCGGCGATACGTATTACATTTACGTACCCTTGTGGACGCAGCTCGGTTGGATGTTCCCGGGCCGTTCCGGCGCATTCTTCGTTCCGCTGATCGTCGTGGTGTTGGGATTCGGCGTAACGGCGCTGCTCGGAAAACCGTACATCGGGCTCCTGCGACGCGCGTCGGCGCGTCAAGTTGCCTACGAGGACGCGCCCAAGACACATCAGACGAAGACAGGGACGCCGACGATGGGCGGCGTTCTTTTTGGCCTGGC
>JAQBPK010000249.1 GCA_028287565.1 Vulcanimicrobiota bacterium
CCGCTGCCGCAAGGGTTCGCGCACGTCGAGTTCAACGACGTCGCCGCGCTCGACGCGGCGATCGGCGACACCACGGCGTGCTTCCTCGTCGAACCCGTGCAAGGCGAGAGCGGCGTCGTTCCCGCGACGCAAGAGTACCTCGAAGCGGCGCGGCGGCTGTGCGACGAGCGCGGCGCGCTGCTGATCTTCGACGAAGTGCAGTGCGGGATGGGGCGCATCGGCAAGCTCTTCGCGCACCAGCACTACGGCGTGAAGCCCGATGCGTTCACGCTCGCGAAATCGCTCGCGAACGGGCTGCCGATCGGCACGCTGATCGTGCGCGGCGAGGCCGCGTCGTCGCTGAAGCCGGGCGATCACGGGACGACGTTCGGCGGTTCGCCCGTTCCGGCCGCGGCGGCGCTGGAGCACTTGAAGATCCGCGACGTCGTCGATCTGGACGAGCACGTCACGACCGTCGGCGCGCTGCTGCGCGCGGAGCTCTCGGCGATCGCCGCGGAGATGGAATCGGTGTTCGAGCAGCCGCGCGGGATCGGGCTGATGCTCGGCCTTCCGGTGCGCGACCCCTACGCGGCGAAGGACTTCGTCGCGCACGGCCTCGACCACGGCGTCTTCCTCAACGGCGCGGGCCGCAACACGCTGCGCTTCGTGCCGCCGCTGATCATCAGCGCGGACGAAATACGCGACGCGGCCGTACGCCTGCGCGCGACCATTGCAGCGACGCTGCGAGCGTAGCGGTTGGCGGCCGTAGATCCACTACGCTTTCGTCCTCAAAGGATAGACCTCAGCGGCGCAGGGTCAAATCAGCGTACGGCTTCCAGCATGCCGCGATCGTCGGCCACGAGCACGTCGACGATGAGCTCGTCGTCCTTCGCGCCGCCGTGCCGGAGCACGAAACGCTCGTGCTCGTCGTGCGGCAGATCGCGCACGCGCAACTCCTTCATGTGCGCGTTGAGCACGTCGCAGCGCTGCGGGTCGACGCGTTCTTGGATGATGCGCGCGACCTCGTGCTCGTCGGCGGCGCGGTGCACGATCACGAGGAACTCCGCTTCGCTGAGGCCGGCCTCACCGAGCAGCCACGCGCTCAAGCCGGGCGCGATCGAATAGTCGCCCGGGTCGCCGCCCGGCAGCAGCGCGCGCGCCTTGTCGATGGTACGCGGCAGCATCATGAGTCCGGCGAGTCGCGCGCGCGGATCGCGCGGCGGGCGCCGGCGTAGGCTGGTAGGCCGCATGAACCTGCTCTACGAGAAATCCGTGAAAAATCTCTGAAATACGATGGCCCGCCGCTGCCGTCTTTGTGCCGTCCCGCATGCGGCCAAAAATCTTTCACCGGGCTGTCGATTTGCGGATGCGGCGTTCGTCCTGGGGCTGGATGCGAATCGACATCCGCCACCGCAGAAGGACGATCATGAAATACATGCTTCTCATCTACACCCCGCCGGTCGAGCGCGAGCCGACGCCCGAGGAGTGGGCCGCATCCATGCCGGCCTGGGTGGCGTATGGGGAAGAGCTGCGCAAGCGCGGTGCCTACATCGACGCCGCCCCGCTCGCGAACACGGCGAGCGCGACCACCGTGCGCGTCCGCAACGGTCAGCGCGCCGTGACCGACGGACCGTTCGCGGAAACGAAGGAATGGCTGGGCGGCTACTACATCATCGAAGCGCCGTCGCTGGACGGGGCGCTCGAAGCGGCGGCGATGTGCCCGGGCGCGAAGGACGGATCGGTGGAGGTCCGGCCGATTGTCGATATGGGCGGCTGACGCTGCGGAACGGGTCGCACGGTGCTTCCGCGAGGACGCGGGCCGCACCGTCGCGACCCTGTCGCGCGCGCTCGGCGATATCTCGCTCGCGGAGGACGCGCTGCAAGACGCATACCTCGCGGCGCTCGAACGCTGGCCGCGCGACGGCTTTCCGGCGCAGCCGTCGCGCTGGATCCTCGCGACGGCGCGCAACCGCGCCATCGACCGCCTGCGGCGCGAGCGCGTGGGCCGCGAAAAGCTGCGGCGTCTCGCGGCGCTCGAGATCCCCTCGCCGCCCGACGCCGACCGTTTGGGGGAGGATGCGGTGAACGCGATTCCCGACGACCGCCTCGGCCTGATGTTCGCGTGCTGCCATCCCGCGCTCGGCGTCGAGGCGCGCATCGCGCTCACGCTGCGCACGCTCGCGGGATTGACGGTGGAAGAGATCGCCGACGCGTTCCTCGTGCCGCACGCGACGATGGCGCAGCGCCTCGTGCGCGTGAAGCGCAAGATCCGCGAGTCGGCGATCCCGTTCGACGTGCCGCCCGCGGCGCATCTTCCGGAGCGGCTCGACGACGTGTGCGCGGTGCTGTATTTGATCTTCAACGAAGGCTATACGGCGAGCGCGGGCGACCAACTCGTGCGGCGCGAGCTGTGCGACGAAGCGATTCGTCTGGGCCGCGTGCTCGCGTTATTGATGCCGCAGGAGCCCGAGGTGATGGGCCTGCTGGCGCTGATGCTGTACCACGACTCGCGGCGCGAAGCGCGCGTCGCGCGCGACGGCGGACTGATCACGCTCGCGGAGCAAGACCGCTCGGCCTGGAACCACACGAAGATCGCGCAGGCCAACGATCTGCTCGCGCGCGCGACGCGCCATCACGCACCCGGGCCGTATCAGATCCAAGCCGCGATCGCGTACGCGCACGCGAAAGCCGCATCGCCGCACGACGTCGACTGGACCGGCATCGCGGAGTTGTACGGGCATCTGGAGCGCATGACGCCGTCGCCGATCGTGTCGCTCAACCGCGCGGTCGCGATCGGGTTTGCGGACGGACCTGCGGCCGGACTCGCCGCGCTGGACGCACTGCCGCAAGAGACGCTTGCGGCGTATCATCTGTATCACGTCGCGCGCGCCGACGCGTTGGCGCGGCTGGGCCGCAGCGCGGACGCGCGCGATGCGTACCGCTCCGCTCTCGCGCTGACGCAGAACGCCGCAGAGCAAACCTACTTGCGCGCGAAGTTACGCGAGGAGGGCGAGTAGCGGCGCGCTGCCGCGCGAGAACCATCGCACGGCGATCGTGCCGGCTGTTCGGCAGGCGGCGCGGCCATCATCCCGTATCGGGCTGGAATGGAATTCGAGGCGTTCTACGAGCGGGTCGATGCGGACACGTACGCGGCGACGCGCGCGACGATGAGCCCGTGGGACGAGCGCCTGCAGCACGGCAGCCCGTCGACCGCGCTGCTCGCGCACGTGATGTGCAGCGCGCACCCGCGCGATGACATGCGGCTTGCGCGCATCACCTCGGAGTTTCTCGGCCCGATCCCGATCGGAGCGATGCGCGTGCGCACGCGCGTCGTGCGCCCCGGCAAGCGCATCGAGCTGCTGGAAGGCGCGCTTGAAGTGGGCGGCCGCGAGGTGGTCACGGCGCGCGCCTGGCGCATCGCGACGCAGCCGGACGGCAGCGTGCCGCCCGCGACCACGCCGCCCGATCCGGTGCCGCCGGTTCCGGACGTGGCGACGATGCCCGACTGGCTGCACGCGTTCGGCTACGGCGAGGCGTTCGAGTGGCGCTACGTTCGCGGCGGCGGCGTGCCCGGGCCGGCGGCGGTGTGGACCCGGCCGCGCGTGCCCCTGATCGCGGGCGAGCCGCTGCAGCCGCGCGACCGCGTGCTGCTGATCGCCGATTCAGCGAACGGGATCAGCGGCGAGCTGCCGATGGGCGAGTGGCTGTTCGTTCCGCCCTCGCTGTCGGTCGCGATCGAGCGCTATCCGCTCGGCGAGTGGGTGCTGCTCGAAGCGCGCACGACGCTCGCTTCCGACGGCCTCGGCGTTTGCGCATCCCGCCTCGCCGATCCGGATGGCTACTTCGGCGTGGGCAGCCAGCCGCTGCTGGTCGAAAAGCGCACGTAGCCGGGTACGACGCGCAGATGAGATCGTTCACCGCGCTTCTGACCGCCGCAGTCTTCGCATGCTGCGCCGTGCCGCCGGCCGCGCGTGCTGCAACCTCGACGTGCGTGCCCGCGCAGCTCGCGTCCGCCGCGTACCCGCTGGTGCTCGTGAAGGCGCGCGTGAACGGGCAAGGGCCGTTCACGTTCTTCGTGGACACGGGCGCGACGGTGTCGATCGTGAGCGCGTCGCTCGCGCGCCGGCTGCACCTCGCGCCGCTGCCCGCTTCCGTGCAAGGGATCGGCGCGGGCGGACGCTTCAGCACGCGCGCATCGGTTGCGACGATCTCGATCGGCGGCGTGACGCAGGAGCGCGTCCTCGTCGCGACGTTCGATCTGTCGCAGATCAACGGTGCGGTCGGCGCGATGGACGGCGGCCTGGGCTACAACTTTCTCAAAGCGTACCGGATGACGGTCGACTACCCAGGCCGCGAGCTGTGCCTCGAAGCGCCGTAGGCGCCGATGAGCGACGCGCGTTACGGTAGCCGCCAGCCGCCGAGCGACGCGCGTTACGGTAGCCGCCAGCCGCCGTAGCTGCTCGCCGGATCCAGGGCCGGCGGCGTCCGGCCCGTTTCGTCGCGAAAGCGTTCGTACGAGACGAGCACCACCCGCAGCGTGACCGCCGGCGCGTCGTCCCAGCACTGCGGCCCGTACGGATCGGGCACGATGTCGGCGCCGCCGGAAACGGCCGCCGTGCCGGTCGGGCCGATCGCCATCGGCCTCGCCGTGGTGCTGCCACTATGCGAGATCGCTTCAGCACCGGTCGCGCAACCGGAAGGGGTTCGCGGCCGCATTCGTCTGGCGGAGATCGTCAGGCTGCGGCACGCCTGATAGCGATCGGGCAGTTGCGTCACGCGCGCGAACGGGCGGGGTCCGCCAGGGCGCGTAACACCGGCGAGCGCATATTGCGGCGGACAGACGACGTAGTTTTGCGGCGCGCCGCTCAACGCGTCCAACCAGGGGCCGCCCGCGATCGCATCCGATGCGAAGCCGTGGTCGTCGAGCACCGTGACCCGGAAACAAAGCGCGCAGCCAGTCATCTCCGCGTCAAAGCCGACCCAGAATGCTTCCGCGTCCGAAACGGGGAGCAGCACCGCTTCGCCTGCGGCAGCGAGCGGCAAGGCGCCATGGCTGCGCGGCGTGTTTGGCCCAAGTTCGCGATCGGCTTGCGGCGTGCGTTGAAACGTCACACGAGCTCCGGGCTCGACGAGCACGCTCGGTCCGTCGACGCGCCACGGTGTCGCCATTATATTTGCATTCGCCGCGCCGGCGATTAATGGGCCGCCGAGCTCGTGGGACTAGGCAGGCAGCCAATTATAGCATATACTATGGTTTGCACGTGAAGCGCTTCGTATGCCGGCGTTTCGCGGCGAAGGAGCAGCAGCCATGACGACTTCCCTCGGTCAGGCCGGCGCCGGGCAGCCCCATCCGCCCGAGCGGCACTTCTGCAAGACCCTGGTCGCCGAGCGCGTCGGCGGCCGCAAAGCCGCGCTGCTGAACGCGAATCAATGGCAGCTCGGTGAAACGATCAAGATCCGTTTTCTCGAGGGAGATGCCGGGCTTCGTGACCGCGTGAAGGCAGCGGCGAATGCGTGGACCGGCCCTTCGATGGCGAATCTGAATCTCGTGTACGTGGACGACGACAGCGCCGAAGTCCGCATAACGTTTCAACAGGGTGCGGGGTCGTGGTCGTACATCGGGACCGAATGCCGGAGCCATCCCGGGGAGGCGACCATTAATTTCGGCTGGCTGACTCCCGAGTCGAGCGACAACGACGTGAAATCCGTCGTGCTCCATGAGTTCGGGCACATGCTCGGCCTCATTCACGAGCACCAAAACCCAAACAGTCCCATCAATTGGAATAGAAGCGCGGTCATTGCGGATCTGTCGGGTCCGCCCAACAATTGGGACCAGCCGACGATCGAGTTCAACATCTTCGACCCGTACGACAAGACGAAGCTCACGACGACGATACTGGATCCCAAGTCGATCATGATGTACCAGATTCCGGCCGCCTGGACGACGGACGGATTCTCGACGGAATTCAACGGCGATCTTTCGCCGCTCGACAAACAGCTCATCGCGCAGGTCTACCCCACCTAGGCGCCGCGCAGTCCACGGAGCACGTCCCATGGCGAACGACGATTACGCGATCGTCATCGGAATCAACGACTATCCGGGCATGATCGATGCGCCCGACCACGCGGGCAATCTGCAGGGTCCGGTCAACGATGCAACGGCGATTCACGCGTGGTTGACCGATCCCGCCAAAGGCGGCGTCGATCCCCAAAAGGCCACCCTCATCGTCTCACCCAGACCTCTGCCGCAAAATTTCGCGTTGGGGAACGCGCAACCGGTCGTGCAGACCATCGAGAACGCTTTCAGCGGGCTCACCTCGCTGGCGGACACGAAGCCGCCGCCCGTCGGCCGGCGGCTGTACGTGTACATGAGCGGCCACGGCTTCGCGCCGGAGCGAGCAAAAGGCGCGGTGTTCGTAGCCGATGCCACCAAAGTCTCGACGCGACACGTCTTTGCAACCGCCTGGCTCGACTGGTTCTACAATGCCGCGTACTTCGACGAGCTGGTCCTTTGGCTCGACTGCTGCATGAAGTTCCACTTCACCGTCGTCCCGCAAGCGCCGAGCCTGGCTCGGATTCAAGGGAACTCCAGCGGCGCGCGCGTGTTCAGTGCCTACTCCGCCAAGTTCAAGCAGGAGTCCGTCGAGGACGAGATGCCCGACGGCCTGTTTCACGGCGTCTTCACGTACACGTTGTTGCAAGGCCTTGAATCCGCCGTCGACGCGAGCGGCAACATCACGACCGCGAGTCTGAAGCAGTACCTCATCAACCGGATGAAGTTCAACATGCCGGCGAAGTTCAAGCAGATCGGCACGGTATCGCAAGAGCCGGACTTCGGCTTCGACGATTCCATGGTTTTCGTCACCGGCGCGCCGATACCGGCGAAGGACGTCTTGCTGAACGGGATCCCGGACGGCACGAAGGTCGATATCTTGGGTGGAAACCCATCCGATATCGTCGCGAGCGCTGTCGTTCAGAACGGAAAGGTGAGCCTGTCTCTGCGCCCCGGCGTGTATGCCGCGCAAGCCGACGGCGACAGCACGCTTCACGGATTTCAAGTGTGAGGGACCAGCCATGACCGACCAACTCTCGATCTCCCTCACGGTGAGCTCCAGCAACCCGTTCGCGGAAATATTCGTCGTGGACGGTGCCTACCAGCTTGTGGCCCGCGGCATAGCATACGTGCATGCCGACGTGGTGCCGGGCATCTTCAAGATCAAGACGCGCCTCGGCCGTTCGGAATCCGAGGAGATCCACTTGTTCAAAACGGACACGACGCTTGTCGTCGAGCCGCCGGTCCAAGTGTCCCCGATCCCGCTGCGCGGCACGAACACGAGCCACGACTACCAGGTCGACGCGGCGGAGACGCACAGCAAGAACGTTCATGTGGACGCCGGCAGCGGTGCCGGGATCTTCTTGATGGCTCGGCGGTCGTGTCCGGCGCCTTCGGAGAGCACCGCGGCCGCGCAGCCCGCTCGAAATCTCGCCGCCGGGATGAGCTTGCGCGACAACAACGGCAAGATGATCGCGGATTTCGGCGCGAGCTCGGTCGTCGAGCACGACGCGGGACGCGACGCCTGGGCGGCGTGCACGGTGAGCCTAAACCCGGGCCAGTACGTGCTCCGCACCAATCTTGGCGGCGGAATGGCCGTCGAGCAAGTCGTTTTCGCGCCCGCCGGCTGGCAGCTTCAGCTGTTCCTGCTCAGCACGTCTGCCGCCGATGACCCGGCGCCGCAGAGCGCCGGGGACGATTCGATCGATCTTTCGGTCCTCGGCAACATGGCGGTGTCGATGGTGAAGCTCGGAAACGGGTTCAACGGGTCCGACAACACGGTCGGCCAAGCGGATCTCGTGCGCATCGCGCTCGCCGACGGCCGCCCCGTCTTCTCGAACGCCGTTGCGGGGCTTCTCGATGACATGCTGCACAAGAAGTTCGAGAACCCGATCTTCGGCATCTACGGCGCGCACCTGATGCTGATGGGACAAAAGTATTTCGCTCGCGACCACGACAAGGTCGGGCGATCGCTCGAATCAGATTCCATCAAATGGATTTTCGATCAGAATCTGTTCGATCAGGTGATCCGGAATCTTCGATTGCTGCTCGGCAGCTCCAACGCCGACGTGGAAGCGCTGTCGCTCAAATGCAGCGATCCGGCTCTTCGTGCCACCCGTCCCGCGGACGTTCCGCCGATGTTCCGCCAGAGCTGGTCGATTTGCGTCGAGGCGAGCAACGGCGATCCAGCGATGCTGAGCCTCGCACTTTGGGAGCGAATCGCTGCTATGGTCCCGGCCGGACCGTTTCTCACGTGGAAGGCCGAGGCGGACGCGTCGGAATACGACACGTCAAGCTCGCCGCTCGGCACGGTGAAAACTTGGTTTTCCGGGCTCGCCGCCCAGGCGCTGCCGCTGCTCGGGGCGGCCAGTCACTCTGCCGTGTACCGCTACGCCGTCCCGTCTGCGACGTCGCCTGCGTTGAAAGCGATTGAGGCGGCGCTCCCGCCTGGAATTCGAGATTCGCTGCGATCCGACGCCGACCGGCAGCGCCTCGCGGTCGAGCTGGACGTGCCGCGCGCCGCGATCGATTCCGTCCTGGGCCCGAACCGAAGCACTTGACTGCCGGCTTCCGTCCGTGCTACCGTCCTCGCACTCGTGCTGAACCGCGGCCTTTGTCTCATGGCGATGTGCATTTGCTGTCTCCCTCATCGGGATCGGCGAACCTCGGCATGAGCTAGCGCGCTTCGCGCACAGCAAACGTGCAGAGCCCTCGCCGATCCGGCGGGGGCTCTTCTTTTTCACCCGCTCTCCCTCTCACCAGGAGGCGTCCCGTGGCAAATCTCTCCCGTTCCACCTTCCTCACCGCCGCCGGCGCGGCGGCCCTCGCGTCGGGCGTGCCGCTGCGCGCGCGCGCCGCCGACCGCATCGGCGTCGACTACGCCTACTACAACCCGCCCAGCCTCGTGCTCAAAGCGAAGGGCTGGCTCGAAGAGGCGCTCGCAAAGAAAGGCACCTCGGTCGACTGGGTGCTCTCGCTCGGCTCGAACAAGGCGAACGGCTTTCTGGCCGCGGGCGCGGTGCAGTTCGGGTCGACGGCGGGCAGCGCGGCGCTGCTTGCGCGCGCGAATGGAACGCCGATCAAGACCGTGTTCCTGTACTCGCGGCCCGAGTGGACGGCGATCGTCGTTCCAAAAGAGTCGGCGATCAAGTCCGTGCGCGACCTGCGCGGGAAGAAAGTCGCGGCGACGCGCGGCACCGATCCGTGGTTCTTCCTCCTGCGCTCGCTCGCCGCGGCGGGACTGCAGCCGACCGACGTGCAGCTCACCGATTTGCAGCATCCCGACGGGCGCACCGCACTCGAGCGCGGACAGGTCGAGGCGTGGGCCGGGCTCGATCCGCACATGGCGGCGTCGCAGCTCGACGCGGGATCGCGGCTGCTCTACCGCAACGTCGCGTTCAACACGTGGGGCGCGCTCAACGCGCGCGAGGATTTTCTCGCGCAGCGTCCGGACGTCGCGGCGATCGTCGTGAACGCGTACGACCGCGCGCGCAAGTACGCGGCGGCGCACGTCGAGGAGACGGCGGCGCTGCTGTCCGACGCCTCGCACCTCGAGCGGCGCGTCGCCGATCTGCAGCTGCACGAGCGCACGACGTATCCGGGCAACGGCACGCCGGGGAACGACTACCGCGAGGCGATCGCAGCCGTCGTCCCGCTGATCCGCAACGACAAGCTTGCCAAGCCCGACGCCGATCTCGACGCAGCGGCAGCGTCCTTGATCGACGCGCGCATCGCGACGACCGCGCTGCGTGGGTAGGTTCGTCGTCCCGCTGGCGCTGTTCGCGGCCTGGTGGGCCGCGACGGCGAGCGGCGCGGTGAAGTCGTATCAGCTCGCGTCGCCGCGCGACGTGCTGCGCGAGATCGCCGACCTCGCGCAGAGCGGCCTCTTGTGGCGCGATCTCGGCGCGAGCATCGAGCGGGTCGCGCTGGGGTTCGCGATCGCGCTGCTGCTTGCGCTCGTCCTCGGGTCGGTCGTGGGCGGTTCGCGCATCGCGGAGCGCGCGCTCGACCCGACGCTGCAAGCGATTCGTTCCGTGCCGTCGCTTGCGTGGGTGCCGCTGATCCTGCTGTGGCTCGGGATCGGCGAGACCGCGAAGATCACGCTGGTCGCGATCGGCGCGTTCTTTCCGATCTACGTCTCCTTGGTCAGCGGGATCCGTGGCGTGGATCGCAAGCTGGTGGAGGTCGGCACGATCTTCGGGCTCTCGCGAACGGCACTGATCGCGCGCGTGCTCGTTCCCGCCACGCTGCCGCAGCTGCTCGTCGGCGCGCGCATCGGGCTCACGCAGGCGTGGTTGTTCCTGGTCGCGGCGGAACTGCTCGCGGCGACGAACGGGCTCGGGTTTCTGCTCACCGACGGGCAGCAGACGTCGCGCACCGACGAGATCCTCGTGGCAATCCTCTTGTTCGCGCTGTGCGGCAAGCTGTCGGAAAGCGGGATGCGCTGGCTCGAGAAGCGGCTCGTCGGCTGGACCGACACGGTGCCGGTATGACGTCGCTTCACAGCTCGCGCACGGTGTCCGCATGACGGCGCTTCGCAGTCCCGGTGGGGACAATGCGGCGCGCATTCGCGGGCTGCGCAAGGCGTTCGGTACGCATTTGGTGTTCGACGGGCTCGATCTCGACGTCGCGCGCGGGGAGCGCGTCGCGATCCTGGGCGCGAGCGGCTGCGGGAAGTCCACGCTGCTGCGCTGCGTCGCCGGGCTCGAGCGCAGCGATGCGGGGACGATCGCGACGACCGGCGAGATCGGCGTAGTGTTTCAGGAGCCGCGGCTGTTCCCGTGGCTGGACGTCGAGCGCAACGTCGCGTTCCCGGCGCGCAGCGACGCGGAGCGTTCGCGCGTGCACAACGTGCTGGCGCTGGTCGGCCTCGCGCACGCGGCGCAGCGGCTTCCCAAACAGCTTTCCGGCGGGATGGCTCAGCGCGCAGCGCTCGCGCGCGCGCTGGTGCGCGATCCGGCGCTGTTGCTGCTTGACGAGCCGTTCGCCGCGCTCGACGCGCTGCGGCGGATCGAGCTGCGCGCGGCGGTCCGCGAGATCCTGGAGTTCACGCGCGCATCGGCAGTGCTGGTGACGCACGACGTGGACGACGCGCTCGCGCTCGCGGACCGCGTGCTGGTGCTGGCGGGAACGCCGGCGGAGATCGTGTTCCACGGCGTGGTCGGCGAAGACGCGACGCGCGCGGCGATCCTGGACGCGCTCGGCGTCGCGGACGTCAGACGAGCGCCGGGACCTCGATCCGTCCGGCACGGTGCGAGCTACACGACTTGAGGCTCATCTTGCTGAAACTCGAGCCGGAGGCGGCGCAGCCGCAAGCCCAGTGCGCGGAAACACGCGCCGTCGCCGGATCGTCACCGACCACGCTGCGATACACGGGCATGCCGAGGAGGAGCCGGAGGGCGTCGAGCGAGCGGAGCATCGTACGAAGTTGTTTCCGGAGGCCGCGCCCGGATAGTGAGCCTTAGGTCCCCAAACGCAGAGGCGCTCGCCCCGTTGGTTGATCCGCCGCCGTCAGCACTCCCGAAGCTTCGGCGAGCCGGTATAGTGCCCGACTGCGTAGGCGTCGTCGGCGCGCTCCTCATCCGCACCAAGCGGGCGAATGCCGAACTCTCGCTCCAACTGGAGAGCCATTTCTTTCACCGCATCCGAAACCGGTTGGACGTTGCGCTCTGGCATGATCATGATGGTACCACGACTTGGACCTCCCCGACAGCGGTCCCGACGGCACCGCCTATCAACCGCGCATACGTGATAACCACCGCACCCGAGATCAACAGGGCCACGGTGACGAGCGCGATGATGCGCTTCCGTGTTCGAATGCGCATGTTGCGCTCGCTCGTGCGTACCGCTGTGCGAATTGCTCGCGCGAGCGCTTTGGAACCTGAACGAGCGAAATCGGGAACAAAAAGCGCAGGACGCGGCACGTCCTCCGGCTGGTCACTGATGAAGCCATACGCGTAACCGGCAAAGCTGAGGACCGCCGAGAGGCCGAACAGCGAGATGGCAATCCATCGCGGCCAAACCGCCAGTTCGCGAATCTTGTCAACGGCCAGCACGGCGAACGCGCCCGTCGCGCCCAGGATGCCAATCAGCGCAGCGTCGATCGCATCGATGTTTGAGACGACTTGCTGGTTGAAGCCGATCGACGTCGTCAGAAGAAAGTCTTCGCCGAGTTGCTGAGTCGCATCCCCAGGTAAGCTTTGGGCGGGGTTTGCGGGTGGGACCGGGATTGGCAGACCGAACACGTAACGCAGTTGCTCGATACCGTAACCAAGAGCGGCGAAAAGCGCGGCGACTTCGCGAACGAGGTTGATGAAAATTCTCACGTGCTGGCCAGCTTCGTGCTCGACGACCATCGATTCCGTTAAAACCATGGCGCTGGGCGGGCATGATGGCCGTAAGGGACGGTAACCCACGCGCCGTCTCGCGCGGCTCCTCCTAAATTTACAGTGTCCGGCGGGCTCGCGCGTGCGGGTAGCGAAGTCGGCGCGTCTGATGGATGAGCGGACTTTTGGATTTCGCACGCGCGCGCTGCACGCCGGGACGCCGCCCGACGGTGAAACCGGGGCGCGCGCGCTGCCGCTGCACCTGTCGACGGCGTTCGTCTTCGACTCGACGGAGCACGCTGCGGAGCTTTTCGCGCTGCGTACGTACGGCAACATCTACACGCGCATCGGGAACCCGACCGTCTCGGCGTTCGAGGAAAAGCTCGCGAGCCTCGAAGGCGGGCTCGGCGCGGTCGCGACCGCGAGCGGGTTGTCGGCGCAGCTCATCACGGTGTTGAGTGTAGCGCAGAGCGGCGACCATCTCGTCGCGTCGACGAACCTGTACGGCGGCACGGTGACGCAGTTCTCGGTGACGCTCAAGCGCATGGGGATCGACGTGACCTTCGTCGCGCCCGGCGATCTCGACGCGGTCCGCGCGGCGTTGCGGGACAACACGCGCGCGCTGTTCACGGAGACGATCGGCAACCCCAACGGCGTCGTCGCCGACATCGCTGCGCTCGCGGAGATCGCGCACGCCGGCGGCGTTCCGCTCATCGTCGACAACACGTTCGCGACGCCGTACCTCTGCCGGCCGATCGAGCACGGCGCCGATATCGTCGTCCACTCCGCCACGAAGTTCATCGGCGGGCACGGGACCGTGATGGGCGGCGCGATCGTGGAATCCGGGACGTTTCCGTGGAACGCGGGCCGCCATCCGCTGTTGAGCACGCCCAGTCCGGGCTATCACGGGCTCAACTTCGCCGAGACGTTCGGGGAGTACGCGTTTCTCCAGCGCGCGCGCGTCGAGGTGCTGCGCGACGTCGGCGCTTCGATCTCGCCGATGAACGCATGGCTGCTGGTGCAAGGGCTCGAGACGCTGGCGGTGCGGATGCCGCAGCACGTCGCGAACGCGCGCGCGGTCGCGGAGTTCCTGCACGGGCGCGATGAGGTCGCGTGGGTTTCGTACGGCGATCTTCCCGACAGCCCCGATCGCGCGCTCGCCGCGCGCTATCTGCCGCTTGGCGCGGGCGCGGTGTTCACGTTCGGGCTTCGCGGCGGGCGCGAGGCAGGACGCGCGTTCATCGAATCGCTCGAGCTGTGGAGCCACCTCGCGAACGTCGGCGACGCAAAAAGCTTGGTGATCCACCCCGCCTCGACGACGCACCAGCAGCTCACCGACGAGCAATTGCTGGCGGGCGGCGTCAGCCCGGAGATGGTGCGGCTGTCGGTGGGACTTGAAGACGTCGAGGACCTGATCTGGGATCTCGAACGCGGGCTCGCCGCGGCGGCACGCGTCTCGGCAAGCGCGACACCAGCCACGACAGCCGTCGCGGCGGCGGAGGTGCGCGCGTGATCCTCACCACCGCCGCGGAGCGGCGCGCGCTGCTCGACCGCTCGCGCACCGTTGCGATGGTCGGCGCGTCGGCGAACCACAGCCGCCCGAGCTACTTCGTCTTCTCGTACCTGCGCACGAAAGGCAAGCTCGACGTGACGCCGATCAACCCGGCGATCGCGGAGATCGACGGCGTGCACGCGTACGAGTCGCTCGCCGCGTACGCCGCGGACCGCGGCGCGCCGCCCGACATCGTGGACGTGTTCCGGAAGCCCGACGACGCGCCGCAAGTCGTGCGCGAGGCGATCGCCGCGGGCGCCAAAGCGGTCTGGTTCCAGTACGGCGTCATCAACGACGAAGCGATCCGCCTTGCGGACGAAGCGGGTCTCGACGTGGTGATCGACCGCTGCATCAAAGTAGAATCAGCCCGCTTCGACGGCGGCCTCGCACTCGGCGGAATGAACACGGGATTGCTGACGGCAAAGCGCCGCGCTCGCTGACGCGACGCGACCGCCGTC
>JAQBPK010000267.1 GCA_028287565.1 Vulcanimicrobiota bacterium
CCGCCGCGCGCACGAAGCCCTGCGCCACCGCGTCGAGCCAGAACGCGAGCAGCACCGGCTGCGCGGGCTGCCAGTGCGTCGTCGCCGCGAGCAGCGTGCGCCGCGCCAGCGCGTCGGACGCGCGGTCTTCGCACAGCGCCGCGATGTCGAGCGCCGTGCGCGCACCGTCCGCCGCGACATCGCGCGCGTACAAAAGGAGCGTCGTCGCGACCTGGTCGTTGCGGCTGCGACCCGCGTGCAGCAGCTCGCCGGCTTTTCCGGCGTGCTCGCGAACGCGCGCGTCGATCGCGCCGTGAACGTCTTCGAAATCGCGCGCAACCGCCCAGGCCGCGAACGTGCCGTCCGCGATCTCGTCCGCGACGCGGTCGAGCGCGGCGCGCAGCGCCGCGGCGTCTTCGGCGCCGATCACGCCGCCCGATGCGAGCGCGGCGACATGACCGCGCGAGCACCGCACGTCCCACCGCGCGATGAAGAGATCGTCGCTCAGCGACGAGCCGAACGCGAGCAGCGCGGGATCGGGCGCCGACGCGAACCGCCCGCCCCATTGCAGCTCGTGCGCGTCCGCGGCGTGATTGCTCATCGCGCCGCCCGCGGCCGAGCGCCGGTCGCGTGCCGAGCGCACGTCATGCGCCCAAGCTCATCACGCCCGTCGGATCATCGACGAAACCGAGCCGCGCGTAGAGCGAACGCGCCCCGGGTGACGGCCGCAAGAACGTCATTCGCGCCGGTGACGAGCGAATGTCACGCACTACGGCCGAAACCAGCCGCGACGCATGGCCCGCGCGGCGATACGCCGGCTCGACGTACACGCCCGACAGCTCGGCGTGCAGCGACCCATCGGGGAACGGAAGCCGGTCGAAGTAGTTGGCGCACGCCGAGCCGACGACGGTTTCGCCGTCGACGAGCAGCCACGCGACGAGCCGCCCGCCGGCGAACATGCGCGCGAAGTCGTCCGCCGCGCGCTGGGCGAACGGCTGCCGCTCCGCCGGAGGCAGATAGCCCTGCTCGGCGAGACTCGCGGCGCGCAATCGCGCCAGGTCGGGTGCGTCCTCGGGCTCGGCCCGTCGTATCTCGATCATCGCTCCATACTTCGAAGAAAAGAAAAAGCGCGCCGTTTCCGGCGCGCCCGTCGTTCGCTCCCCGAGCTTCGTCTACCGCAAGGCGACGAAACCCGGTACGAATCGTACGGGCGCATCGGTAGGCGGTCGGCGCAGGGTAATGCTGGTGATGCTCACGAGTGAACAGTAATACAGCACATCGGGCCGCTTCGTCAAGTACGTCACGCGGGTTGCGGGGTGGCCCGCTCGGCCGCTTCGGCGGCTTTCGCGGCGCCGGCGGCGACGGGCAGCCCGTGGATCTCGATGAAGCCGCCGGCCGCGTCGTGCCGGAACCGGTCGCCCGCGCCGTAGGTCGCGAGCGACTCGTCGTAGAGCGCGAACGGCGAGCGAGAGCCGGTCACGACGGCGCGCCCGCGGATCAGCTTCACCCGCACCTCGCCCGTGAGCCGCTCGGCGATCTTCGCGTTGAACGCGTCGAGCGCACCGCGCAGCGGCGACGACCACTGCGCGTCGTAGATCAGCTCGGCGTACTTTTGGTCGAGCGACGCCTTGAGCCGCAGCTCGTCGCGGGTGAGGGTCAGCCGCTCGAGCGCCTTGTGCGCCTCGATCAGCGTCACGCTGCCCGGGCACTCGTACACCTCGCGCGACTTCAAGCCGACGACGCGGTCCTCGATCATGTCGATCCGCCCCAACCCATTGGCGCCGGCGGTTTTGTTCAGCTCGAACACCATCTCGGCGCCTTCGTGACCGTCGATCGACGGAATCCCGTGCCGGAACGCGATGACGATCTCGTCTCCGCTCGCAGGTGCGCTCTCGGGCGCGACGCTCCACGCATAGGCATCGTCCGGCGGCGCGTTCCACGGGTTCTCCAGAACGCCGGCCTCGATGGAGCGCCCCCACAGGTTCGCATCCACGGAGTACGGCTTCGCCGCCGTGTGCGAGATCGGCACGCCGTGCGCTTGCGCGTACGCGATCGCATCGGGCCGCGACAGCGGGTTGTCGCGCAGCGGCGCGAGCGTCCTGAGATGCGGCGCCTTCGCGCGCACGCCGACCTCGATGCGAACCTGATCGTTGCCCTTGCCGGTGCACCCGTGGGCGACCGCGTCGGCACCGTACTCCGCCGCCGTCTCGACGAGCAGATCGGCGATGAGCGGACGCGACAGCGCCGCGCTCAGCGGATACACGCCTTGATAGAGCGCGTTCGCGGCGAGCGCTTTGTAGGCGTACTCCTGGATGAAGCGCTCGCGCGCGTCGATCAGCACCGCATCGAGCGCGCCGAGCTTGAGCGCCTTCTGGCGCACCGCTTCGAGCGCGTCTTGCGACCCTTCACCGGCGACCATGTCGGACTCGCCGAGATTGAGCGTCATCGCGATGACCTGATGCCCGGCGTCGATGAACTGCTTCAACAGAACCGAAGTGTCCAACCCACCGGAATATGCAAGAACGATCTTCACCGGACTACTGCTCTCCCCGCATGTCTTCGAAACGCTGTCTGATCATCGGTGTCTTTTCCGGCGCCTCCACGATCACGAGCACCGTGTCGTCGCCGCCGATCGTGCCGAGGATTTCCGGCCAGTCGGCATTGTCGATCGCAGCCGCCAGCATCATCGCCGTGCCGGGATGCGTGCGCAGCACGATCTGGTTCAGCGAGGAGCGCGCCTGGATCACGACCTCGGAGACCACGCGGTGCAGCCGCGACGAGAACGCCGGACCGACCGTCGGCTCGACGTACTTGAACGCACCGCCCGTTCCGCCTTTGAGCGCGACTTTGAGCAAACCGAGCTCCTTGATGTCGCGCGAGACCGTCGCCTGCGTCACCTCATAGCCTTGCTGCTCGAGCAGCGTCGCGAGCTCGTCCTGCGAGTGCACGGGACGCGCCGCGATGAGCGAGAGGATCGCGCGCTGGCGCTTGGTCTTGGGTTGTTGCAAAACTTCCATTTTATTCCTGAGCCTGTCGAAGGACGATCATTCGGTGAGCCCGCGGAGATCGGTGAGGAGTGCGAGGAGGAGCGCTTTCTGCGCGTGCAGCCGGTTCTCGGCTTGGTCGAACACGACGCTGCGCGGCCCGTCCATGACGCCGGCCGTGACCTCTTCGCCGCGATGCGCCGGAAGACAGTGCATGAACAGCGCGTGCTTGGCGGCGGCATCCATCAGCTCGCCGTCGACCTGGTACGGCCGCAGCGCCGCGATGTTGCGCTCGACGAACTGCTCGTCACCCATCGACGTCCACACGTCGGTGTACACGACGTCGACGTCACGCACCGCGCGAACGGGCGAGGTGAACGCGCGAGCCTGAACGCCGTGCGCGGCGCCAAGCTTCACAAGCTTGGCGAGAAACGCATCGGACGGCCGGTGCGACGGCGGCGCGGCGAACGTGACCGACACACCGCACATCGCAGCCGCTTCCGCCAGCGAGATCGCAACGTTGTTGCGCGCGTCGCCCACAAACGCGAGCCGCAGCCCCTGCAGCGTCCCGAACCGCTCGCGAATGGTGAGCAGATCGGCCAGCGCCTGACACGGATGGGCGGCCTCGGACAGCGCGTTGATGGTCGGCACGGTAGCGGCACTGGCGAACCGAACGAGCGGCGCGTGCGCATGGGTGCGGTAGACGATCGCATCGGCATACCGCGAGAGCACGCGCGCGGCATCTTCGGGCGTCTCACGGGTTCCGATCCCGAAGTCGGTCCCAGTCGCCGCGATCGCATGCCCGCCGAGCTGGGTCATCCCGGTCTCGAAGGAGACGCGCGTACGAAGCGAGGGCTTCTCGAAGAGCATGACGAGCGTCTTACCGCGCAGCAGGGTCATCTGCTCGCGCCCGCGAGCCTTGAGCGTCTGCGCCAAAGCAAGCAGACTCGTCAGCTCGTCGGCCCCGAGATCGGTAACAGTGAGAACGTTCCGGCCGCGCAGTCGCGCCGCCGCCGGCAAAGTGACCATAGCTCGCATAATTATACATAGAGTGCATAATTATGCAAGTCGAGTGCGCCGGCCGCTCCCCTAGCAAGCGAGCATTAGGCCGGGGCCTCGCGGCAAACGTGCCGTTCATCGCCGCGGTTTATCGCGCTTCGGGAAATCCGTCAGGACGCGGGCTTCCCCGTGCGATCCGTGACGGCCCGCACGAGCGGGTCGGCGTCGAGCACCGCCGGCGTGCGTTCGCGCACCGCGTCGACTTGCATCTCCGAGTCGCGTTCCGGGATGCCGAGCGCGCGCAGCACCGCGCGCGCGAACACCAGCGCGCCTTCCGCTTCGGGAACGAGCGCGAGCGATGCACCGAGCTCGCGCAGCGTTGCGACCTCCGCGCCGCGCGTCGCGCGCGCGATCACCAGCGCCTGCGTCATGCCGGCGACGCGGTGCACGATCGCGGCGTTCGCCACGCCGTCCGCGATCGTCGCGAGCACGATGCGCGTCGACGGGCGCACGACGCGTTCCAGCGCGATCGGATCGGTGCCGTCGCCGTACACGACGTCGAAGCTGTCGGCGCGCGCGCGGTCGACCGTCGCGCGATCGCGCTCGAGCGCGGCGAACGCGATGCCCGACTCGCGCAGCACCGCGCCGACCGTTCGCCCCACGCGCCCGAAGCCGACGATCGCGACGACGGGGGCGGCGTCGTCGCCGAGCACGCCTTCCGGCTCCGTCCGCGGTTCGGCCGCATCGCGAAAACGGCGCGCGAACGGTCCGGCGACGACGGTGACGACGATCGTGAAGAACGTGATTCCCAGCAGCAACTGCGACTCGCCTGAGTCGATGCGGTGCGCGCCGAGCGCCGCGTTCACGAGCACGACGTTGAACTCGCCGAGCGACGTCATCGCGATTCCTACCAAGATCGCGCCGCCCAGCGCCATCCCGCCGATGCGCGCGAGCGCACCCCACGCGACGCCGCGCACGATCACGAACGCGGCGCCGAGCCCGATGACCGCCGGCCAGTGCGCGGCGAGCGCGCGCGGATCGAGCAGCATTCCGACCGACACGAAGAACAGCGCCACGAACAGCGCGCGGAACGGCGCGACGACCGACGAGATCATGCGGCTCCCCGCCGCTTCGGAGATCACCGCACCCGCGACGAACGCACCGAACTCGAACGAGAGCCCCACGAGCTCGCCGAGCCATGCCGCCACGAGCGCGAGCGCGGCGAACGCAGCGAACAATGTCTCGGTGGATGCACGCGCGAGAATGCGCTGCACGACGCGCGGCAGCACCGTCGCGCCGAGCACGAGCGCGATCCCCACGAACGCGACCGCCTTCAGCACGGGGAACAGCACGCCCAGCACGCTGAGCGACGCCGCGGGCGTCGTGGTCACGACGAGCAGCGCGACGGCGGCGAGGTCCTGCACCACCTGCTGCGCGAGCGCATAGCGCCCCGGCGGCCGGTCCTCGACGTCCCACTCGCGCAGCAGCGCCGCGCCCACCGCGGTGCTCGACACGGTCGTGGTGAGCGCCATCGTGAGCGGATGCACCGCGCCGGCCAGCCGCGCACCGAGCGCGGCGACCGCGGTCAGCAGCACCATCACGACACCGTTGCCGAGCAGCGCCCGCGGCCCGAGCGTGCGGATCTCGTGAAACGAGAACCCCAGCCCCAGGCTGAACAGCAGAAAGATCAGCCCCAGCGTGGCCAGCGTGCTGAGCGTCTCCGCGCGCGCCACGTAGCCCGGCGTGAACGGTCCGATCAGGATGCCGGCCGCCAGATAGCCCAGGATCGGGTTCAGGCGCAGGCGCCCGGCGAGCAGACCACCGATCGCGGCGGCCAGCAGCGCGACGGTGAGATCGGCCAGAAAATCCGTCTGGGGCGCCATCGTGCAGGATCGTACGGCACCGATCACCGACCGCCCCCGTGTGCTGATCGTGCTCAAGTACGGCGGGAACGCGATGGCCGCCGCCGGCAGCGAAGACCCGGTTCTCGACGAGGTCGCCGCGCTCGCGCGCCGCGGCGAGCGGGTCGTCCTGGTCCACGGCGGCGGGCCGCAGATCGACGCCGAGCTCGACGCCAAGGCGATCGACGAGGTTCGCGTGCA
>JAQBPK010000289.1 GCA_028287565.1 Vulcanimicrobiota bacterium
GGGCACCGCACAGGGCGTAGCACCTCCGGAGGACGTCCGTGCAGAACACCGCACCGCGCGAGACCGAACGCGGCTTCACGCTGATCGAGCTGATGATCGTGGTTGCGATCATCGCGATTCTCGCGGGGATCTTGATCCCCAACTTCGTCAACGCGCGCTCGCAGGCGCAGACCGCCGCGTGCGAGTCGAACTTGCGCGCGATCGCGACGGCGCTCGAGCTGTACTACGCGGACAATCAAATCTATCCGCCGGCGAGCGCCGCGGCGGTGCAGCCGTCGCTGCTGACCGCAAACGGCGTCGCATACTTGAACAACACACCGAAAGACCCGGCGGCACAGAGCGCGAACGCGACATACGCGCTGACGACCACGCAGGCGACCGGCGGGAGTCCTGCGACCTATACGATCGTCTGCCCCGGCGTCCATACCGGCTCGACGCTGGCGAAGGTGCCGCTCGTCGGCGGAACCAGCGGCAGCGTGTGCGGCACGAACTGCGCCGCGACGAAGATCGAGTACTTCGCCGGCCAAGGCCTCATGGTGGCGCCGTGATCGACATGGTCGGCGGCGCCCTCGCGGCGGTCGCAGCTCGGTCGGCGCTCGCGTATCCGCTCGCGGTCGCGGCCGGCATCGTGACGAGCATTGGACCGTGCGCTGCGCCGCGCTACATCGCGGTCGCGGCGTGCGCGCACGCGGCACGCCGCCCGTGGGCGATCGTCGCGGCGTTCGCCTGCGGCCTCGTCTGCGCGTACGTCGCGCTCGGCGTCGCCGCCGGCGCGATCGGCGCGCTGTGGGCGGCTTCGGCGGCGCTGTACGCATCGATGGCTGCGGCGCTCGCCGTGAGCGGCATCGTGACGCTGGCCCGCGCCGGCGGCGGATCGCATTCGCACGAAACGCAGGGTCGCGGCATACCGCACCGCTATCAAAGCGCCGGCGGCGTCTTCTTGCTCGGCGCGTCGAGCGCGCTTGTCGTTTCGCCGTGCTGTACGCCGGTGGTCGCCGGAATCGCGGCGCTCACGCTGACGAGCGGACATGGCGCGGACGGTGTCGCACTGCTTGCGGCGTTCGCCTGCGGGCACGCGCTGCCGGTTTTGACAGCGGGCGCGCTCGGCACGCGCCTGTCCGGCGCGCTGCGGCGCGTTGCGACGTCGCAGGCGCCTTCGATCGTCGCGGGCAGCTTGATGCTCGCGCTCGGCGCGTACTACGGGGTCTTGGCGTGATGACGATCTCTCCGCCACGACGGTTTTGTGTGGCGCTGGCGAGCCTGGCATGCGCGGCGGTGTTGTTCCGCGCGAACGTCGCGTCGTCGCTCGTGACGCGCGGCGACGACGTGCTGCGCGCCGGCGATGCTGGGGGCGCGATACGCTACTACGGGCGCGCCGTGCGTCTCGACCCTAATTCTCCCGTGGCGGCGGATCGTCTCGCGTTCGCGCTGCTGACCCGGCGGCACGCCGGCGACGCCGCGCGCGCGCACGATGCGGCGGACGGTGCGCTGAGCAGCGCGCCGCGCAATCTCACGCTGCTCGTGGATCGCGCGTTCGCATCGGAGCAGCTGCGCCGCTGGCGCGAGGCGGAGCGCGACTTCGCCGCAGCGGCGTCGCTGGCGCGCGATCCACGGTACGCGCATCTCGCAGCACAAATGGCGCGCCACGCGGGCGATCGCGACGCCGAGCGCACGCACCTGAAGGCAGCGGTGGCGATCGACGCGACGTACGCGCCGGCGCGTGCGCTGCTCGCGAGGCTGGGCACGTGATGGCGCCGCCCGCGCTCGCGGCGTTTCCCGTCCTATGGGCGCTCCCTTCGCTCGCAGCGCTCCCCGCACTGTCGCCCAGTCCTGCGATCACCGCGCTCGCCGGAACCCTCGCAGCGGCAACCGTCGATGCGCGCACGGGCTACATTCCGGACGGGCTCACGCGTGCGACGGCGCTCGCTGCGCTTACGTTTACCGCATTCTGCGGCACGGCGGTGCACGCGTGCGGCGGCGCGTTCGCGGTCGGCGGCTCGCTGTTGGCGCTGCATTTGCTGACGCGCGGCCGCGGCCTCGGGCTGGGTGATGTAAAGCTGGGGACGGCAATCGGCGTGGGCTTCGGTGCCTCCGCCGGGCTCATTGCGCTCGGGGCGGCGTTCGTTGCCGGCGGCGTGTACGCGTCGTTTCTGCTCGCGACTCGCCGCGCGCGGCGGGGCGACGCTATCCGGTTCGGACCGTTTCTTGCCGTGGGCACCGTCGTTGCCATGGTCGTTCCCGTTGGAGCGCTGTGGTGATGCGTCCGCGCACGCTGCCGCTGGGGATCGACGTCGGCACCGCGCGTACGCGCGTCGCGCTGGTCGAATGCGATGCGTCCGGCCAACCGCATCTCGTCGCGGTCGCCGCGCGTCCGACCGGCGACGATGCCGCGCATGCGATCGCGCAGGCGCGCGCCGAGCTGCGCACCCGCGAGCGGCGCTGCGTTCTCGCGCTCGGAGCCCCCGACGCGCTGCTGCGCGCGGCGACGTTTCCCGCCATGCGGAGGATCGAGCGCGCACGAGCCGCGCGGTTCGAGGCGCAGCGCTTCATACCGTATCCGCTGAACGAAGCCGCTGTGCGCGTCGAGCGCGCGGCGGACGAGCGCTGCATCATCGGCATCGCGCGGCGCCGCGCCGTCGACGCGCGCGTTTTCGCGGCGAAGCGTGCGGGACTTCGCGCGGTCGCGGTCGACGACGTCGCGTTCGGGCTCGCGCGCGCGTTCGCATATGCCGATGCGATCGTCGACGTCGGTGAAAGCGCGACGCTGCTCGTCGTACCCGGTGATCCCGTGCCGTCGGTACGGACGCTGACGATCGGCGGCGCCGTGCTCACCGCGGCGGTCGTCGCGTCGCTCGGTGTCGATGCGGCGACGGCGGAGCAGCGCAAACGCACGATCGGGCTCGCGGGCGCCGGCGAGTACGCGCGCGACGCGCTCGTCGAACAGCTGGCGTCGGCACTCATCGATCACCGCGCGAACGCGCGCGCCGAGATGCGAGCGATCGCGCTGGCCGGCAACGGCGCGCGCCTCGCGGGCTTCGCCGAAGCGCTCGAGCGCGCGGTCGCGATCCCGGTGCGGCTCGGCGCGCTCGCCGCCGGGACGTCGGACGCGCTTCCCGCCGACGTCGTGCGCGCCGCGTCGCCCGACTGGGGCCTCGCCTACGGCCTCGCGCTCTGGGAGATCGCCGCATGAGACGCATCAACTACCTGGTGACGTGGAGCGAGCGCCGGATCGGTCTCGCGTTGCCGCCCGCGATTCCGCCGGCGCTGCGCGCGCCGCTCGCCGCGCTGCTGTGCTCGATCGCGTTCATCGCCGTGGTCTGGGGCGTGCAGCATGCTCGCCTTCGCGCGGCCGAACGCGACGGCGCCGAGCTCGCGCGGCAGCTCGCGCGATCCGAACGCGAGATCGCGACCATTCGCGCGATCGAGCGCGACGTCACGCGGCTACGAACGCTCGCCGAGCGCATCGCGACGGTCCGCGGCTCGGGAACGGCGCGCGCCAGCCAGATCGCGGTGATCGGCAACCGGCTGCCGCACGACGCCTGGCTCACGTCGCTCCACGCGGATCACGCCGCGCTCGCACTCGAAGGCCGCGGCGCACGGCTCGGCGCGGTCGCGGCCGCGATCGCCGGACTCGCGCAGCTGCCGTCATACACGGGCGCGCGGCTCGTCTCCGTGCACGACGATCCGAGCCGGACGGGCGTCACGTACGCCATCGCGCTCGAGCAACGCCGATGACCGACGCAAAGCTCGTCCGTTTCAGCGCCGTCCTCATCGTGCTCGCCGGGTACACATTCGTGTTCCGCGCCGGCGAAGCGCGCCTCGACGAACGCATCGCCGAAAATGCGGGCATCGTGGAGCAGCTTCGCGACGGCGAACGCAGGCTGGCATCGCGAACCGCGCTGATCGCCGGCCGCACGCGGTTGCGCGAGCAGCTTCGCTCCGCAAGCGTCGCGGCGGATCGCAGCACGCTCGTCGCGCGGTTCCTGCGCGACGCGGCGAGAATCGCGTCGGATCACCACGCCGCGATCACCGCGATCACCGCGAGCACCGGAACGGGCATGCAGCCGGCTGTCGCGGCGGCGGAGCGGACGCCGTCATTTCGCACGGACGATCCGTTCGAAGAGATCCCGCTCGAGATGACCGTCGAAGGCCGCTATGCCGACGTGCTTGCGACGATCCGCGCCCTGCCTTCCGGGCGCGTCCTCGCATCCGTCGACGTCACGTCGCTCGCGCGCAAGAGCGCGACCTCCCCGGACGGCACGCTCACCGCATCGCTGCGTGTCGTCCTCCAACGGATCGCACCCGCCACGGAGACCGCCGGTGCGCCGCCTCGGCCGGTATAGCCGCGCGCTCGCGGCAGGCGCTTCATTTGCCGCGTTCGCCGGTGCGTTCGTCACGACGCCGATCGTCGTGCGCGGTGCCGCCGAACAACCGCTGACGGCTATGCCGGTCGTGCGTCCGATTCCCGCACCGAGTGCCGTCGCGGTCGTCCTCCCGCGACGAGACCCGTTCGCCGGCGACGAACCGCGCGCAGCTGCTGCGATTCCATCGAACGTATCCTCGCCGGCCGCAGCTGCACTGCCCCCGATGCCGCCGTTTGCCGGCGCGCCAATTCCGGGCCTGAGAATCCCCGCGGCGCTCAGACCGCTGCCGCCGAACGCGGGGGCCATGAATGCGCCGCCGCCGTTCGGCGCGCAAACCGCTCGCGTCACGGCGGTCGTCACCGGCGCTCACCCGTACGCCCTCGTCGACGATGCCGGCACGACGCGCATCGTCACCGTCGGCGACAATATCGCGAGCGATGCGATCACCGCCATCACCGCCGGCGGCGTGCGGCTCGCGAACGGACGGATGCTAACCGTCGCGCCCGCCGCGTCACCCGCACGTTCCGGCTCCGGAGGCCGCTGACATGAGATCGTTCTTGCCCGCCGTTCTCGCCGCACTTCGATTCTGCGCGCTTTGCACGGTATTCTCACCAGCGGCGCTGCTCTTCGCAGCACCGGCCGCCGCGCAGGGCGAGCGCTTCATGCTTGAAGCGCGCGATGTCGAGCTTGCGGACGTGATACGCCTGCTGGGCGCGCGCTCGGGTCAGAACGTCGTCGCCGACGGCTCCGTCAAGCCGCAGCGGGTGACGCTGCGCTTGAAGGACGTCACGTTCGACGAAGCGCTCGCGGCCTTGCTGACCGCGTACGGTCTGCAGACGCACCGCGACGGCCGCATCATCTTCGTGGGCGACGGCGCGGCGATGAACCGCCGGTTCCCAGGCGAGGCCACGGCCGGCGGCGCGCTTGCGAGCGAGTCGATCCCGCTGCGCCACCTGCGCGCGAGCGACGCGGTGAAGTCGCTGCGCGCCGTCATTCCGGACGGCGTCCTGCTCGCGGAAGATCGCCGTAACGCCGTGGTCGTCAGCGGAAGCGCCGAGGTGCACGCCACCGTGCGCGCGCTGCTGCACGACCTCGACGCGCCGGGGCGTCAGGTGATGATCGAAGTACGGGTCGCCGACGTGCAGCCGGTCAACGACACGACGAACGTCGGCGTGCAGTTCGGCGGCACCGGCTACGGCACGGGCGCGCTTGGCCAGTTCCCGTACGCGCTCACCAAAGGATCGGTTGTGGTGAACGCGCAGATCGACGCGCTCGTTCAGCGCGGCCGCGCCTCGATTCTCGCCCAGCCGCGCATCGCGACGCTCAACAACCGCGAAGCCTCACTCCTCATCGGCGAGCAGTACCCGGTGGTGACGGTGAACCAGCAGACCGGCTTCCCCAGCGTGCAGACGATCGACGTCGGCGTGCGCTTGCGCCTGACGCCGACGATCGGCGCCGATGGCTCGATCACCGCCGAGTTCCACCCCGAGTATTCTCAAATTATCGGCTTCAACAACAACTTCCCGATCGTCGCCAACCGCAAGGTCGATGCCACGCTGCGCGTGCGCGACGGCGAGACGATCGTGCTCGGCGGATTGTTCCAGGACGTCGACTCCGAGACGATCACGAAGTTCCCCGTTCTCGGCGACCTGCCGGTGCTCGGCGTGTTCTTTCGCAACCGGCAGACGACGCACAACAAGGACGAGGTCGTCTTCTTCATCACGCCGCACGTGATCGCGAACGACGGACCCGATTAGTGCATAGCCAGCCGGATCAGCGCGTACATCGCGAACAGGCCGAGCACGCCGAGCGCCACGGCGATGGCGACGGCACCCGCCGGGCGCAGCGTGCGCCAGCGGTGGTCGATGAGCGCGCGCCGCTCGGCGACGTACCGGTACGCGCCGAAGAGCGACATCACCGTACCGCCGAGCACCATCACGCCGCCCGCCGCGAGCGAGAGAACGGAGCGCGGGTCGAGCCGCGCGATGACGAAACCGAACCCGACCATCGCGAGCGACGTGCGGACGTACGCGAGGAACGTTCGCTCGTTCGCCAGATGATCGCGAACGGTCGCTTCGGTCTCGACCTCGCGCGGAACCGACCTCATCCCGCCGCCTTCGCGCAAGCAACGGCGGCTTCCGTGCGTGTCACGGAATGCGCGTCCAGAGCCATGCGGTGATCATCGATGCCACGCGTTCCGCGTCCGCGGCGTCGCCCGCATCGTCGACGATGGTCGCAGTCCGGCCGCCCACGAGCGAGACGACGATTGAATCCAGTACCATCCGCCCTCCCCAGCCCACGGTGCCCGTCGCGACCGCTGCATGCACGTTTTCGACGCGTGCCGGGTCGATGTTCCGCGCGGGCCACATCGGAATCGGCCCGTGCCGAACGACGATCCGTTCGCGCCGCACCGTCGTGATGGTGCCGTTGACCGCAAGGATCAGCGCAACGTAACCGCAGACGCCGAAGACGACCGCCATCCCGATCACGTCGGCTCGTCGCGGCGCCGGTCCGCCGAATGCGAACATCTCCAGCGCGATGAAGATCCCGATCGTCGCGCACGCCAAGAGCACGGCCCGCCGGCGCGAAAGAAACGGTGCCGTGACGATCAGCGCGTCGGGCCGCTCGACGATCCTCATGCGGCCGACTCGCCGGCCGGTCACGTCGC
>JAQBPK010000308.1 GCA_028287565.1 Vulcanimicrobiota bacterium
GGTGCGCCTTCGACGCGCCGACGTCGGCGGTGTCGTACAGGATCTGGCGCTGGAGGTTCGTCACGTCGACCGTGTCGTCGTCGATCAGCATGATGCGCCCGATGCCGGCGGCCGCGAGGTACGCGAGCACCGGCGAGCCCAGTCCGCCCGCGCCGATGACGAGCACGCGCGCCGCGGCAAGCCGTTCCTGGCCCGCCAGGCCGACCTCGGGGATCAAAAGATGCCTGCTGTACCGCCGCAGATCGCGGCGGCCCGCCAGCGTACTCATCGGTGGGTCCGATCTCACGACTGCTCAGAGCGGCGCGTCGATGAGCGGGGTTGCGGCAGCCTCGCCGGAGGGTTCCGCCGGCGTGCGGCGCGGGTGCATGGCGTTGAGCCACTGCAGCACCGCGGTGCGGCTGTTGTCGCCCGCGAACGTGTGATCGCTCGGGACCGTGACGAACGACTTCGGCTCGCCGGCGTGCGCGTACAGCTCCTCGACGGACGAGCGCGCGACCATTCCGTCGCGCTCGGCCGCGACAAACAGCACCGGCCGCCCGGCGAGCCGCGCGAGCGCATCATCGATGAGCGGCTGCCACTCGTGCGCGATGTCCGGCAGGGCCAGGCCGTCGACATAGGACGATCGCAAGTCGACCACGCCGCGCGCCGCGAGCGCGTCGAGGACGGTCGGGCGGCCGTAGCCGGTCGCGATTGAGATCGCACCCGCGAGCGACGAATCGCGGCCGGCGACGCACAGCGCCGTTGTCGCGCCCATGCTGTGTCCCAGCGCGTAGACCGTCTGCGCGCCGCGCTCGCGGGCGAAGCGCACGACCGCTTCCATCGCGTCGAAAAGATCGTAAACGCCGCGCAGCCGGCCGCCGCTCGCGCCGAGCTTGTGGCCCGGAAAGTCCAGCGAGTACACCGAGAAGCCGTGGCTCGCGAGAAACGCGCACAAGCCGTCGAGGTTCTGCTTGGAGCTCGAATAGCCGTGGCCCACGACGAGCGTCACGGCGCGCGCGCGGCGCGCCTCGTATTCGAGCACTGCGATCGAGTTGAATCCCGCGTCGACGCGATGCAATTGCACGTTCACGGTGCGGTGTTCGCGATCCACGCGGCGTCGCCGTCGCGGTAGACTTCGCGCTTCCACACCGCGACGCGCGACTTGAGCGCGTCGATCGCGTATCGGCAGGCGTCGAACGCCGCGCCGCGGTGCGGCGCCGCCACGACGACCACGACCGACGGCTCGCCGAGTGCGACACGTCCGGTGCGGTGCTGCATCGCGATGCCGAGCGGTCCGAACCGTTCTTGCGTCTCGCGCGCGATCGCCTCCATCTCCGGCACCGCCATCGTTTCGTACGCTTCGTATTCCAGCGCGGCGACGGGGCGCGGGTCATCGGGCGACGTCTCGCGCGTCGTGCCGAGGAACGTCACGACCGCGCCGTGCTGCGCGGTTTGCACGGCGCGCACCAGTGCCTGCACGTCGAGCGGCTCCGCCGACAAGCCGATCCGGGGATGAGCAGCGTCCTGCTCGCGATCCGATCGCAGCGCCATGCGCTTAGCCTCCGCCCACCGGCGGCAGCAGCGCGATCTCATCGCCTTCATGCAATGCTGTCGTTGCGGCGGCCAGTGCGCCGTTGCGGGCGAAGCGCGTCGACGCGCGCAGCGGTGCGAGCTGCGGCGCTTGCGCCGTAAGCGTCGTCCACAGCGTCTCGAGCGTCGTCCCGTCCGGCACGCCGACGAGCCGCTCGCCGAAGCCGAGCAGCTCGCGCAGCCGCGCGAACGCGAGCACGCGCACCGTCACGACGCGCGCGGCGATGCTACGTCCCTCCGAGGTCGGTCGTGTAGCCGTGTTCCTTCAGCCACGCGCGCGACTCGTCGTGCAGGCCGAGCAGATCGATGCGGTTGCACGTGAGCTTGTGCAGCAGCACCTCCCACCAGTGCTGATCCTGTTCGTACACGTCGTCGGGGATTTGATTGTGCTTGCGCGTGAACTCGCGCAGTCCCGTCCAATCGCGCTGGGCGAGCAGCGTCCGCAGCTCGTTCTCGTACTCCGGGCTCGGCGCCGCGGGCTGCATGGTCACGCCGTCTTCTTCGCCGCGGCCAAGCAGAAGCGCTCGATCGCGCGCGCGACGCCGTCCTGGTCGTTGGGCGCCGTCACGTACGGCACCGACTGGCGCACTTCGGGCAGCGCGTTGCCCATCGCGACGCCGATGCCGGCCCAGCGCATCATCGGGATGTCGTTGCGCGAGTCGCCGATCGCGAGCACGCGTTCCGAGGGGATTCCAAAGTCGGCGCACAGCCTCGCGAGCGCGTTCTTCTTGCTCGCGTCCCGGTTGAGCACTGCGCACTCGACGAAGTCGTTCCACGTCTCGTAGCGGAAGCTCAGCGGCAGATCGCCGAACTCGCGCTGCATCCGCCGCACGGACTCCTCGCCCATGAAGCGGATGAACGTCGGCGCTTGTGTGAGGATCTCCGAGAGCGACGGCGCCTCGTACCAGCCCGGCCCGCGCATGTCGTCCATGAAGATCTCCGAGCCCTGGAGCCGGTAGAACGCTTCCTCGACGTAGACGGCGATCGCGAGTCCCTCGCGCTCGGCGAACTCCACCATCTGCTTTGCGTACGGCAGCGGGACGGGAATGCTCTCGAGCGTCTTGTTCGCGCCGAAGTCCTTGGTCAGCGCGCCGTGGCAGCAGATCACGGGCAGGTTCAGCCCGAGCTCTTTGGAGACGCGGATCGGGACGTCGACGCCGCGGCCGGTGACGAGCACCACGCGGATGCCGGCGGATAGGGCGTCTTTGATCGCCGCGCGGTTGCGCGCGCTGATCGTCTCGTCGGGCGCGAGGAGCGTTCCGTCGAGGTCGAGCGCGATCAGGTCGATCGGCGGGGTGGCAGGTTTGGGCGGCATGCTTTCGTTCCGTGGTGGGTGTTCTGCCGGAGCTCCGTCTCCATGCGGACGCGTGAGGCCGGACGTACACGATACCCTGGGAGGGCCTTTGGAATGCGCAACGGCAGCCTCGTCGAATACGTTGCCGGGACATGCGCACCTTCGCAGCGGTCCTCGCGCTCTTTGCAGCGAGCATCGCGCCCGCGCTCGCCCAGCCCGCCCAGCGGTGCTCGCACGAGACGTTCCCGGTCGGCGGGCAGAACGTCGCCGTGACGGTGTGCGCCGGCGCGCCCGACGGCGGCAAGACCGTCGCCGTGACCGAGACCTTCAAGAACGCGGCCACGTCGTTCAACCACGTCACCTCGATCGAGGTGCTGCCTGGGGCGGCCGCCTCGCGCGCGGTCGACGATGTCTCGCTCGCGCCGCTTGGGCTGAACTACACGCTGCACCTGACGCTGGTTCACCGCGAGGCCTCGGTCTCGATCGAGCACGCGCTGCTGCTCCCGGGAGCAGTTCCGCTCAAATAGCACCCCTGCCCGGGTCGTGCGCTGCACGCAACCCGGATGCCGCCGCCGGGTTCTAGGGCACAGAAATGCGGTGTCGACGCGGCTGATGGCCTGTACCAGCGTAGCCCCTGAGCTCGATGCCGCCGGCCGGGCCCGGTACGTCACCGAACACCTGCCGCCCGGGCTCTTCCGCATCGTCGATGCGGCTGAAGGCGCTCCGTGGCGCGTCTCGCCCGAGCCCTTCCCGCTGGCCCCGAAGACCGTCGCCGCGATCGAGAGCCTCGGCAACGACCTGCTCGCTTTCTACCGGGCGCTCAACGCGCTCTACCTGCGCAGCGCGCGCGGCACCGCACCGGCATACATCGCCGAGGAACTGGACCGCGGCAAGCCGGAGCAGATCGTCAAGCTGGCGCGGCAGAACCGTTTCAAGCAAGACGTCCCGCGGGTGATCCGGCCGGACCTGATCCTTACCGAGGACGGCGGCTACATCGCGAGCGAGCTCGACAGCGTCCCCGGCGGGATGGGGTTCACCAGCGCGCTCGCGCACACGTACTGCGAGATCGGCAGCGACAGCATCGGCGGTCCCGACGGGATCTCGGAGCGCTTCGCCGAGATGCTGGCCTCCGCCGCCGCGGTGGAGCACCCGACGGTCGCGGTCGTGGTTAGTCAGGAGTCCGCGGACTACCGCGGCGAGCTGACGTGGCTCGCCAAGCGCGTCAATGCACAGGGGCACGCAAACGTGCTCGTCTGCTCGCCGCAAGACATCGTCTTCACCGAAGAGGCGCTGTTCGTGCGCAGCGAGGACGGCCGCGAGACGAAGATCGACGTCCTGTACCGGAACTTCGAGCTCTTCGATCTGCTCAACATCCCCAAGCAAGAGCTGATCTTGTACGCGGCGCGCCACAACCGCGTGCGCATCACGCCGCCGCCGAAAGCGCATTTCGAAGAGAAGTCGACGTTCGCGCTGTTTCACCATCCGGGTTTGCGCTCGTACTGGCGCTCCGAGTTGGGTCCGGCGATCGACGAACGTCTGCTCGGAATCTTTCCGCGCACGTGGATCGTCGATCCGCGCCCGCTGCCGTGGCAAGGCGTCATCGCGGATCTCAGCGCGAACGGTGCTCCGGTCCACCACTGGTCGCAGCTCGAGGACCTCGGCAAGAGCGAGCGTGATTACGTGCTCAAGCCGTCGGGGTTCAGCGAGCTCGCGTGGGGCTCGAAGGGCGTCAAGGTCGCGAACGACTTGACGAAGGACGAGTGGCGCGCAGCGCTGCGTGCGGCGGCGGCGTCGTTCGACAAGACGCCGTACATCCTGCAGCGCTTTCACAAGGGCAAGCGCGTGCGCGTGCCGTTCCTGAGCACGTCGAGCGGCGAGATCAAAGAGATGGACGGGCGCGTGAGGCTGTGCCCGTACTACTTCGTCGTCGGCGACGAGACGCGGCTGGGCGGTATTCTCGCCACCGTCGCGCCGGCCGACAAGCGCTTGATCCACGGAATGAGCGACGCGATCATGGCTTCGTGCCGGATCGCGGACGACGGCTTCTGAGCACCGACGCGCGGCTCGATCCGCGCCGCATGGCGGCGTGGCGCAACCGCCACCGCATCGTCGCGTTCGGGTCGGCTGCGGTCGCGGGCCTGCTCGTCTATACCTTCGTGCCGGAATGGCTGCACGGCGCGACGCGTTTCGTCGCGGCGTATGACGCGGGCACGATCACGCTGCTCTCCTTCTTCTGGCTGAAAGGCCTGCACGACGATCCGAAGATGACGCGCGCGCGCGCCGCGCTCGACGACCCCGGCAAGAACGCGATCCTGCTGGTGGTGCTGGGGGCGGTCGTCGTGGGTCTCGTCGCCGCGATCGCGATCCTGGGCCACGGGCCGCAAGTGCAGAACGGAACGGAAAAGTGGGCGGCGTACATCCTGGGCGTCGTCGCGATCAGCGCGGGCTGGTTCTTGGTGCACACCGTGTACACGTTCCGCTACGCACACCTCTACTATTACGACGATGACAGCGACGGCGTCGCGTGCGGCGGCATCAAGTTCCCCGGCACGGACGAGCCGTCCGACTGGGACTTCGCCTACTTCGCGTTCTGCATCGGCACGTCGTTCGCGGTGTCCGACCCGCAAGTCACCGAGACGCGCGTGCGCCGTGACGTGATGAGCCAATCCGTCATCTCGTTCGCCTACAACTCGGTGATCGTGGGAATGGTGATCAACCTGTTCGCCGGCATCTTCTCAGCGAGCAGCGGCGGCGGCGGGAAATAGGCGCCATGGGTTTAGTAACACTGCGCGGTGCCTCACAGTCGCGATACGATTGCTCCAGATCTACGGTGCGGTAGAGATCGGCATGCTGCCGAAGATTCGACTTTATTGCGTGGTTCAGCGACACGAGCACGACCTGAACGCCTTCGCGCCGTGCGATCTTCATCGCGGGGACGATGTCTGAGTCTGCCGATACAATCACGATGCGGTCGATGAGGCGATCCTTCGCCATCATCGCAACGTCGAGCCCGATGCGCAGGTCCACTCCCTTTTGGCGGAGCAAGGGGACGAAATCGGCCGACGCGAGTGAGCGCCGCTGCTGCAGCAACTCTCGCGCCGCTCGTTCCGAGAGTGTCCAGCCGTCGAATGACACTTCTCCGAGCCTCACGGCGAAATACGGCTTGCTCATCAGGATTGTGAGCGCGGAATTGAAGAAGTTCTGTTTCGACGTGCTGACCGGAGGCTTTGCACCGTCGATCGGATGCGGCTTCGTGGCGCCGGAGCCATCATACGGTCTCGCATCGTAGTAGAGAACCCTATACATCTCTTCGCCTGCATCAGCGGAGATGCAGCCGGCCGCAAAAGCCTCTACGACGTCCGCGAGCTTCTGAAAACCCAGTGTCGTCGGCAGAAACGTCCGTAGGAATCCGGCATCGATGAGCACTGCTGTCTTTTTCAAGAACATGCACCCGAATGAAAGAAGAGACCGCCGGCGGTCTCTTCTCGGGCAACTTCGCCCCTAGCGGAGCGATTGCACGGAGTATAAGACCAACGCGAGCTCGTGTCAACATGATGAGACGCAATAGCCGAACGGTGCAGCCCTTGGCAAGTAGGGCGGTACTGCGATGGCGTCCGCTGATCTAATACCACGTACGCCGGTCTCGGCAAGACCTCCGGTGAAAATCAGGCCGGGAGGGCGTCCAGGATCGCGTCGATGTCGTCGGCGGTATTATGGCCGTGCGGGGCGACGCGGATGCCCGTTGCGCGGTACGTCGTGACGATGCCGTTGTCGCGCTGGAGCTGTCTGCCGAGTTCGATCATGTCCGCGCCTTCGCGGCGGAACGTGACGATGCCGGATTTCACGTCGTCGCGCGAGCGGTCGCCCACGATCGTCCAGCGGCGCGATTCGAGGCCTTCCGTGAGGCGGTCGGTTAGCGCTATGACGTGTGGGCCGATGCGGTCCGGGCCCGCGCCGGCGAGGACGTCCATCGATGTGGCGAGCGAGAGCGCGCCCGCGATGTTCGGCGTGCCGCCTTCGTAGCGGCTCGCGTTCGGGGCCGGCGGTTGCGTGTAGTCGAGGAAGTTCCAGATGTCTTCCACGCTGCGCCAGCCCGGCATGCGCAGCGCGATACGGTCGAGCAGGTTCGCGCGCAGCCAGAGGAAGCTCACGCCTTGGAGTGCCATCAGCCACTTTGCGCCGCCCGCGTAGATGGCGTCGACATTCGTTGCCCTGACGTCGAGCGGGAACGCGCCCAGGCCTTGGATTGCGTCCACGACGAACAGCGCGCCGTGCGCGTGGGAGATTCCGGCAAGCGCGGTGAGATCGTGGCGGTAGCCGTCGTCGAACGTCACCCAAGAGACCGCGACGACCTTCGTGCGTGAGGAAATGTAGCGGCGCAGCACGTCCGGCGTCATGCGTTCTTGCGGTGCGCCGATCAGCGTCACCGTCACGCCCCGCTCGCGCAGCGCGAGCCAGGGATACGCGTTCGCACCGAACTCGTTCGCGCCCGTGATCACCTCGTCGCCCGGGCCGAGGTCGAGGCCTTGCGCGATCACCGTCGCGCCGTCGCCGGTGTTGCGCAGCAGCGCGATCTCGTCGCCGCGTCCGCCCACGAACGCCGCGATGCGGCGGCGGTAGGCCGGCAGCGACAGCTCGCGCGACGCGGTGCCGAGGACGCCGCGCGCCGCGTGATCGTCGATCATTGCGTGCAAGGCGTCCCGCGTCGCGACCGGCAGCACGCCGACGGCTGCGTGGTTCACGTAGACCAGACCCGGCGCGATGGCGAAGTGCTCGCGCGACAACGGAGCGCCGGACGCGAGAACCGGCTCCGCCGCGCTCGTTGTTTGCGGCTGCGTCAACTCGCCGGGCTGGCGTTCACGACGATGTCGGCTTGCGTCTGCGCGGTGTTAACGCGCACTTTCGCTTTCGCTATCTGGGTGATGAACGTGTCGAGCGGGACGTACCAGTCGCCGTTGCGCTTGAACGTCTGGCCGCGCATCGTGACCGCGCCGTCGTTGATGAGCGCCGTGCGGCTGCCCTCGGTGAAGCGGCCGGTGATGCCGTGGATCGTCACGACGACCGCGTTGCCCTGGAACGTCAGCAGTCCGTCGAACGACTTGATCAGCGGCACGACGTCCGCGTACACGACGCCGTGGCGCACGAGCGCCACGCCGCCGGCGCGGTCGACCGGGCGCCCGTCGAGGGTCAGCTTCACGTCGCGGTCGGCGGCGAATGTGGGCGCGGCCGGTGCGAGCAGTGAGATCCCGAGGGCCACGGCGGCGAGCAGTCTCTTCATGAGTAGATGTCCTTGGTGTGCCAGGCGATGTTCTGGGCCCGGTCGCCAACGCGCTCGATGATGGAGACGACGAAGAGCAAGAGGGTGCCCGCCGGTACCGTACCCGGATCGCGCTGCATCTCCGCCTGCAAGGCTTCCAGGCCGCTGCGATAGAGCGTGTCCACCTCGTCGTCGCGCTCGATCACGTCGTCCGCCAGCGCGGCATCGCCCTCGCGGTACGCGCGCATGCAGTCCTGGAGCATTTCGTACGCGAGGTTCGCGATGCGGCCAACCTCGACGCTCGCCGGGCGCACGGCCACGTCGGCGAGCTTGATCGCGTTCTTGGCGATGTCCACCGCGTAGTCGCCGATCCGCTCGAGGTCGGTCACGATCTGCAGCATCCCGGCGATCGCGCGCAGCTCGCCCGCGACCGGCTGCTGCTTCCAGATCAGCTCGATGCAGGCGGTCTCGACGCGGCGTCGCGTGTCGTCGATCTCGTCGTCGCCGGCGACGACATGGCCGGCGAGGACGACGTCACGGCGCTCGAGCGCCTGCATGGCGGAGCGGATGGCGTCGGCAACGAGCGCGCCCAGCCGGACGACGTCGAGGCGCGTGTTCTCCAGCGCCTGGTGGTAGGCTGTACGCATGGCCCTCCACTATAGCAGGGGGAGGGCGCGAAGAGAACCCCGCCGTACCGCGGCGCGATGGACACGATCATCGTCGAACGCGCCGGACCGATCGCGACGGTCACGCTGAACCGGCCCGGCGTTTTGAACGCGCTCAACGGTCAGTTGCTGGACGAGCTGGGCGCCGCGTTTGCCGACCTCGATGCGGACGCCGATCTGCGCGCAGTAATCCTGACCGGCGCCGGACCGAAAGCGTTCGCCGCCGGCGCCGACATCGGCGAGCTGAACGCGCTGCCCGGCGCGCACGCCGGCGAGAAGCAGGCGCGCAAAGGACAGGCGCTCACGCGCGCGATCGAGCGGCTGCGCGTCCCGGTGATCGCCGCCGTCAACGGGTTCGCGCTGGGCGGCGGGTGCGAGCTCGCGATGGCGTGCGACATCCGCATCGCGAGCGAGAACGCGAAGTTCGGCCAGCCGGAGGTGAACCTCGGGATCCTGCCCGGCTACGGCGGCACGCAGCGGATGACCCGACTGATCGGCGAGGGCACCGCGATGTATCTGTGCGTGACCGGCGAGATGCTCGACGCGAACGAGGCGCTGCGCGTCGGGCTCGTGCAGAAGGTCGTGCCGCTGGACGGGCTGCTCGCGGAGGCACAGCGCATCGCCGGGCTGATCGCGGCGAAGGCGCCGCTCGCCATCGCTGCCACGAAGCGCGCGATCGTGGACGGCGCCTCGCTGGCGCTCGACGACGCGCTCGCGCTCGAAGCGCTGCTGTTCGGCCAGGCGATCACCACGGAAGACTTCCGCGAAGGCTCGCAAGCGTTCTTGGACAAGCGGGCGGCAAAGTTCACCGGCCGCTAGGCGAGAGGGGGCAATCGTGGTATTCTGGACAAATGACCGACGAGATCGGAACAAATGTCCAAAAGGAAGGTATTCGCTCGTTTGCCCTGCTATCGCTCTGGTCTGACATCCTAACGGCGCTCGAAGGTGCCGCGCCTGAACGGGTGATCGATCGGACGTCGGGCGCAGCGACGCGAGACGACGGGCCACCCTCCGTCCCCGCGCCACTTTATCGCTTGGTGGTGCTTGACCAACGTTCCACCGCAACGAGCAACGTCTCCCTGCTGCCCGGGATCGACGCGCACCGAGCCATAGGGGAGCATGCGGACATCAAATCAGATAATATCGTCTTGTCCGCACTCGCCCGGCTGCCCGCGGACGAACGCGCGGTCGTCGACCTGTACTATTTCGCGCGCAGCCCGCTCAAGGACATCAAGAGTGCGCTAAATACGTCGGAATCCGGTGTCTCGCAGATCCATGTGCGCGCGATAAACCGCTTGCGCGCAGCGGTCTCGAATGTAATGCACGGTGCCGGCGCGCGCAGCAAAGAAGTCGATGCGCTCGAAGCTGTTCCCGACTGGTTTCGCTCGATTTCCGCCGCTAGCGAGTCGACTGCCATTCGAAACGGGCTCCCCGCCGTTACCTGGAACGAACTGCAGCTGCTCGGCTTCACGCGCGACGAGATCGCGAACGTCGTCGGTACCAGCGAGAAGACGATCCAGCGCAAGGTATCGACGTCGGAGAGGCTGGGCACCGCGGAAGGCGATCGCACCATGCGCCTCATTCGGATCATGCTGCAGGCTCTCGAAACGTTCGGGGACGCGGATAAAGCCTTCGCATGGCTTCGGCGCGCCAACCGCGCGCTTCACGGCCAGACACCGCTCGCGGCGATGGTGACGGAGGCGGGCGCGTCACTGATCCGGCGCGCGCTCGGCGTAATCGCGTATGGCGGCGTCGCATGATCCGCGCCTGGCGCCTCGCGCGCCGGGCGCATAGCGATCCGCCGGCAACGAAAGCCTTCAGCGGTTACGGTTCGGAACTGTACGGTAGCCGCTGGAACTCACCGGGGCTGCCGGCTGCTTTTGCTTCATCGACGCGCTCGCTTTGCGTCCTCGAATATCTCGTCCATGTCGATCCCGATCTGTTGCCTGATGACCTCGCGTTCTCGCATATCACGTTCGCGGAATCGCAGGTCGAGCGGATCGCACGCCTACCGCAAGGATGGGATGAAGAAGGCTCCGCACTGGCGGCCGCGTACGGGGATGCATGGCTGCGCGAGCAACGGTCGCTCGTGCTCGAAGTGCCTTCCGTCGTCGTCCGCGATGAGGTCAACTACATCGTCAATCCGCGCCATGCCGATTTTACGGCGCTCGAAATCGCGCCGAGTCTCGAGGATTTCGTCTTCGATGAGCGGCTTTTCAAGATACGGTCTTCAGGCGGGGCGGCTTAAAGTCTGGCCGTCTTTCTGGCTGGGCCGTAGCGGGCCGCCGTTTCCGCCATCTCGCGTTCGATGTCCGGGTTGAAGCCCACCCAGCTCGCGCGGACGCGGCCCGTCGCGTCGATCGCGAACATCGTCGGGTAGCCCGTCACGCCGAATGCGTGCGCGACGGTTTGGTCGGGGTCGAGCGCGACGTCGCCCATCTTGAACTGCGTGGCGAACGGGCGCACGAGGCCTTCGGGCTCCCCCACGTCCACCGAGATTACGTCGATGCCCGGATGCGCGTGCTTGAAGTGCTGGACCAGCGGGATCGAGGCGCGGCACGGATCGCACCAGGTCGCCCAGAAATCGAGGAAGACTAGCCGGCCGCGGCTGCGAGCGAGGTCGAAACGGCCGCCGCTCAGCGTCGCGAGCGCGACGGGCGGAGCTTGGACCAGGACGTGGTGGTGAAGGCGGGGGAGGACGAGAAACTTCGCGACCGCGGCGAGGACGATGACGACGGCCAGGACGTCGAGCCCGCGTGCGGCCCACCGGCGGAGCGAGGGCACCATCGCGGGTTCTCCTCGCAGGGAAAGCGCCCCCTTCGACGCATCCCAGGACCGATGCCATCGCCCCGCGCAGCGGCCGTGACGATCGATGCCCGCACGCTGCCCGCTCAGAATAGAAGCGCGCGTATTTTCGACGCGTTCGACAAGCTACCGGTCGGCGGTATTCTCGAGCTCAACGAAGAGAACGACCCGCGCTCGCTCCGCAACGAGTTCCAGCAGTACCGCGCCGGCCGGTTCTCCTGGGACGCGCGCAACCTCGGCAGCAGCCGCTGGTCGGTGCGCCTTGAGCGGATCGACGAGCGCGCCGACACGGCGACGTTCCTCTCGCACACCGCGCCGTTCGCGAACGCGAAGCAGTCGACGATCAACGAGCTGGCCTCCGTCGCGACGGAACGCTCGTACCGCACCGGCGAGACGATCTTCGACGAGGGCGAGATCTGGCCGTATCTCGGTTTCGTGCGCAGCGGCAAGGTGGTCTACACGTTGCTCTCGCCCGACGGCAAGACGCACGCGCTGGGCGAGCGGCTCACGCACGACCCGCTCAACGAGTCGGGCACGTTCGACGGCGGCGGCGCGACGACGCGCGCGGAGGCGCTGACCGACTGCACGATCGTGCTCGTTCCGTCCGAAGCCGTGCTGCACGCGGTGCGCAACGACAGCGAGCTCGCGCTCGGGTTCCTGGCCGCTTCGTCGCAAGCGCGCCGCCGCTCGATCGACACGATCGCCGACCTCGCGTTCGCGCACGTGCTGCAGCGCGTCGCGAAGTTCCTCATGTCGTACGCGCCCGCGACCACGGGAATGGCGCTGGGATTACCGGGCGTGGAGAATCTCTCGCAGGCGCAGATCGCCGCGGCGGCCGGGACCGTGCGCGACATGGCGGCGCGCGCGCTGATCCGGCTCAAGAACGCACAAGCAGTCGAGTTGGACCGCGGGCGGGTGCGCTCGATCGACCGGATCCGTTTGGAAGCCTTTGCGCACGGGGTGCAGGCACCTCCGGTTTAATCCGTAGAAGAGGCTGCTTCATGCGTCGCCTTCTTCTCGCGCTTGCAGCCGCGCTATTTGCTGCGTCGCCCGCCCTCGCCGCCGGTGGCACGCTCGCCTACCCGGATGCGCCGCGCGGCACGATCACGGACACGTATTTCGGGACGAGCGTCGCGGATCCGTACCGCTGGATGGAAGACGTCGACGCGCCGCAGACGACCGCATGGGTGAAAGCTGAAGGCGATCTCACGCGCTCGTACCTCGACGCGATCCCGCAGCGCAACGCGATTCGCGACGCGTACCGCAAGCTGATCGATTACGAGAAGCTCAGCGCGCCGTACCGTCAGGGCAAGCGCTGGTTCTATTCGCGCAACAGCGGCCTGCAGAACCAGAGCGTGATCTACGTGCGCGAGAGCGAGACCGCGCCGGCGCGCGTGCTGCTCGATCCCAACAAGCTCGCGGCGGACGGAACGGTCGCGCTCGGCGGCGTGTCGTTCACGCACGACGGCAAGTACCTCGCGTACGCGACGCAGTCGTCGGGCGCCGACTGGCAGACCTGGCACGTCAAGGACGTCGCGACCGGCAAGGACCTTGCGGACAAGATCGAGTGGAGCAAGTTCTCCGGCGCGACGTGGGTCGGCGACGGCGGCTTCTACTACGAAGCGTACGACAAACCCAAGGACGGCAACGCGACGCTGAGCGCGCTCGGCGTGCAGAAAGTCTATTTCCACAAGCTCGGCGCGCCGCAGGCGAGCGACAAGCTCGTGTACGCGTCGCCGGAGCACCCCGATCAGTTCGTCGGCATCGGCAGCAGCGAGAACGAGAAATACTACTTCTTCTACACCAGCAAGGGCGGCGGCAACAGTCTGGCGTGGAAGCGGCGCGGCGAGCCCGACTCGGCGTTCCGCACCGTCTTCACGCTCGATCCCGTGGTGCACTACAACGTTGTGGGCGACGACGGCAACCGGCTCTATATTCAGACGAACGCGGGCGCGCCGCGCGAGCGGCTGGCATGGCTCGACGTCACCGATCCATCACACGCGCTGCACGACATCGTACCGCAGTCGGCCGACAAGCTCGAAGGCGTCTCGCTGATCGGTAACAAGTTCTATCTCGGCTACCTGCACGACGCGCACTCGGTCACGCGCATCACCGACCTGCAAGGGCGTCCCGCCGGCACCATCGAGCTGCCCGGGATCGGCAGCGGCGGGGTTCCGAACGCGTGGCGCGAGGACCGCATCGCGTACTACATCTTCAACTCGTACACGTACCCGACCACCGTGTACCGCTACGACACCAAAACCGGCAAGAGCACCGTCGCGGTGCAGCCGAAGATCGCGTTCGACCGCACGCCCTACGTCACCGAACAGCTGTTCACGACGTCCAAGGACGGAACGCGCATCCCGGTGTTCGTGACGCACCGCACCGACATGAAGCTCGACGGCTCGACGCCGACGATCCTGTACGGCTACGGCGGGTTCGACATCTCGCTCACGCCGTCGTTCTCGTCGGGCGCCGCGCTGTGGCTGCGGATGGGCGGCGCTTACGCGGTCGCCACGCTTCGCGGCGGCGGCGAGTACGGCCAGGCATGGCACGACGCGGGACGGCTCGCGAACAAACAGCACGTGTTCGACGACTTCATCGCGGCCGCGCAGATGCTGATCGACAAGAAGATCACCTCGACGCCCAAGCTCGCGGCGAACGGCGGTTCCAACGGCGGGCTGCTCGTCGGCGCGGTGGTGAACCAGCGGCCCGACCTGTTCGGCGCGGCGATCCCCGAGGTCGGCGTGATGGACATGCTGCGCTTCCAGAAGTTCACGGTCGGCAAGGCCTGGACGAGCGACTACGGCGCGTCCGACGCGTCGGCGGACCAGTTCAAGTATCTGTACGCGTACTCGCCGTACCACAACGTCAAGGACGGGGTGAAGTACCCGCCGGTGATGGTGATGACGTCCGATCATGACGACCGCGTGTTCCCCGCGCACTCGTTCAAGTACGCGGCCGCGCTGCAGCATGCGCAGACCGGCGACGCACCGGTGCTGCTGCGCGTGGAGTCCAAAGCCGGTCACGGCGGCGGCCGCCCGACCGAGAAGATCATCGAGGACGTCGCGGACCGCTACGCGTTCCTCGTGAAGACCTTGGACTTCACGCCGGCCTTGTGACGGCGCGCCGTCAGCCGGAGTCGTCCCGGGTCCAGTACTCCATGGCGCCGAGCTTCGCGTACTGGCGCACGTCTTCGGCGCCGTGCGGGTCGCCGTAGTGCCGTTCGACGACCGCAACGACGCGCTCGAGCGCCGATTCGTCCAAAAGGCCCAGCATGCGCGTGAGTCGCCTTGGTCGATTCCGCGAGCGGAGTCGATCTTCATCAAGACGAGATAGGGTAGCGGTATGACGCGAAGGCCGGTTTGGTCGTAAACCTCTTCCGCGAGCGCTTCGCCGGCCCACGCTTGATCGGTCGCGAGAACGTCGAGCTTGTGATCGTCTTTTTTCCAAGCGGTACCGTACAGGCCGAGCAGTCCGTTCGGGAAGAACAAGTCGCCGTCGTTGCGCCAGCCCATATTCCGCAGCTTCGTCACGGCTTCATCGTACCGCGCGTGGTCCACGAGGACGTCCACGTCCTGCGTCTTGCGCTCGGGTGAATACGCGCGGGTCGCAACGCCGCCGACGACCGCGGCAGGGATATCTCCGAACAAGCTCTCCATGACGATGAAGAGCTTCTCGCGCTCGGATTGCATGAGTGTTTCCATATTGCTGCCGGATCCGAGCGGCCGCTTTCGCAGTCCGGCGTCGATATAGAAACGGCGGCGCGCGGCAGCCGTTTCGAAGCTGCTATGCACCGGCCGCGGCGGTGACGGCGAGGTGTACTTCCACCGGGACGCCGCTCAGCGCCGCGTTGCCGGTGAGCTCGTCGAGGCGGTCGGGGTCCGCGAGGTCGTTGTAGCTCGCGCCCGGATTCGCCGCCGCGACGGACATGCGCACGCCCGCGCGCGCGTGGCCGAAACCGTGCGGCAAGCTGATCACGCCGGGCATGAGCGCGTCGGTGACTTCCGCCGGAACGGTCACCGCGCCGACCGCGGAGCGCACGATCACCGGATCGCCCGTCGCAATGCCGCGCGCGCTTGCATCCGCAGGATTCAGCATGACGGTGCAGCGGTCGGGACCGCGCATCAGGCGCGGTGCGTTGTGCATCCACGAGTTGTTGCTGCGCAATTGCCGGCGTCCGATCAGCACGAGCTCGGCGGCGGGCTCGGCGAGGTGCGCTTCGAGGCGGGTGAGGTCGGCGATGAATGCGGCCGGCGCAAGGCGCACGCGCCCGTTCGCCGTGAGCAAGCGCTGCGGCAGCGACGGCTGCAGCGGGCCGTAGTCGACGCCGTGCGGGTGCTCGCGCAATTCGTCGATGCTCGTCGCGTACGGGCCGGTGCGCAGGCCGAGATCGAGCCGTTCCGTGGGATTCTTGCCGGCCTTGCCCGTCATACGCTGGCGCAGCGCTTCGAAGATTTGCCAGTCGTAGCGCTGCTCGGGCTCGATCGGGAACAGCGCTTCGCTGTAGCGCGCGGTGTTGCGCACGGCGAAGTGGTGGAAGATGACGTCGTAGTGATCGACTTCGAGACCGTGCGCGGGCGGTAAGATCACGTCGGCGTGGCGCGTCGTCTCGTTCAGGTACGGGTCGATGCACACCATGAAGTCGAGCCCGCTCAGCGCGTCGTCGAGCTTCGCGCCGTGTGGCGTCGACAGCACCGGGTTGCCCGCCGACGTGACGAACGCGCGCACGCGTCCCGGGCCCGGCATCAGCATCTCGTCGGCCATCGTCGCGACCGGGAACTCCCCGTCGAACTCCGGCAGGTTGCGCACGCGCGAGCGCCAGCGGCCCGCGTGCGTCTCGCCCGGCTTCGCGTTTTGCAGCAGATCGTACGCCGGGCGCGGCCACATCATGCCGCCGGGCTCGTCGAGGTTGCCCGTGATCGCGTTGAGCGCGTTCACCAGCCACTGGCACAGGCCGCCGAACGACTGCGTCGACAGCCCGACGCGCCCGTACGCGACGGCGTGCGGTGCGGCCGCGAACTCGCGCGCGATGCGCAGGATGGTGTCTTCCGAAATCCCGGTCTTTGCGGCGACGCGGTGCGCGGGGAACGCTCGCGCGACCGCGCGCAGATCGTCGAAACCGTCGGTGAATTCCGCGAGGCGGCCCAAACGCGCGGCGCCGGACTCGAAGATCGTATCGACGATCGCGAGCAGGAACAGCGCGTCGGCGCCCGGGCGGATGAACAGGTGCTCGTCAGCGACCGCGGCCGTCTCCGTGCGGCGCGGGTCGATCACGACGACGCGGCCGCCGCGCGACTGCACCGCTTTCATCCGCGAGCGCATGCCGGGCGCCGTCATGATGCTGCCGTTGGACGCGAGCGGGTTCGCGCCCATGCACAGGAAGTAGCCAGTGCGGTCGACGTCTGGGATCGGGATCAGCATCGGGTGGCCGAACATCTCGAGCGCCGCGCGGTGGTGCGGGAGCTGGTCGACGCTCGTCGCGGAAAAACGGTTGCGCGTGCGCAGCGCGCGCAAGAAGCCGCCGGAGCTGAGCAGCGTCCCGCTGTTGTGGACGTTGGGGTTGCCGAGATAGATCGCGACGCCGTCGTCGCCGTGCTCCTCGACGATCGCTTTGAGGCGTTCGGCGACCAAGTCGAACGCGGCGTCCCACGCGATCGGTTCCCAGCCGCCCGCGGTGCGGCGGATCGGCGTCTTGAGGCGGTCGGGATCGGCGTGCAGGTCGATCAGCGCGTTGCCCTTGGGGCAGATGTGACCGTGGGACAACGGGTCGAGCGCGTCGCCGCGCAGGTCGGTGATCGCGCCGTTCGCGACCGTGATCTCGAGGCCGCAGATCGCCTCGCACAGGTTGCAGGCGCGGAAGTGCTTGCCGTCCCGTATCGCCGTCATCCCGGACGCCTTCGCGGCAAGGTGCGGCAGTCCGCCAGGCCGTGGAGGACGGCGCACCCCGAAAGTCAAGAAATGCCCCAATGTGAATCGGCCGTTGCGGGCGATCCTGATGATCTGCGGCTTCGTGCTCGTTGCCCTGTCGGCGTTCACGGTCGGCAGGCAGGTGCGCGACACGACTTCGCGCACGCCCGGCACCATCGCGGCGACCACGGCCCCGCCCGCCCGTGCACCGGCGGCCACGCCTCGTCGCGTCGCCGTTCACGCGGCCACGCCGGCGCCGACACGCAAGCCCACAGCCGCGCCGACACGCAAGCCCACAGCCACGCCGACACGCAAGCCCACAGCCGCGCCGACGCGCAAGCCCACAGCCGCGCCGAGCCGCAAGCCCACGGCAGCGCCGACACGTAAGCCCACGGCAGCGCCGAGCCGCAAGCCCACAGCCGCGCCGACGCGCAAGCCCACGGCGACTCCCGCGCCGGCAGCGACGCGCAAGCCGGCGGCCGTGCGGCCCCATCCCGTACAGACTGCGATTGTGGACCTCGTCGGCGGGCGCGACGAGGAGGCCTGCGTGCGGGCCGTGCGCTTTCTGCGGACCGCCGCCGACGATCGCGTCTCGCGGCTCGACGCGTACAACGCCGCCGTTTCCGGGCTTGCGGCGAACCGCGACTGTCCCGAGCCGCGCCGCAGCGTCAACGAAGCCTATCTGCGCGCGATGCGCGCACCCGCGGAGTTCGCGCTGCACATCGGCGACTGGAACGCCGATCTCAGCCGTTCGGACGCGCTGCTCGACGCCTGCGCGGGGACCCGGGAGTTCCACGCGACCGCGGTAGCGCGCGATTGCGCGAAGCAGCGCAGGTTCAACGACATCGTGCGCAAGCGGATCGTGCAAGGCACAACGCAATAGCGCCGTTACTTCGGGCACGCTCCTTCGATGCAGCGCGCCAGCGTCTTGGGATCGATGTGCTGTGTCTCGAGCCAGCGGCGGATGCCGTCGTCCGCGATAAGACAGCGCACCAGATCGCATAGCTCGTGGTTGCCCGGCGGCGTGCGCGGCGGCGGCGCGTCGCCGCCCCGCCATGCCATTCCGGTGCGCGTCTGCTCGCGCGTGAACGGGAAGCCGCGCAGGCTCGTCCCGTTCGCGCGGAAGCGCACCGGGTAGACGCCGTTCAGCGGTGCTTGCGTCGTCGCTTCGAAGACGCCGGGCTCGGTCTCGGCGAGCGCGACGACGGTCGTCGTCCCGTCGGGGCGCTTCACCTGCGCGCGAACGTGCGCGCGGTTTTCAAGCGGCATGCCGATCTCGGTGAGCACGGCGCGCAGGTCCAGCGCCGTCGGCGCGACGTAGCTCGGCTGCGTCAGGAACACGTCCATGTTCAGCGCGCTGCGCGCGTGCACGACCACGCTGTACGGGATGCTTCGCCCGGTGCTTGCGGCGAACGTCGCGCCCTGCTCTTTGCCCGTGCTGAGCACGACGTGCCAGCGGCCGCGCGCGGCCGGCGTGCCCTTGACGAGCACCGGCAAGCTGAGCCGGTAGAACGCGAGCTGCGCGCCGCTCGAGAACTGCACGCCGGTGACGCCGCCGAGCGCCGTGTGGTCGAAGCGTTCGCCGGCCGGCGTCTCGAGCCGGAAGCGCAGCGCGGACGGGAACGGCGAGAGCACGATCGCGTCCGCGCCGTAATCGCTTTCCACGAGATCGAACGGGATGCGCACCTCGGCGCCCGGCAGCACGACCCCTTGCGGGTCGACGACGATCTCCGCGTTCGTGACGCCCGCGACGATCTGCACGAAGTACTTCGCGAGCCGGAACTGGTCGTTCGGGCCGAGCTGGTCGGTGAGCAGCAGATAGCCGCCCGTCGCGTGCACGAGCGCGTTCAGCGCGACGGGGTTGACTTGGTCGACGGTGCCGAGACCGATCGCGAACACGCGGTCGTTGATGAGTCCGGCGGGGAGGTCCGCGATCAGTTTGGGCGTGTTCTCCTCGCCGTCGGTGAAGACGACGATCGCCGTGCTATCGTATCCCGACGCCGGCAGCGAGTTGTGCGCGAGCTCGACGCCGTCGCCGATGGACGTCGAGCCCGCAGGATTCGTCGCGTGCGCGGCGATCTTGTCCGTCGCGTGCTTGCGGCCGCCCGCGGGATTGCCGAGCGCGCCCGCGGGTTCCAGCGCCATCACGGGGTGCGCGTCCTGATCGAAGCTCACGATGCCGACGCCGTCCGCATCGGACAGCAGCGCCACGAAGCCCGGCGCCGCGGCGTGCAGCACGTCGATGCGCTTCTGGTTCGGAACGCCCGACGGATCGTCCATGCTGCTCGATTTGTCGAGCACGAGCACCGACGCGACTTTGGGCTGCGCGATCGTGTGCGCGGTGATCGGGATGACGTAGCTCTGGTTCGTCTGCGTGCAGTGCACCGTCATGGTGCCCGTCGTCACGTCGCCCGCGCTGGTGCCCGTGAACGACACCCACAGCCGCACGTCGCGCTCGGCGGCGCTCGATGCGGCGAGAAGCGACGCGCTGCCTACCGGCAAGGAGAACGATCCCGGGCCGGACGTGACCATCGGTCCGGAGACGACGTTCAGGTCGACGGCGCCGCAGCTCTGCACCGAGAACAGCGCGGCGCGCGACGTCTCGACGCCGGCCGGAACGGCTTCGAACACGAGGGCCGGCGTCTCGAGAAAGATCGCGGCGAGGCCTGCGGCGCACGGCGCATCCAGACAGAGCTGGATCAGCCCCGCATCGACGTCCTGGATGATGTTCTGCATCTCCGTCCACGCCGGGCGGAACTCCGTTCCCCACTCGATCACGAACGCGTAGACTTTGCCTTTGCTCGGGTCGGTGAAATGGCGCGAATACGCGTAGTCGTCGCTGGTGCCGCAGGTCGGGTACAGATCGTACGACGATTTCGCGGTGTAGCTGATGCCTCTCACCGCTTGCAGCGCGGTCGTGAAGCTCGTGGCCAGCGCGACCGCGACCGCTTGGTCGTCGGCCGGGATGAACTCTCCGTACGCCGCGTCCCCGTTGACGCCGCGCAGCCCGTCGAACGCCGGGTTGGCGAAGTTCATCGACGGCGTCGTTGACTGGTCGTTGTCGTCGCCCCAGCTGTAGAGGATGTCTTGCGAGTAGCTGTGCACGTCGACGAACCAGCGCGTGCGCGGGTTGGCGTCGAGCAGCCACTTGACGTTCTGCGTCTCGGCCTCCGAGAACGGCTTCGGACCTTGGTACGTCTGGTTCGGGTCGCAGTGATCCGCGGACGTGTGGCTCGTGATGTTGGCCGCCGGCGCGAACTTCGCCAAGTCGAACAGGAAATCGTAGTTGCGGTTGAGGTCGACGCCGATGCAGTTCGCGTCGTTGTTCGCATCCTTGGTGTTGCGGTTGCGCCGCCAGCCGGCATTGCCGTGGATGGGATCGTGGAGCTGGCTGAAGTGGCGGCCGTCCGGATTGACCATCGGGAAGATGACGAGATGCAATTCGTTGAGCAGCGTTTGGATCTGCGCCGCGGTGAACGTCTTGAGACCGAACCCGAGGCCCATGTTGCTCTTGAACGCGGTGAGCAGATCGGACGCGAGGAGCACGAGGATCTCGCAGCTGCCCCATTCGCGCGCGTGCTGGCCGCCGATCATCATCACGCAGTCGCGCGAGCCCGCCGCGCCTACGCCCAGCCGGAGCGCGTGCGTCGTGCGGCCTTCGAACGTCGTGTTCGGCAGCGTGATCAGCGAGCAGGTCGACGGGAACGCCGATGCGAGGTTGATGACGGCGGTGTCGACTTCGTCGACGTTAAGATACATCGTCGCTCCGAATCAATCGGCCGAGGCCGCGCGGAACGGGGTCGCCGGTCAAGAACCGGTTTCCCTTTCCGACTTCCTTCTGCCGCTCGCGCGCGACGGCCGTCTCGTCGCCGACGATCTCGACCCGCACGCCGTCGCCTTCGAGCGCGTCGACCTGGTCCGCGGGCACGTACGCGTCGATGCGCACCGCGCCGTCGCCGGAGTAGCGCGGGCTGCCGCCGATGTCGAGCCGGCGGCGCGCGAGCAGCGCCAGCATCGTGGCGCGGTCCCGCGCGGTGATGACAACCCGGAAAACGGGCTTTTGCACGGGCATGTCGCCTCCGAACCAGCCCGAACCACACGCCGGGCACCCGAGAGGCTTCTCTTTCCGAGCCATATAAACTGCCGCGCATGAGCGAGGAACGCCCATGAGCAGGCGAGACCTTCTTCTCGACGGTCTTACGAAAACACGCTACGGCGAGCTGAATCTCGTGCTGCCGGACGGCGCGACGCGCCGGTACAGCGGCACGGAACCGGGCGAGACGGGCACGATGATCGTGAACGACTGGAAGACGGTCGACGCAATCCTCAGCCGCGGCGACATCGGCCTCGGCGAGTCGTACATGGCGCGCTACTGGGACTCGCCCGACCTCAAGAGCTTTCTGACGTTCTGCCAGCGCAACCGCGACGAGTTCGCGCGCCTGACGAAGTTCGATTTCGTCAACAACCTCATCGCGCGCTGGACGGCTTTGCGAGCCCGCAACACGTTCGAGGGCAGCAAGCAGAACATCCACGAGGCCTACGACTACCCGCCCGAGCTCTTCCAGTCGTACACGGACCGGATGATGACGTACTCGAGCGGCTGGTGGGACGGCAAGGACATGTCGCTCGAGGACGCTCAGCTCAACAAGTACAACCGTATTCTCAGCCGAATCGGGCCGCCGCCGCAGCGCATCCTGGAGATGGGGTGCGGCTGGGGATATTTTCTCCAGCTCGCCGCGTCCAAGGGCTATACGATCACGGGCTGCACGGTCTCGCAGCGGCAGTACGAGTACGCCAAGGAGCTCAACAAGGACGCGATCGCCGAGGGCAAGGTGACGCTGCTGCTCGAGGATTACCGCAACATGCCGGGCCAGTACGACGCGGTGGTGTCGACGGGTTTCTTCGAGCACGTCGGCTCTCAGTTCTGGGTCGAGCACTTCCGCAAGGTCAAGCAGTACCTGACGCGCGGCGGCGTCGCGATGATCCAGACGATGCTCTGCAACAAGTGGGATCCCAACGGCGCCAAGACGCTCAACTTCTTTTCAAAATATATCTTTCCGGGCGGCGAGTTCCCGTCGGTCGGCACGTTCATCACGGCCGCCGAGGAGGCGGGCCTGAAGTGCGAGGAGGAGCTCGCGTTCGGCCAGGACTACGCTCGCACGATGGACGAGGCGTGGACGCGCTTTCAGCGCAACAAAGGGGACGTCGCGAAGCTCGGCTACGACGATGAGTTTCTCCGCAAGTGGGAGTTCTTCATCGCCGGCTGGTACGCGATGTTCCGGTCGGGACAGTTCAACGTCATGCAGGCGAAGCTCGCGCACTATCCATGAGGTAGGCTACGATGGGAGTGACGATCGACGAGCGCGCGGGACTGGCGCGCAGAGGCTTCGAGGGGTTCGCGAGCGCGGAAGGCTTCATTCGCGAGCTGCTGGAGAAGGCCGGGATCGAGATCGGCGGACGGGCCTCGCACGACATCGCGGTTCACGACCGGCGGTTCTTCGACCGCGTGGCTCGCGACGGGCCGCTGGGCTTGGGCGAGTCGTACATGGACGGCTGGTGGGATTCCCCCGCGGTCGACGAGCTGATCACGCGCCTCCATCAGGCCAAGCTGGCCGACGTCATTCCGAAGAACGTGAAGTACGTGGCGAGCGCGCTCAAAGCGAAGCTGCTCAACCTGCAGACCCGCCGGCGCTCGTTCGAGGTCGGCAAGCGCCACTACGACGCGGGCAACGACCTGTACCGCGCAATGCTCGACAAACGGCTCGTGTACACGTGCGGGTACTGGAAGGACGCGACGAACCTTGACGACGCGCAGGAAGCCAAGCTCGATCTCGTGTGCCGCAAGCTCGGGCTGCGCGAAGGCATGCGCGTGCTCGAGCTCGGCTGCGGGTGGGGCAGCTTCGCCAAATACGCCGCCGAGAAGTACGGCGTGTCCGTGACGGGCTACACCGTCTCGAAAGAGCAGCATGCGCTCGGGACCGAGCTGTGTGCCGGGCTGCCGGTGGACCTGCGGCTCGAAGACTACCGTACTGCGACAGGCACGTACGACCGCGTCGTCTCGATCGGCATCATGGAGCACGTGGGCAGCAAGAACTACCGCGCCTACATGGAGGTCGTCGACCGCTGCCTCGCGCCCGGCGGCATCTCGCTGATCCACACGATCGCGAGCCCCACCAGCGACGACGTGCCCGACCCGTGGACCGTCAAGTACATCTTCCCCAACGGCAGCGTACCGTCGCTCGCGATGCTGGCGCGCGCGATGGAGGGACTGTTCGCGATTCAGGACGTGCACGCGTTCGGCCCGTATTACGACCCGACGCTGATGGCGTGGTACCGCAACTTCACGGCGGCATGGCCCGCGCTCAAAGCGCGCTACGACGAGCGCTTCTACCGCATGTGGAACTACTACTTGCTGATGAGCGCCGCGGCGTTCCGCTCGCACTACGCGGGCTTGCTGCAAATCGTGATGACGCGCCCGGACACGCCGCCGCCGGCAACGGCGCGCTGACCGCCGCCTAACGGTTCGGCGTCCCATGACGGACGCGCCTAGTGAACGAGGCCGGTCCGCTGCAATCCCCCGATGTGGGGTGCCCCCAAACCCCGGGCGGCGGGAACGACATGAAAGCATATGCTTGGACGCCGCCGCCTCCTCATCGCCGTTCTCGCGGCCATCGTCGTCGTCGCCGCTACGGTTGCCGCCGCACACAACGCGGTCGCCGGCTTCGGTATCCGGGCAGCCGTGGGTGCGCTCGGATACGATCTCAGCTCGCAGCGCATGCGCGTCGGCACGTCGTCGCTGTCGATCGTGGCGCCGGTGGTGCGCAACCGCGCCGGCGAGCCGGTGCTCACCGCCGACCGCGTCGACGTCGCGTTCTCGCTGCGCGATCTGCTGCCGGGGAGCACGCACCGCTTCGGGCTGCACGCGGTGGACGTCGAGCGGCCCCGGCTCACGCTGATCCACCACGCGGACGGCACGTACAACGTCGCGCTGCCCGGCGGGAGCGGCGCGCCGGCGCGGCCGGACAACACGCCGATCGCGGTGCGCGTGCGCGTGCGCGACGGCGAGGTCGCGCTGCTCGACCGCTTCGTCGAGCCGAACCGCGAGCGCCGCGAATCGCTGACCGGCGTCAACGTCGATGCGGTGCTCGCGCCGACCGACCCCGCGTACTACCGCGTCGACGCGACGCTGAAAGACGGATCGCGCACCTACCCGATCCGCGGCCGCGGGCGCTTCGACCACCGCCGCGGCTTCGCGTCGCAGCACTGGCACGCGAACGAGATCCCGGTCGGACCGCTGGTGAACTTCGCGATGGCGACGCACGCGATCCACATCGTGGACGGCCGCCTGCGCGACATTGACGCGCGCGTCTACGGTTTCATCCAGCCGGACGGCGTGACCGTGGCGCACACCGGCGGCAGCGCCGAGCTGGTCGACGGCAAGATCTTCGCCGCGCAGCTGCGCGTTCCGATCGGCGACGCGCACGGCATGCTGCGCGTGTACGACGACGGGGTGACGACCACCGGGATCGACGCGACGCTCGCCGGCGTGCCGCTGCACCTGAGCGGCGGAATCTACGGGCTGGCCCGCCCGCAGCTGCGGTTCCTCGTCACCGGAAACGGTCCGCTCGCGAAGCTGCGCACGATCTCCGACGCTTCGATCCGGCGTCCCGTTGCAGGCGATATCGCGTTCACGCTGCGGGCCGACGGTCCGATCGACAAGCCTATCGTGCGCGGTAATTTCAGCTCGCCGCGCATCGCGTACCAGGCGTACGTGCTCAACGATGCGGCAGGCTCGATCGCGTTCAGCGGAGAGGATTTTCAAGTCGTCGGCGCCGGTGCGCGCTACGGACCGCTCGCGCTGCGCGCGCACGGCGCGCTCGTGCTCGGCAAGCACGTCGACACCGATCTGCTCGCGACCGTCGACGGTCCCGGGGACGCGCTTCCGTACGCCGCGGCGCTGCTGCCGCATGCGACGGTGCACGCGCTCGTTCACCTCACGGGCACGGACGAAAAGCTCGCCGCGCGCGGCTCGGTCGCCGCGGACGCGCCGCACGGCATGCTGCGCGCGCCGTTCGCGTTCACGCCTGAAGGCGCCGGCAGCATCGGACCGCTCACGCTCGCGCGCGCCGACGGCGCGTCGCTCTACGCGCACGTCGCGTACGACCGTCCGAACAGTTTGGTCGACGGCATCGTCAGCGCGCACCATCTCGTGCTGCTGCCGGCGGCGCGCACGCGTCTTCCGGGACTCAACGCCGCGGCACTGCCCGCGGTGTCGGGGACGCTTGACGCCGACATCGCGGGCGAGGTGCGCGGCGCGACGCTCGCCGACGCGTCCGGCAACGTGCGCGTGCGCAATGCGCGCGCCGCCGGCTTTGCGATCGGCGACGCCGACGCGCACGTCAGCCGCAACGCCGGCGGCATCGCGGTCACCGGCGTGCGCGTTCACGGCCCGCTCGGCGACCTGCGCGGCGAGGGCGCATACGCCACCGCGACGTCGCTGTTCGCGATGCGCGGGCGCATCGTGAGCAGCTTCGACCGCCTTGCGCCGTTCCTGCGCGGCGTGCGCGCGCACGGCGGCATCGACGCGCCGGTGAGCGTCGTGGCGAGCAACGGCAAGACCGTGCTGCAGATCGCGGACGCGCGTTTTGCCGACGCGCGCATTCAAGGCGTCCCGCTGCGCGGTGCGGCGGCGACCGTCGCGCTGCGCGGCAACACCGTCGACGTGTCGTCCGCGCGGCTTGACGCGGCCGGCGGCTCCGTCGTCGCGGGCGGCAGCTTCGGCAACGGCGGCACCGTGCGCGTGAGCGCGAGCGGGATCGACGCGTCGGCGCTGCGCGGCGC